>JACRDA010000328.1 GCA_016212965.1 Myxococcales bacterium
GCCTGGCTCGACGACCTCGGGCTCGTGTGGTGGCCCACGGCGGGCGGGCGGGCCGCGGCGTGGCCGCTCGGGGCGGGCGAGCGCGGGGTCGCGGGCGAGGTGGCGCCCGGCGCGCGGGCGGTGGCGTCCTGCGAGCTGCTCGGACGGCGCCTGCTGCTCGCCTCGGGCTCGGACGCGGCGTCGGTGCTCGTGCGCGGGCGTCGCGGCGCGACGGGCTTTGCCGTCGGCGCCGGCGGCGCGTCCCCGGAGCTCGCGCTCGGCTGTGGTGCGGACGCCGCGCTCGTCGTGTACCACCGCGGCGCGCAGATCGACACCGAGCGCTGCACGGTCGACGGCGTCTGCGACCCGGTCGTGCACGCGTGGCGCCTCCCTGCGGACACCGAGGTCGCGGCGGTGGCGGCGCTCGGCGACGAGGTGCTCGTCGCCTACGTGCGGGCGGAGCTCGGCCTGCGCGTGCGGCTGGGCGCGCCCCTCGCGCTCGCGGCGGCGCGCGAGCAGGTGCTCTTCGACACGGCGCGCGAGGGCGGGCTCGACGTCGAGGCGCTGCGCGTGGCGGTGGTCGGTGACGCGGCCGTGCTCCTCGTGCGCGACCGCGCGCTCGGCCTCCACGTGCTCCGCGTCGACCGGCGCGGCGTGCGCGCCTTCAAGCTCCTCGGCACGCGACCGGCCCGCGCCCGAGCCGACTGAGGCGCGGACTCGAACCGCGCATGGTCCGAAAGCGTGCGAACGGGTCGAGGGGCCAAGGGGTCGAGGGCCTGGGGCGGCGAGGAGGGCGACCACCGGCGCGCGGGCGTTCACGGACTTCGCGTATGCGCTGCACGCCCCCGCAGCGCATACGACTTCGCAACGCCCGGTTCGCGCGCCAAACCTGGTCGCGCTTCTAGTTCTGCGACGCCGGCGCCGTGTTCTCGCGCACCCGCTCCGAGCCCGCCGCCGCGCCCTCCGCGCGGCCAAGCAGCGCCTCGAGCGGCGCTGGCCGCGCGAGCCCGAAGCCCTGCACGAGCGGGCAGCCGTGATCGCGCAGGAAGCGATGCTGGACGTCCGTCTCGACGCCCTCGGCGATGACGGCGATCCGGAAGCGCCGTCCGAGCTCCAGGACGAGCTCGACGATGTCCTCGTCGCGCTCGCTCGCGCCGATACCGGATACGAACGCGCGGTCGAGCTTGAGGTGGTCCGCGCGCAGGTGTTTCAGCTGCGCGAGCGACGAGTAGCCGGTCCCGAAGTCGTCGATGGCGAGCTCGAGGCCGAGCTGCTCGAGCCGCGCGGCGATGCGCTGGGCGCGTTCTTCGGACGCGATCGCCACGGTCTCCGTGATCTCGATGACGAGGCGACCGCGTAGCCTCGGGTGGGCGGCGACGAGCGCCGTGATGCGGTCCAGAAAGGCCGGGTCCTCGAACGACGACGCGGAGACGTTGACCGCGAGCCAGCCCGAGAAGCCGTGCTCGACGAGCACTTCGAGGTCCTCGGCCACGCGCCCGAGCATGTAGCGGTCGAGGTCGATGACGAGATTCAGGTGCTCGGCGCGCCCCACGAAGTCGGCCGGCGGCACCAGACCCCGGCGCGGGTGCAGCCAGCGGGCGAGTGCCTCGGCGCCCGCGACGACGCCGGTCTGGGTCTCGAAGATGGGCTGGTAGTACGGGACGATCTCGCGCCGGTGCATGGCGCGCGCGAGCTCGAGATCCATCGAGCTGCGGCCGGCGGCCGTGTTGCTGCTGGGATCGACGTAGCTGCCGATGCGCGCGTGGCCGCGCCGCGCCTGGACGACGGCCCACGCGGCGCGGTCGAGTGCCCACTCGACGCTCTCGGGCGCGGACGACCAGGTCGCGATGCCGACGTGGACGTCCACGCTCGGGAGCCGCCCGGCGAGCTCGGTGGGCACCGTGAGCGCCCCGAGGATCGCGGTCGCGAGCGCTTTCGCGCTCGCCTCGTCCCCGCCGGCGAGCAGGAGCGCGAACTCGTCGCCGCCGCTGCGCGCCAGGGTCCCGCCGCCGGGCAGCGTCGCTTGCAGCCGCAACCCGAGGTGCCGCAGCAAGGCGTCACCTCCGGCGTGGCCGAGGAGGTCGTTGACGACGCGTAAGCGGTCCACGTCGACGAGCAAGAGCGCGCCGCGCGCTGCGGGCTTGCCGCCGAAGCGCAGCAAGCCCGCGCGATTGAGCAGGCCCGTCAGCGGGTCGACGTGCTCGGCGGCGCGCCGCTCGGCCTGGGCCCGCGCGAGCGCGTGCACGAGCCGTCGCGACACGAAGCTCATGACGCCCGTGAGGAGCAGCATGAACCCGCCCGCCAGCCAGTCCTCCGGACGGGGCCAGTGCACCACCACGCCCGCCATTGCGGGCGTGATCGCGAGCGTCGCGCCGAGCGCGCCATCGAGCGCCGTCAGCGCCAGGATGGGGAACACGAGCGGCAAGAGCTGATCGCCGACTCCCGCGATCCAGTGGTCCGCGAGGCCGCCGCCAAGCGTCGTGTACGCCGTCCACAGCACCACGAGCGTCAGCAGGTGCACGCGGACGGCCAGGCGGCGGCGGCGCTGGAACACGACCCAGCAGGCCGTCGAAGCCAGGCCGAAACATGCGACGGCCGTCCAGTCGATCGCCGCGGTGCTGTAGGTGGCGAGCGCGAGCCCGCCGAGGAACAGCAGCGCCGCGACCGCCCAGTAGCCGCGGGCGAGCCAGTCCTCGCTCGCTGCCGCGAGCGGCGCGGGCGGCGTCGGCAGGAGGGCACCGCGCGCGAACGCTCCGGCCGTGGCGTCGTCGCCGTGCACTCCTCTTGCCGTGGGTCGATCCGTCGGTCCCGCGCTCGAGTCATTCGCCACGCGCTGCGTGAAGCAGAAACCGTGCCCGTTCTCTCGGCCGCTCCTCCGCACGTCTCGGCGCCCCCGTGGCGGGCTCGCGCCGTCCCGTGGCGCGGCCGCGGGACGCGGCGGGCGGTCCCGGTGAGGCGTCGGCGCTGCACCTTGCGGCGCGCGTCTGCGCCGCGTCCGCGCGCGCACCGATTGCGCGCGCCGCGAACGCCGCGCGCTCCAGCCGTGGGCGCGGGGCCGAAGTCGGAGGTCAGGGGGGCGCGAGCGCGGCGGCGCGCACGACGAGGGTGAGATCGCCGTCCTGCGACGGCGTGCCGAAGGGGCCGCGCGCCTCGAGGATGGCGTCGGCCTCGGGGGGCAGCCCGCTCGTCACGTCCACGAGATCGAGCTCGAGCGATCGGCCGCTCTCGACGTCGAACGCCACCTCGACGCCCTCGGGCGGCACGCCGAGGCAGGTGTAGAGCGCATGCCGGCCCCACCACGGGGAGCCTCGCAGGTCCCGGCCGACGGCGCGCTGGCCGCGGAAGGCGACCCCGACGATGCCCCCGCCGTGCGGCACGATGAGGCCGATCGTGCTCGCGCCGCGCTGCGACCGGAGGCGCGCCTCGACGCGCGTGACGGCGCCGGCCGGCGCGCGTGCGCGCACCTCGAGCACGGGGCCGGGCGTGCCGAGGGGCGGGGCCGGCGCACGTCCGACCGTCCGGTAACCGAGGTACGGCAGCGGCGCGGGACCGAGTGCGCCGATGCCGGCGGCGAGGCCCACGTCGGGCGGGAGCGCGTCCCAGCTCGCGTCGACGAACCAGCTCGCCTCGCCCGAGCCCTCGCGCTCGAGGTGGCTCACGCTGAGGCGCTGCGGGTGGTTCTCCGTGAACGGAAAGCGCGGACCCGTCGCGAGGAAGGCGACCACGACGACGGGCAGCACGAGCGCCGCGGCTGCGACCCAGGCGGGGGCATGCCGGAGCCGCCCCGCCGGGAGCGCCAGGACCGGCACGAGCGGCGCGAGACAGAGCCCGAGCGCCGCGCCGAGCACGCCGCGCGCCTCGACCCCGAGGGCCTGCGCCGTGCCGATCGCGATCGGCAGCCAGAGGATCCACGCGACGACGGCCGGCACGAGGGCGAGGGCGAGTGCCACGCGACCCGGCGCGACGCGGAGCAGCAGCGCGGCCACGCCCGTCACCCCGGCGACGAGCGCGGGCACGAGCAGAGGAAAGCTTGCCGCCGGCACGAGCGAGGCGGCGACCGTCGCGAGCACCGCCCAGACCGTCCAGTGCGCGACGAAGTTGCTCCACAGGCCCGCGCCGCGGCCGAGGCCCTGCGCGAGGAGCGCGACGCCGAGCGCGGCGCCGCCGGCGAGGCACAGGTAGGCTGGCGCCGGCGTGCCGTACCAGGGGACGTCGGTCGGCGCGACCGCGCGCAGGGCCCACACGACGGCGTAGCCCGCGGCGGCGGCGAGCACGGGCGCGGCGAGCGTGGCGAGCGCGCCCCCGGCGAAGCCGCGCCACGAGCGCAGCTGCCGGGTCCGCAGGGCGAGCCCGATCATGGCGGCGGCGAGTGCGAGCGCGAGGGCCGCGAGCGGCAAGGTCGCGCCGAGCGGCCAGCGCACCACCAGCCAACCGAGCACGTCGAAGTACACGCCGTCGCCGCCGTGCGTGTCCCAGTCGCCGTCGGCGAGGGCGCGCACCGCGGCGAGGCCGTTGTCGCCGTGGTGCTGGAGGCTGCCGCGGTCGAGGTGCGCGAGATCGTCCGCGGGCGTGTGGTAGTGCACGACGTCGCCGACGAACGCGAAATTGAGCCCGGTGTAGCCGTGTCGCTTCCACACCGAGAGATCGGTATCGTTCGGGAGGCGGTCGTAGACCGCGCGGAAGAGCGAGCTCGTGAGCGGGCGCTCGGCCGCGGCGGCGTAGAGCGCGACGAGCCCCGCGTCGTCGTGACCGGTCTCGAACATGAGGCTCGGGCCCGAGGTGCCGCGCGCCTCGAGGTTCACGACCGCGCGCACGTCCCTGGCGCGCGGGTGCTCGCGCACGAACGCCGTCGCGCCGAGCAGGCCGTCCTCCTCGGCGTCGTCGTGGAGCAAGAGGATCGAGCGCCGCGGCTGCGGCAGCGCGCGAAGCGCGCGCGCGATCTCGAGCACGGCGGCGACACCGGCCCCGTCGTCGCTCGCGCCCGGGCCGGCCGGCACCGAGTCGTAGTGCGCGGCGAGCACGATCGCCTCGCCGGGCTCGCGGCCCTCGAGCACCGCGACGACATTCTCGACCGGCGCGCACGCTCCGTAGCCGCCGCACACGAAGCTCGTCTGGAGCTCGGGCGCGTAGCCGAGCGTGCGCAGGGTCGCCGTGATGCGGTCGCGGACGGCCGCGTGCGCGGCGCTGCCGACGGGGTGGGGGGCGCCGTCGCCGAGCACCTCCGCGAGGATGCGCGCGGCGCGGCCGGCCGAGAAGCGCTCGGGCGGCGCGTCGAGGCCGAGCGGCGCGGGCGGGGCGAAGCGCGCGCTCGACAGCCAGAGCACGGCGGCGAGCGCGGCGAGCGCCCAGAGGACGGGTCGCAGCTCGCGCCAGGCGCGCGGCGGGGTCGCGGTCGACACGGGGGGACCCTAGCAGCTTCGCCGCCGCGGGCGCCGCCTTGAAGCGGGGTGGCACCCGTTCGAGGCTCGGCGCGTGAGGCACCGAAGCGGTCTCGTCTTCGACATGGACGGCCTGCTCGTCGACAGCGAGCCCGTGTGGTTCGCCGCGGAGCGGGACTTCGCGGCGAGTCTCGGCGGGCACTTCTCCGAGGCCGACGGCCGCGCCTGCGTGGGGCAGGGCGTGCGCGCCACCGCGCGCTACCTGTGCGAGCGCTGGGCGCCGGGGCTCGACGAGCGCGCCGCGGCGGCCAGCATCGTGGCGGCGTTCGCGCGGCGCGTCGGCGAGCTCGAGCCCAAGCCGGGCGCGCGCGCCATCCTCGAGGCCGCGGCCGCGCGGGCGCTGCCGCTCGGGCTCGCGTCGTCGTCGAGCGAGGCGCTCATCGCGGCGGTGCTCGAGCGTTGCGGCTTCGCGCGCTTCTTCGCCGCCGTCGTCTCGGGCGAGAGCGTGGCGCGGCACAAGCCCGCACCCGACGTGTTCCTCGAGGCCGCCCGGCGCCTGGGTCTGCCGCCGGCCGAGCTCTGCGCCTTCGAGGACTCGCTGCCGGGCGCCACGGCGGCGCGCGCCGCGGGGATGTACGTGGTCGCGGTGCCCGAGCGCGCTTCCGAGCGCGCGCGCTTTCTGCCCGTTGCCGACCTCGTGGTCGCCGATCTCGACGAGGCGCGCGTGCGGCTCGATCTGTGACGGCGCCGTCCGGCGTGGGTCGCGCCGCGCGAAACGCGATATGCTCGGCCCGCCGTGCACCCGCTCCTCCCGACCCTCGGCACCGAGCCCGCGCGACCCGTACTCCGCATCGGTCCGGCGCTCGTCACGGCCGGTGAGCTCCTGCGCGCGGGTCGGGCTCACGCGGCGCGGCTGCGCGCGGCCGGCGTCCGACCGGGCGAGCGCATCGCGCTCTGGGCCACGCCCGAGGTCGCCACGGTCGCGGCTCTCGTGGGTCACGCGCTCGCCGGTCACCCGACGGTGCCCCTCAATCCGGCGCTCGGGCAGAAGGAGCTCCTGCACGTGCTCGCGGACGCGGCGCCGCGGCTCGTGCTCGCGGCCGACCCGGCCGCGTTCGCGGCGCGCACGCCCGGCGTCGAGGCCATCCTGCTCGACGGCCCGACCTGGGATCCGCCCCCGCCCGGGCCGGACGAGCCGCTGCTCGTGCTCTACACCTCGGGCACGACCGGGGCGCCGAAGGGCGCCGTGCTCACGCACCAGAACGCCGCCTCGAACCTCGACGCGCTCGCCGAGGCCTGGGGCTGGAGCGCGGCCGACACGCTCGTTCACGCGCTGCCGCTCTTCCACGTGCACGGGCTCGTGCTCGGCGTGCTCGGGAGCCTGCGCGTCGGCTCGCCCCTGCACCTCGTGCCGCGCTTCACGCCCGAGGCGGTGTGCGACGCGATGGGGCGCGGCGGCACGTTGCTCTTCGCCGTCCCGACGATGTACCACCGGCTGGCCGACCACTGCGCGGCGAGCGTGGAGGACGCCCGGCGGCTCGGGCGCGCGCGCCTGCTCGTGTCGGGCTCGGCGGCGCTCGCGGCGCGGGACGGCGAGCGCCTCGCCGGGCTCGTGGGGCAGCGCGTGGTCGAGCGCTACGGCCTCACCGAGACGCTCATCAACTGCGCTGCGCGCCACGACGGTCCGCGCACGCCGGGCAGCGTCGGGCCGCCGCTCCGGGGTGTGGAGGTGCGGCTCGTCGACGATGCGCGCGCGCCCATCGCGCCCGGCTCCGAGGCGCTCGGCGAGGTGGCGGTGCGGGGCCCGAACGTGTTCGCGGGCTACCTGAACCGCCCGGACGCCACGGCTGCCGCGCGCGACGCGGAGGGCTTCTTCTACACGGGCGACCTCGCCACGCGGAGCGCGACGGGCGAGGTCCGCATCGTGGGTCGGCGCGCCACCGACCTCATCAAGACCGGCGGCTACAAAGTGGGCGCGGGCGAGGTCGAGGCCGCCCTGCTCGAGCACCCCGCCGTCGCCGAGGCGGCCGTGGTCGGGGCGCCCGACGACGATCTCGGCGAGCGCATCGTGGCCTTCGTGGCGCTTCGCCCCGGCGTCGAGCCGGCGCCGGGCCCGGAGGCGCTCGCGGCGCACGTCGCGGGCCTGCTCGCGCCGCACAAGCGCCCGCGCGTCGTGCACCTCGTCGCGAGCCTGCCTCGCAACGCGATGGGCAAGGTGCTGAAGAAGGAGCTCGCGCGGCCGCGCTGAGCCCGGGCCGGCGCCGGGATCGTGCGGATCGCGCGAGCGCTCCTTGGCGGTGGGACTACGATGGGTACGTGACACGCAGGCGTCGCCGGCTCGGTCGCATGCTCGCCGCGTGGCTGCTCGGCGTGGTGGGCTGCGTGGGCCCGCGCGGCGAGCCGCCGGTGGCGCGGCCCGGCTCCGTCTCGGCGCCGGAGTGCCCGCGGCTCCGGGCCCTTCGCGCCGAGCAGCTCGAGCTCGAGCGGGCTCTGTTCGGGGTCGAGGTCGATCTCGCCGCGTCGCCGCCGGAGCCGCCCGGGTCGCAGCGCGTGCGAGGCGGGCCGCGCGAGCGCGCGGCCGAGCACCGGCTCGCGCTCACCGTCGCGCTCGGCGCGCTCGAGGCGGAGCTCGGAGCGGGCTGTGACGCTCCCGCGGGGGCGGACGCCGCACCGCCCGAGGGGGCGAGCGGTGCCGCGGCCGAGCGGGTGCGGCGCGCGGCCCGAGCGCTCGCCACCCTGCGCGCGGGCCTCGGACCGCGCGGGGAGCTGCGCGACCTGCGTGCCCGCCTGCAACGGCAGCTCGAGGACGCGCGCCAGGCCCGTGACGTGGTCCAGGCCCTGTGCGTGGGCGACAAGCTCGCGGCGCTCGAAGGGACGGTGGCGCTCGCACGCGCGCACCTCGAGGAGCGCGACCAGGCGGAGACCTCGGGCGACGCCGCGAAGGCGGAGCAGGAGGCACGGGTTCTCGATGCGCTGCGCCAGCGCGCGGGGCTGCTCGCGGCCGAGGCGCGGCAGTGCGTCGGCGAGGACATGCGCTACCGCGAGCACGACCCCTGGCGGCCGCGGCGCCCGGACCCCAAGCCCGAGGAGCCGCAGGCGCCGCCGCCCGACACGCCCGCTGCGACGGCCGAGCCGCCGGCCGAGCCCACCGGCGCGCCCCCGCCGCCGGCGCGCGCATCCGTGGTGTCCGACACGGGGGCGCCGCCCGATCTCGCGCCCGCGATCGAGCGCGAGCTCGGCGCGCTCGCCGCCTGTCTGCCCGCTTCGCTGCCCGCCGCGCGCTTCGTGGTCGGGGCGCGGGTGGACCGCGAGGGGGCCCTGCGCGACGTCGGAGTCCGGCCCGACGACCCTGCCGACATCGGCCCCACGAGCCTCGCGTGTCTCGCGAGCGCGCTCGCGCGCGTGCGGGTCGACGGCTACACCGGCGACTCGCACCCCGTGTCGTTTCCGCTCTGGCTCGCGGCGCCCTGAGCCCGCGGTCAGGACGCCCGGTGTCGCGCGCGGCGGGCGGTCTCGCGGTCGCGCGCCTGCTACACTCCAGGGCAGGGAGTCTTCGTTCGGAACGCCATGCGCTTCATCGTCAGTACCTGGAACTGCTTCGGCGCGGCCCAGACCGCGCGTGCCTGGCTGCGCTGGAAGGGATCGCCCGACGCCCACCGCTTCACGATCCCCGAGGTGGTGCGCGCCGTCGAGCGGCCCGACATCCTGTGCATGCAGGAGATCTACGTGAGCGACGCCGAGCTCTTCTTCGACCGGCTCAGCCACGACCACAAGACGCGCGACCCCAACCACTCGACCCTGTGGCCGCTCACCTTCGGCGGCTCCGGGCTCGGCCTCGCCTCGCGCTTCGAGATCGCGACCGAGCGCGTGCACGCGTTCTCGCGACCCCAGCTCGGGACCGAGCGCTTCGGTCGCAAGGGCATGCTGCATGCGCGGCTGCGCATGCCCGCCGCCGACGGCGCCGAGCTCGACCTCGTCACGACGCACATGCAGTCGGGCTACGGCCGCCGACCCGAGCGGGTGCGCGGCCGGCAGCTCGCGGAGCTGCGCCGGCTCGTCGACGAAGTGGGCTCGCCCGAGCGCGCGTTCATCGTGTGCGGCGACCTCAACATCGACGGCCTGTCGCACGCGCGTGCCGCCGGTGAGTACGCGGCGCTCGCCGCGGCGCTCTCCGACTTCGTGGACCTCGGGGCGCCCGAGGACCGGCCCACCTTCCACCCCGATCCGGTCGTGAACCCGCTCGCCCACCGCTACGAGAAAGGCAGCCCGCACCAGCGCATCGACTACGTGTTCTTCCGTGCGCCGGCGACCCGGCTCGTGCGCGCCGAGGGGTGCCGGCGCGTGCTCGACCAGCCGTTCCACCACGCCGAGCGCGGCCCGACCTTCGCGTCGGACCACTTCGCGCTCGAGGCGACCTTCGAGGTCGGCACGCGGCACTGAGAGCGTGAGCCGCGCGCTCAGGCCGCCCCGGCGAGTCCCGCGCCCGTCGGCCCCGGCGCCGGCGTGCGGAACACGCGCTTCCACATCGGGTAGCTCCAGCCGAGGAACACGGTGGCGGACACGACGGCACGGAGCGCGACCGCGCCCCCCGCCCCGAGCGGCAGCCGCGCTGCGCCGAAGTCGTAGACGAGGCCGTTCAGGCCGAGCGTGACGAGCTCGACGAGGCAGAACCAGAAGAGCTGGCGCCGCAGCGACCCGTGCCGCGCGCGGAAGGCGAAGTGGCGGTTGCCCACGAACTGCACGACGGCGCCCGCGAGCAGGGCCGGGACGTTCGCGACGCGCGCCCCGACGCCGAAGAGCCCCACGAGCACCGCGAGCACGCCGAGGTCCGTCAGCGTCGCCGCGGCACCGGCGAGCGCGGAGCGCGCGAAGCGTGCGCCGCGACGTGCGAGCCGGCGGAGCGCGTGGCGCGCCGCGGGTAGGTGGGCGTCGTGCCGGGCGGAGCCCTGGCGCGCAAGGGACGAGGAGGGTTGGGTCGTCGATTCCATGACATCCGTGAGCAGAGCAAGCGCCCTGCCAGCCCGCGGGCGTGCGACCGGGCGGCGGCGTGGGGTCCTGCGACGGCTTTTGGACGGCGAGCGCGTCGGCCCGTTCGCGCTCGCCGCGTCGGCTTCGCGGCGCGAGGGGGCGCGGCGTCGGGGTCGTGCTACACGCTCGCGCGGGGACCGCGCCCTTCGATGCCTACCGATCTGCCGCCGAACTACGTGCCCGGGGCCCCCCGCGCGCCCGTCGTTGCCGAGGACGCGCCCGACAGCGCGCCCGACAGCGGCTCCGCGCCGCCCCCGGCGCCGGGGCGCCAGCGCCTGCTCCTGCCCCTCGGCCTCTTTCTCGCGACGCTGTTCTCGGTCTTCCTCATGGGCTCGATCTACGAGACCCCGGCCGACGCGCCCGAGGTCGTCGGCGGGTGGCTCGAGCAGCTCAGGCTGCTGCCGAGCGGCTGGCCCTTCGCCGTGCCGCTCATGGCGATCCTCGTCACGCACGAGCTCGGCCACTACGTCGCCGCCCGCATCCACCGCGTGCCCGCGTCGCTGCCGTACTTCATCCCGCTGCCGAAGCTCTCGCCCTTCGGCACCATGGGGGCGGTCATCTCGATGCCCACGCGCATCAAGTCGCGCAACGCCCTGCTCGACATCGGCGCGGCGGGGCCGCTCGCGGGCCTCGTCGTCGCGATCCCCGTCCTCGTCATCGGGCTCCTGCAGTCCGAGGTGAAGGCGGTCTCGAGCCCGAGCCTGCAAGAGGGCCAGTGCCTGCTCTACATGCTCCTCAAGCTCCTGGTCGTCGGGCCGATCCCCGAGGGGAGCGACGTGTACCTGTCGTCGACGGCGTTCGCCGGGTGGGCGGGCCTGCTCGTGACGTCGCTGAACCTCATCCCGATAGGCCAGCTCGACGGCGGCCACATCGGCTACGCGCTCTTCGGCGCGCGCCACGAGCGCGTCGGGCGCGTCCTGCACTACTCGCTGCCGCTCGTCTACCTCTACAACCTGCTCGTCTACCGCTCCTTCGAGGTCGGCCTCGTGTGGGTCGTGTGGTTCGTCCTGCTCATGCTGGTGCGGCGCCACCCGCCGACCGAGCCGGGCGAGCTGTCGAAGGGGCGGCGCGCCGTCGCCGTGCTCTGCCTCGTGCTCTTCGTGCTGCTCTTCATGCCGACGCCGATGCGGCTCAATTGAGAAGGGGCAATGGGCAAGGGGTTCGGGGCTTGGGGCTTGGGCTCGGCCGTGAACGGGCCACACGCGGCTCGGCCGTGAACGAGCCACGCGCGGGTGGCCGTGAACCGGCCAGCCGTGCAGCTACCTTCGTCCGAGCGAGCGGACCAGGCCAGGGAGCATGCGCTCGACTTCGCGGCAACGCTCCAGCAGGTCGCGCGCTGGGTCCTGCGTCAGGTAGGCCAGGCGCTCGGCGAGGAGCAACTGGGTCTCGAGCTCACCACCCGAGCCGGCGGCGATGCCGAGAAAGCGCAGGAAGTCGGCCGTCGAGGGGCGCTTGTGGCCCTCGGCGATGTTGTACGGGACCGAGCGGGCGGTTTGCGCAGCTCTGCGGTCAGACCGAAGCGCTCCTCGGCGGCGAACCTCCGCGTGGCGGCGTAGACCGCGGTGCACAGATCAAGCGCCTTCTGCCACACGACCAGGTCCTTGAACGACTTGATCGCCTTGTCGGCCGCCATCGCAGGCTCCTTGCCGGTGTCGAGCTCGAGCAAGTCTTCCAGATCACCAGGCAGGCCTGCGACCGGAATCCCTTGCCCCTTGCGCCTTGCCCCTTACCCCTTGCCCTTGGCGCCCGGCGTCGTACGCTCCGGCGCGACAGGCGCGACAGGCGCGGCGACCGGCGGCCCGGCGGCCGCGGAGGAGACTCGCATGGTCCAGCACTGGCTCTTCGGCGATCCTGGCGACGACAAGGACGTACGCTGCAAGCGGCTCATCGAGCGCTGCGGCTACGGCGCAGCCGCGCTCACCATCCTGCCCATCCCGGGCAGCGAGATCATCGCCGTCATGCCCCTGCACGTCGGCATGGTGGTCGGCATCGCCGATCTGCACGGCGTCGAGCTGTCGCGCTCCTCGGCCACCGAGCTCGTCCTCAAGATCGGCGCGACCGTCGGCCTCTCGCTCGTCGGCAGCCGCGTGGCGATGACGGCCGGCAAGATCCTCCTGCCGGGGCTCGGCGGCATCATCGCGGCGCCGTTCATGTACGCCTCCACGCTCGCCATCGGGGCCGTGGCGCGCGCGTACTTCAAGGGCGGCGGCGAGCTCGTCGAGAGCGAGATGCGCGCCGTGTACGAGGACACGGTCAAGCGCGCCAAGGAGACCTTCGACCCGCGCCGCGCCAAGAGCGAGGAGGCGCAGGCCGTGGCGCGCGAGGCCGCGGCCGAGGCCGAGAAGGCGCCCGCCGCCGCGGGGGCGGCCGCTGCGCCCGCCGCCGCGCCCGAGCCGGCGCGCGGCTCGGCCTCCGTCGACGAGCTCGGGGAGCGGCTCGGCAAGCTCGAGATGCTGCGCGCGCGGGGGGCCATCAGCGACGCCGACTACGAGCGGCGCAAGGCAGAGATCCTCGACGAGATCTGAGCTCCCGGCGCGCTGTGCCGGGGCTCCGAGCGGAGGCCGACGTGACTGCTCCCAAGACCCGTGACCGATCCCTTCTCATCATCGCGCTCCACGGCAAGGTGGCGGCGCTCGACGCCGAGACCGGCGAGGTGCGCTGGAAGAACGGCCTCACGGCCGGAGGCTACGGCGAGGTCGAGATCGCGTTCCTCGAGGACGCGCTCGTGGTCTCGGCCTTCGGTGCGCGGCTGTTCTGCCTCGACTACCTGACGGGCGCCGAGCGCTGGGCCGTCGACACGACGAGCGCCGGCCACGCGTCCATCATCGTCGAGGCGGGGCGCATCTTCGTCGCCAAGGCGGGCGTGGTCGACTGCTTCGACCTCGCGGGCAACCGCCTGTGGTCGCAGCTATTGACCGGCATCGGCGCCGGCCACGCGGCGCTCGGCTTCCACGGCAACCTCCGCCACGCGCGCGGCGAGGCGCACGCCGCGCCGGCGGCCGGTGGCGAGCCCCCGCGCGGCTGAGCGCGTCCGGGCGCCCATCGCCGATGGCCCCTGGCCAATGGCCGACGGCCAACGGCCAGCGGCCTCCCTCACGGCACCGCCTCGCAGACGCGGTCGATGCAGGCGGCGGAGACCTCGGCGCACGGCTCGCACTGCTTGTTGCAGCTCGGCTTGCCGCGGTCCTCGAGGTACTGGGCGTAGTCGGCCACGTTGATGGCCGACGACTCGCACGCGCAATCGCACGGGTCGCCGACCAGCACGACCTGGCACTCCATGGCGGAGGAGCAGCTCCGGCTGTAGTCGTCGGCGTCGAGGTAGGTGCAGCCGAGGACGAGCGCGGGGGCGAGCGCCGCCGCGCCCCACGCGAGACCGATGACGAGTCTGGAGAGCATGCGCGGAGCCTACCACTACCCGCGCACTGCCGACGCGGTGCCTCGTGGCCCCTCGAGCCGCTCGCCGAGCAGGGCGACGTGGGAGCGTTCGCCTCACTGCCCACACGGTGTGGGCGTCGCGAATGGCGCCGGCGCGGAAGCGCACGTCGCCGAGCGGTCGCGCGCGGAGAAGGCGACGCAGCCGATGCCCGGCACCATCCAGTCGAGCGTCGACGGGTCGAGCGGCTCGCGCTCGTCGTACACGCCCGCACGGCCGGGCGTGGCGACGCCGGTCACGAGGCTCCCGTCGATGCGCACGCAGACGGCGACCGGCGCGGGCAAGCCGTCCGCCGCGCCGCGTGCGGTCGTGGCCTCGCATCCGGCCGCGGCGAGCAGGCAGGTAGCCGTGGCGTACGACGCCCAGACGACGAGGGCCCTCACGCGGCCACCGTAGCGCGTCTGGTCGTTCGAGGTCACGCGACGTCGCGCCAGCGCATCAGGCTCCAAGAACTCGCGCCAAGCGTGCGGCCAACTGGCAGAATGCAGCCCATGCGCAACCGGGGAGTCGCAAGGCCGGCAGGAGCGGGCGCGACTGCGCGCGCACTCGAGCCGCAAGGGTCCGGGGGCGCGGAGTGGGGCCGCGCGCGAGCATGAGCGACGTGGCGGTTCGGCTCTGCTGGCCCTTCCGCGAGGAGCGCGCGCGGCTCGCGGAGCGCTTCGAGCAGACCCTGGCGGCCCTGCGCCCGCTCGGCCTGCGCACGTTTCGCGAGGGGCCCCGCGAGCTCGACCCCCGTCGGCGCTTCGAGCTTCCGCCGAGCGCGGCGACGACGGAGATCGAGCTCACGGCCTTCGAGCGCGGCCGGCCTCGCGGCGTCGTGCGCGCCGAGCTGCTGCTGCGCCCGCCGCGCAACCCGAGCCTCGTGAACACGCTGCGCGTGGAGCACGCGCTCCCGGCGCGCCCGGCGCAGACGGTCGCCCTCGTGCGCGAGCTCGTGACGGCGTGGGCGCCCCTGTCGGGGGCGTGCGGCACGCGCTCGTTCCCGCCGGCTCCCGGGCCCGACGGCGCGCCCGTCGTCGGCTGGCTCACGTTCCTCGCCGCGGTCTACGGGTCGGTGCCGTCGTGGCTCGCGACCACCGAGATCGCCGGTCGCGGCACGCTCTGCGAGGCGCCGTGCAGAGGTGGCTTCGATCCGAAGATCGCCGTTCACACCTGGGCCGTCGGGCGCGTGCGCGAGGCGCTCGAGGAGGCGCGACTGCTCCGCCCCCTCGCCGACCTGCACCAGCACGACCTCGGCTGGCAGGACGACGACTGGCGCCTCGGCTCCTCGCGCCCCATCTGGCACCCCACGCCGCAGCCCGTGCGCCCGCGGACGGAGCGCACGCCGACGGGCCGGCCCGAGGCGAGGGCTGCGCCCGAGGTCGCGACGGCCGTGACCACGGTCCCGATCGTCCCACCGCCGGCCTTCGCGCCGCCGATGGTCGCCCCTCCGATCGTCGCACCGCCGGCCTTCGCGCGGCCGCCCGCCGCCGAGCCGGCCGCTCTGGGTGGGTTGCGGCCGATGTCGCCCGAGTGGCTCGCCGCGCTCAACGCGTCCAATGCCGACCCGAACGCCACGGCCCCCGTCAACGCCGCCCACGCGGCGCGACCGGCGACTCCTTTTCGAGCGGGCTCGGCTGCGGCGCAGCGGCCGCCCGCCGCGCAACCACCGGCCGCGGTGGGCGGGGCCGACGCCGGGACGAGAGGCCGCGGCCGCACGCTCGAGATGCCGGTGCAGCACGCGCCGCAGCCCACAGCCCGCCCGGCGGTGGCCGGAGTCGCCACGGATGTCGAGCGCTATGCCGAGCTCTGCGTCGCCTGCGAGGGCGCCGTCGCGGGCCCGGCGCTGCGGGAGATCCACGCCCGCTACGGCATCGACTCGGCCGAGCAGCGCGCCCGGCTCGACGCCCACTGGCGGTCGTTGCTGAGCGGCGACGCGCTCACCGCGGAGCGTTTCCACGCCGCGATCGCGCGCGCGCGCCAGCGCCCGACCCGCGGCTGACGGAGGCGCCCGAAGCGCTCGGCGCCCGTCAGGAGCCGTGCTCCGAGACGAGCCGCTCCCGTGTCGCGTCGTCGGGGGCGCCGCTCTCGTCGAGGCCCATGCGCCGCTGGAAGTTGCGCAGGGCCTCGGCGAGGTGCTCCTCGGTGACGAGCCCGCCGTCCTCGGGCAAGTAGTGCAGGTTGACGAGCCGCTGCCGGACGCCGGCGCCGGTGTCGACCGGATCGAGGTGCGCGAGGCGCAGCAGATACGTGTCCGGCGAGTCCTCCACGCGGAGCGAGACCGATGGCTGGGTCGGGCGCACCGCGAGCGCGACCTTGCCGTCGCCGTCCGTCGTCCCCGCCTCCTCGCCGTCGACCCAGTAGCGCTTGTTGGCGAGGGGGCGGCCGTCCGAGCCGGTGAGTGCGAGCTCGATCTTCACGGTCGGCAGCCGCACCGAGAACGCGTTCGTTCCCCCGACGGTCAGGGAGCTCCGGCTCGGCCGCGACTCCGGGACGTAGAGGATGTCGCCTGCGGCCAGTACCTCCGGGTTCGGCCGGCGCCGGCGCAGCTCCGCGTTGCGCTCGTGTTGCCAGACGGCCCGCGCGTCGAACCCGCGCCGGGCGGCGATGCGCGTGAGGTAGTCTCCGGGACGAACCACGTAGGGGATCATGGTGCTCATGGTCACATCGCCACGAACTCGGTCTGCGCCACCTCGATCCAGCCGAGCACCTCGCTCGGCGCGGCCCACAGCCGGTCATACGGCCAGGGCCCGCGATCGTCGTAGTAGATCATGAGGTCGCTCTCCGTGGCCGGGCGCCGGAAGCCCGAGGGGCCGGTCACCGCGTTCTGGAGCAGGTCGGTCGACCCCTTGTGGTGCATCGACCAGCCCGAGTCGCTCGTGGCAAGCAGGATGCTGTGCCCGAACTCGTGGGCGCCGGCGTAGAGGTTGTGGGCGCGGGCGCCGCTCAGGTAGGGGACGAAGACCACGCCCAGCACGGGGACGAGGTTGCACGCCCGCCCCGAGATGGCCGACGACACCAGGCCGTACTGGATGCGATCGTGCCCCCCGCTCGTGACGGGGTGCGCCTGGAACGCATACGCGCTGCCGTCGATCTGGAGCCCCGTGCGCCGCCAGTGCGCCGTGATACCTCGCTCGACGTCGCCTCTGAGTGCGTTGTAGTCGGCTTCGGACAGGCGCGTCGCGGCGAGGATGCCGCCCATGATGCCCAGGAACAGCGCGGCAGTCGCCGCCCCCGCGACCCCCATGGCGATGCCGTAGTCGCGCTCCTCGTCGGGCGTGAGGGGCGTACCGTCGCCGTCGGCGACCGCCCGCGCGATGGCGGCGCCGGCCACGCCCAGGCCGCCCGCGAGCACGGCGCCGAGCGCCGTCGCCGCCCACACGCCACCGTCCTCGTTGCCGTGGTGGAAGGCGAGGTACGCGTAGGCGTCGATGGTGCTCGAGCCTTGCTTGCGCACGTCGATGAAGCCGGCCTTGTGGGAGCGGTTCGCCAGCTCGAGGAAGCCGAGGCTCCAGCCGGATGCGGCCATGACGACGACCTCGACCGTGAGCCGCCCGCGCAGGACGCGCGTGTCCGCGTCGCCCGTGTCGGGCGCCCCCGCGGCGGGCCGGGGCGTCGTGAAGCCGTCCCACGCCCAGACGTGCTCGCCCGTCCGCGTCCAGTCCGTCCGCTCCTCGTTGTAGTACACGCGACCGTCCGGGTGCCGGACGCGGATCGTCACGCGCGTGGGCGCGACGTCGCCCGCCCGCGGCGTGATGGTGATCTTGAACTCCACCTTGCCGTCGGCCGGCCGCCAGTGGGCTTCCACCGGCAGGGTCGGGTCGCGGGGGTTGACAGCCCGTGGCTCGGGCACCATGTCGAGGATCTTCAGGACCTGCCCCGTGCGCGCGAGCTCCACTCGCACGATGAACGGCCCGTCGCCCGTGAGCACCGGGTTCTGCGACCGCCGCAGCTGCGTGGACGGCGCGACGTCGAGCGTCCGCGTCCGGCGCCGGCGCGTCGGGTAGCGCACCGTCTCGTTCGCGGCGATGGGGATGGGAGGGGTCGCCTGGCGCCGGCAGCGGAACGGCTGGTTGTGGGCGAGGCCGAGGAGGTAGTCGCTCGTGAACGCCGCGGGCGCGACGGTGAGCTCCACCGCGGCGCCCTCGCCGTGCGACGCGCGGATCGCCGCGGCGATCTCGTCGGTCGAGCGCTCGGAGCCGGTGCAGGTGTAGGTGGCGAGCACCCCGTCGCCGGTCGCGGGCGGCGGCGGCACGTACCACGTCTCGTCGGCGCGCACCTCGTACGGTGCCCGCAGCGCGCCCCGGTGGTTGGCGCGGTTCTCGTTGGCGCTCCAGATGTTCGCGAGCGTGCGGTCGTCGCTCGGGAGCCCGCTCGCCCCGAGGAGCGCGGGGAGGGTCGTCGGCTGCGTGGCGAGAAGGGGGATCCACTCGCTCATGACTTCGTCACCTCCGGCAGGTCGGGGAACACGATCTCGGCTGCGCCGTCGAGCCGGAGCTCGGCGCGGCCGTCGGCGTCGAGGTGGCCCGTGCGCACGGTGCCGTCGGCGAGCTCGAGGCGGAAGCGCTCGCGCCCGACCGGGCGGCCGTCCTGATCCCGGAGCTCGACGATCGTGAGCTCGGTCTGCTCCGACTCGATGGAGTCGCTCTCGCCGCTCCCCGAGCGAAGCCTGATCTGCGACGCCTGGACGGTGACCTCGGAGTCCACGGCGACGCTACCGCTCCCGCTCGCGAGCAGGGCCGAGCTCCCCACCGCGCTCCACGTCGCGTCGGTGTAGTGGCTGATGCCGCTCGAGGACAGCGACGCCACGGAGCTCTCCGCGGCGAGCTTGATCTCGGGCGACGACAGCTCGATGCAGTCGGGCGCGACGCGGATCGTGCTCGCGCCGCAGCGCAGGACGATCTCGCTGTCGGACGCGATCTCCTGCGTCGCGGCGCTCGAGATCTCGCTCGCGCCCTCGGCGCGCACGACGCGAGCGCCCCGCACGAGCTCCACCGACGAGCCTCTCGTCTCGCGCACGGCGTCGCCCCCGACCGCCGTCGTCGCGCTGCCGGTGCAGCTCGCGCGCTCGTCACCCTGGATCTCGGTCGAGCGCGCGCCGATGACGGTGAGCTGGTGCTCGCCGCGCGTGACGTGCTGATCGGTGCCCTCGACCTCGACCCGCCGGTGCCGCCGCACGACGATGTCCTGCCCGCCGTCGACGCGCGTCTCCTGCAGCCCGCCGATCCGTACGTGCTGGTCGTTCTCGACGGCGAGACCGTCGTCGTGCAGCACCGACGCACGGCGGTCATGCTCCACGTCCACGTCGAGGTCGCGCTCGGCGTGCAGGTAGACGCGCTCGGCGCCGTCCCGATCCTCGAAGGACAGCTCGTTGAAGCCCTGGCCGTTGGGCGTGCTCTGCGTGCGGATGCCGCACAGCGTCTCGTGCTCGGGCAGGGCGTAGGGGGCCGGGTGCGTGGCGTTGTAGACGCAGCCGAGCACGAGCGGGCGGTCGGGATCGCCGCCGTCGAAGCCGACCACGACCTCCATGCCGCGCCGGGGCATGAACTGCGTCCCCCAGCCCACGCCGGACCAGGCCTGCATCGTGCGGATCCAGCAGGTGCCGAGGGCGCCCTCCTCCCAGTGGAAGCGCACTTTCACCTCGCCCATGCCGTGCGTCTCCATCTCGGCCTGGTGCGCCGGGGCGATCACCGTCGCGGTGAGGCACGCCTGGACGGTTCTGCGCTTGGGCCGCGGGGGAGGGTAGGCCACGTCGGAGGGGACGCAGCCGAACTCGTTCTTGTAGCCGGCAGTCGCGCCAGGCTCGCCGACGTGGCCGTCGAAGGAGCGTCCCTCGTGGACGACCTCCGTGACGACGTACTCGCGGTTCACCCAGTCGACCGGGTGGTCGACGAGCGTGAAGCGCCGACCGCACCCGAGCATCGGGCACAGACTCTCGCCGCGGCCGAGTCGGCGATCCCGTCGCTCCGCGGCGAGGATGCGCCGCGGTTCGCCCTCGGCCCAGGCGTGATCGGGGAAGAGGAAGGAGTCGTGGCTCTCGCTCACGGTGAGCTCGTCCGAGCGGCCGAACGCCATGCCGACGGCGCCGAGGACGTCGCCGGTCGCGTCGAGCGCCCGCCCGACGTCGCCCGTGTCGGCCCCGGCGGCGCGCGCGATCTCGAGGCCCGCGGACGCGACCTCGGTGACCGTCCCGACGACGCCCGACGCCTCCGCGGGCAGCGCGCCTCGGAGCAGGCCCGCCGCGCGCCCGACGACCGAGTCGCCCGCCGCGGAGACCGTGAGCGGCGCGAGCGGGCGCCGCGGGTCGAAGGTCGTGAACACGGCGCCGCCGCTCGCGACCGAGTGCCGGATCGTGAAGCTCTGCACGACGTCGCGGCCGCTCGTGACGAGCGCGTCGCCCGGCGGCGCGTAGCGCAGGGCACGGCTCGTTTTCCCCTCGGCCAGGCCGAGTGCGGCGAGATCGCCGACCGCGGACGTGACCGCCGCGCCGACGGCGCCGGTCGCCGCGGCGATCTCGCTCGTGGCGCGCCCGATGGCGGACTGGATCAGACCCTCGAGCCCTTCGGGCAGGTCCCCGATGCCGTAGTAGGCGAGGGGCTCGTCCGCGAAGAGCATGACCTCGCCCGTGATCGAGCCGACCCCGAGCGAGCCGAGAAAGTCGCCGACGGCCGGGATCGCGCGGAGCGCGGCGAGCACCGTGTCGAGGATGGCCGCGATGTTCGCGACCTCCGGTGGCAGGGCGGGCTGGAGAAAGTAGAAGAATATGCCGGCCTCCGCGAGGATGCGCCGGACGAACTCCTCGTCGCTCTCCTCGTACTGCGTGCAGTACTCCCGGACGGGCAGCTCGCGTTGCAGCGCCCACAGCATGGGGACCTGGGCCGACTCGAGCACCGCCTTCACGATCTCGTCGACGCGCATCCGCTGGAACACGCGCGAGCGGCGGCGCCTCTTCAGGAGCCAGAACCGCGGCCCGACGTCGATCGCGTAGGACGCGCGCGCGCCGCCACCCGTGCGGCTGTGGCCGGTGAGCGCCACGCCGTGGACGACGCCGTGGATCGCCTCGGGGCGCTCCCCGACGTTGAGCACGAGCGTGGCGCGGCGGCCGAGGAGCTCGCGGGCGACGTCGCGCGAGACGTCCGCGCTGCCGTCGATCGAGAGGGTGTAACACTCGCTCATCGCCTCGCGCGCGCGGAACGAGTGGACGCGTACTGGCTCGGTCGAGAGCCCGTGAGCGACCAGGTGATAGGTGGGAACCACCGGTCGAGGCTAGAGCGTTTCGAGCAGGAAGCGTAGCCAGGAGGCGGGGAGCGGCGCGGTGGGGGGAGCCGGCTAGCGGCCCACGGGCAACCGCTGACCGTTGCTCCCCGCGAGCGCGCGTCGGGCCACCGCCTCGAGCGCGTCGACGAGGCGCCCGTCCGCGTCGAGCGCCCGGGCGCGCACGTAGCGCACGAAGCCCGCTTCCCGCGCGAAGCCGGCTGCCTCGACGTCGAGGTCGTAGAGCGTCTCGACGTGCTCGGCGAGAAAGCCGATGGGCGCGACGGCGAGCTCCTCGATGCCTGCCGCGCGCAGGCGCGCGAAGGCCGCGCGGAGGTCGGGCCCGAGCCACGCGCCGCCGCCGAGCCCCTGGCTCTGGAACGCGACCTCCACGCGGCCGACGCGCGCGCCGACGCGCGCGCCGACGGCCCCGGCCATCGCGCGAAAGTCGCGCTCGTAGGGATCGCCCGCCGCGAGCACGCGCTCGGGCAGGCTGTGGGCCGTGAGGAGCAGGGCTGCCTGCGCGGGCGCCGCGAGGGTGGCGAGCGCGGCCTCGATGCTCGCGACGAAGGCGTCGAGCAGGGCGGGCTCGAGACCCCAGGGCGGCACGGGCACGAGCTCCACCCCGGCGGGGAGCTCGGCTCCGAGGGCCGCGTGGTAGACGTGCACGGACTGCGGCGCGAGCGGCAAGGAGACGAGGCGCCGCGCGCCCGCCGCGACGAGCTCGCGCGCGACGTCACCGAGGTAAGGGTGCCACAGGCGCCCGGCCGCCCGCACCGGCACGCCGAGCCGCTCCTCGAGCGCACGGGCGACGGCCTCGCTCGTGCGGCGGAGCGGCGAGCCGCCGACGCGCTCGTAGCGCGCGCGCACCTCGGCCACGAGCGCCGGCGGGGGCTCGGCGCCGCGCCGGATGTTGCGGAGGAACGCCGGCAGGTCCTCGCTCCGCTCGACCGTCCCGTGATAGGCGAGCACGACGGCGTCGGCCGGGGCCGTCACGCGGTCGCTCCCGGGGTCGCGCGCGCCGCGCAGCGAGGCGTGCGCGGGCCGCGCCATCGTTGTAGGAGAGAGCCCATGAGCAACCGTATCGCATCCTGGGCTCCGGTGGCGACGACCGCCCTCGCCATGGCGGGCTGCAGCCTGTTCGCGGGCGGCAGCGCGATCGGGACGGCCGCCTGCCCGGCGCTGCGGCAGGACGTCGACGCCTTCGCGGCGAGCTTCGCTGCCAACCCGCAGGTCAACGCCAAGATCCGCGCCTTCGTGCAGGCGACCAAGGACCTCGCAGGCATCTCGGGCCAGATGGAGGCCGAGGCGACGGCGGCGTGCCAGCGCATCGGCGCGGACCTCGGGCTCGCGCCGGGTCAGATGGCCGCGCGCAACGGTCCCGGCGGCGGGGCCGAGGGCGCCTGCGACGCCGTGGCCGCGCACATCTCGGGCATCCTGCGCCAGGGCGTGCAGGTGCGCGCGACGGTGCAGCCGCCCGTGTGCCAGGCGAGCGCGCAGGCCCAGGCGCGCTGTGCCGGCACCTGCGACGTGGCGCGCGACGCCGAGTGCCGCGCCAGCTGCCAGGCGCACGCGGACGTGAACGCGAGCTGCACGCCGCCGCTCGTCGTCGTCCAGGGCGACTTCCAGAATCCCCTGGCGATGCGCCTCGTCGCGAGCCTGCAGGCGCACCTGCCGACGCTCGTGCACGCGCAGATCGCGCTCGGCCAGCGGCTCCTGCAGGACGCACAGGTCATTGCGCACATCGGCGCCGAGCTGCCGCGGATGGTGGGCGACGCCGGGGCCGCCGCGCTCGCGTGCATCGCCGCCGCCGCGGACTTCTCGGCGGCGGCCTCGATGCGCATCCAGGTGAGCGTGCGGGCGAGCGTGCGCGTCACCGGGCAGGTGGGGGCCGGCTGACGGGCGGCGCGCGGCTACTTCGGCACGGCCTCGCACACGTGGTTGATGCACGCGGGGGCGTAGGCCTGGCACGGACCGCAGTCCTTGCTGCAGTTCGGGCTGCCGCGATCGTCGAGGTAGTGCTGGTAGTCGGCCACGTTGATGGCGGACAGATCGCACTTGCAGTCGCACACGTCGCCGACGAACACGACCGTGCACTCCATGGCCGTCGTGCAGGAGCGGTCGTAGTCGTTGGCGTCGAGGTGGGTGCTGCAGCCCGCGAGGGCGGCGAGTGCGACCGAGGGGAGCAAGCAGGTGAGGCGGCTCGAGCGCAAAGTCATGGGCTCAGGCTAGCACGCGGGCGCGCGGGTCACGCGGCCCGGGCGCTCGTGCCGGTGCGCTCGCGCTTGGCGCGCTTCGGCTTGCGGTCGGTCTTGTCTCCGGGGAGCGAAGCGGGCGCACGCTCCACGACCCGCGCCGCGAGGGCGGCCACGATCGCGGCCGTCATGCGCACGGTCGGCAGGCGCGGCGTCAGCGCGAGCACGCGCTCCTCGGGCTTGCGCCCGGGCGTGAGGCGGCCGCTCCTGGCCATGCTCGCGACGGCCTCGGCGCAGGGTGAGCCGTCGGTGAAGCGCAGCATCACCTCGGGCATGGCCACGCGCGCGCCCAGGCCGAGGGCGTAGGACACGCCGATCTCGACCGAGCCGAAGCCGCGGCGCGGCAAGCGCGGGGCGACCACGAGCCGGAGCTCGTCGGGGTCGACGGAGCCGGCCGGCATGCGGATGCGCGCCGCCATGCGGAGCTCGGCGGACCCCTTCAGCTTCTTCAGGCGCCGCACGAGCGCCGCGAGGAAGCGCGCGGGCTCGAGCGCGAGATCGGGCGGCAAGGTGTCGACTCGTCCGGTACCGAAGAGGGCGAGCAGCGCGACGCCGTCGAGCCCGACGAGCCACGCGTGCACGGGCGCGCTCTCCGCGAGGACGTAGCTGCCGGCCGCGACGCCCCCGGAAAGGAGCGCGAAGAAGAGCTTGCCGCCGAGCGTCGACACGTCGACGAGCGCGCCGCGGGGTCGCGGCGGTACGCGCACGCCCTCGGCGACACTCACCGTGAGCCAGCGGCCGGGACCGCGGTTCGGAGCGCGCGCGCGCGCCGTCCCGTGCAGCGCGAGCGCGGTCGCGGCGAGGACGGAGCAAGCACCCGCGAGGGCCTGGCCGAAGAAGAGCTCGAGCGCGACGCCGAGGACGAGCGCGGCGCCGGCGAGCGGGGCACGGAGCGCGAGCGGCATCGGCACCACCGGGCGGAGCTCGGCCTGCGCCTCGGCGGCGTGGCGCGCGAGCTGGCGGAACTTCAGCACGACGAGCAGGGCGTAGAGCAGGCCGAGCGCGCCCCCGGCCGCGAGCCACGGCAGCCGATCCCCGGGCGCGTCGAGCACCTCGATCGCGCGCGGCTGCGACTCCGGCAAGGGCTCGGCCACGGGTGGCGCCGGCGGGCGGTCGAGCGCGCGCGGGTCGAAGCGCACCTGCCAGAGCACGCTCTCGCCCTGCGGGGCGAAGGCGCGCAGGAGCTCGATCTCGTCGTGGCCCGCCGTGCGCCGCACCTCCTGGAGCATGAGCGGAGACAGGGCGCCCTCGTCGCCCGCGTCCTCGGCGGCGAGCAGGCGCGGCGCGTTCGGGGCCGCGGGTAGGACGAAGGTGGCGCGCGCGTTGGCGACGCCGTCGTCGAGCAGAGGCCCGTTCCAGGACAGGCTCACCATGGCGCCGTCACGCGCCAGCCGGTCGCGCGCGGCGAGCTCCGTGTGGTAGCGCACCACGAACACGTACGCGCCGCGCTTCAGGGCACCGGCCGGATCGACCGTGAGCTCGAGCGTCGGCGGGAGCGTCGTGCCGTTGCGCTGGGTCTCTGCCGGACGCAGCGTGGTCGCGAGCGGGACGGCGGTGTCGAGCGAGGTCGCGCCGGCGTCCTCGGCCGGCACGACGTAGCTGTTGCCGCCCGGTGCCGCGTCCGGATCGACGCCGGCGATGCGCCACCGCGTCTGGCGCTCGTTGCCGTTCAGCTTGTAGTGCAGGCGGTGCTCGATGGTCGCGCCGCCCGCGCGATCGAGCTCGATGCGCACGTCGTCCGCCTCGATGCGGTTCTCGGTCCAGCCCGAGGCGGAGGCCGCGATCGCCACGGTCGCCGCCGCGAGGCCGAGGCTCGTGAGCGCTCGACGGGCGCCGCTCGACATGGGGCCTTGCTCCCACGGCGACGCCCGGCGGGCCAAGTCCGCGACCGCGGAGGGCGCGGACGCGGTGACCGCCGTGGCGTTCGATGCTATCGCGAGAGGCCGTGAAGGACCCCTACGACGTGCTCGGCGTCGACCGTTCGGCGACCCCCGAGGAGATCAAGGCCGCCTTCCGCAGGCTCGCCGCCAAGCATCACCCGGACCGCAACCCGGGCGACGAGGGCGCCGTGCAGCGCTTCAAGGAGCTCAACGCCGCCCACGAGATCCTGAAGGATCCCCAGAAGCGCGCCATGTTCGACCGCTTCGGCGCCGCCGCGGTGGGGGGGGCCTCGGGCGGCGGCGGGCCCTTCGGCGGCATCGACTTCGGCGAGCTGCACATCGATGGGCTGTTCGCCGATCTGCTCGGCGCGCTCGGCATCCGCGTCGGCGACCGGCGCGAGCTACAGCACACCGTCGAGCTGTCCTTCGAGGAGGCCGCCTTCGGCTGCACGAAGAAGGTGAGCTACGAGCGGCTGTCGCGCTGCCAGGACTGCGGCGGCACCGGCGCGGCGGCCGGCTCCAAGGTCGAGACGTGCACGACCTGCCACGGCAAGGGGCGCGTGCGCATGCAGCAGGCGGTGCTGCCCATCGCGGTCGAGCGCGCCTGCCCGGCGTGTCACGGCAAGGGCACCTACGCCGCGACGCCCTGCCAGCCCTGCCGCGGCGCCGGCCTGCGCACGGCACCCCACAGTGTCGAGGTCGAGATCCCGGCGGGCATCGAGAGCGGCTCCACCCGCCGCGTTGCCGGGGCCGGGCACTTCTCGAAGAGCGGCAAGAAGGCAGGCGATCTCGAGCTCGTCGTCCACGTGCGCCAGCACCCGTTCTTCCGGCGCTCGGGCGACGACGTCGTGTGCGCCTTACCCATCACCTTCGTGCAGGCCTGCCTCGGCGACGAGATCGAGATCCCGACGCTCGAGGGCAAGGGCACGATGCGCATCCCGGCCGGCACGCAGCCGGGCACGACCCTGCGTGTCCGCGGCAAGGGCCTGCCGCGTCGCCTCGCGGGCGGTCGGGGCGATCAGCTCGTCGAGGTGCAGATCGAGGTGCCGACCGAGCTCAACGACAAGCAGCGCGAGCTCGTGATGCAGCTCGCGGGCGAGCTCGGCGAGAGCGTCCAGCCCCAGCGTCGCACCTTCGTGGACAAGCTGAAGGCGCTCTTCAGTTAGTGCAGCTCGAGCGAGGCGAGGGC
Organism: Myxococcales bacterium; assembly: GCA_016212965.1. Classification (GTDB taxonomy): domain Bacteria; phylum Myxococcota_A; class Polyangia; order Polyangiales; family Polyangiaceae; genus JACRDA01. The sequence goes on from JACRDA010000328.1 coordinate 26,376, forward strand.
CGTGTCGACGGATGGGGCGGCCTTCTCGAAGAACTCCGCGTCGCCGCCCGCCTCCACGGTGTAGACGTGGTCGTCGTTCACGAACACGGCGAGCCAGAGGGCGTGCGTGCGACCGTCGAGGATGCGGCTGTAGTGGATGCGCTTGCCGTCGGTGCCGTCGGCGCTCTTGAGGTCGCGCCCCTCGACGGCCGTGTAGCCGTTGCGGCGCAGCTGCGCGTCGATGGCGCCCGACCAGAAGCCGAGGTCGCCGAAGGGCGCGTTGGGCTTGCGGCGCACCGCCATGACGACGCCCTCGGCGGTCGTGGCGCGGTAGCCGTAGTCCTTCTGTCCCTCGAGCTCGGCGAAGCCGGCGGGGGTGTGGATGTCGAAGCCGCGCCCGCAGGCCGGGAGCGATGCGGCGAGCGCGAGGGCGGCAATGGCGAGTGTCAGGGTGCGCTTCATGGATCTACCTCGCGGGCTCAGTTCCGGTAGCCGCCGAGCTCGAGCAGGTGCTCGAGGCCGACCTGGGGCAGCCACTCGATGGGCAGGGTGATGGTGCGCGGCGGCGCGGGCGGCGGCGGGTGGGCCGGATCGCCCACGATGATCGAGTTGGGCTTGGGATCGAGGTGCACCGTGATGGTCGAGAGCGCGGCGCGCGACGACAGGAAGCGCATGCGGCCCTCGATCTGGTCGATCTGCTGGTTCAGGCGCGTGAGCTCCTGCTCCACCTGCAGCACCTCGGTGATGTTCTTGGCCTGCTTCAGCAGCTCCTCGAAGCGATCGCGCGTGGCGCGCAGGCTCTTCAGCTTCACCTCGAGGTCGTTGAACTCCTCGGTGACGTCGTCGGCCTCGACGTGGCGCGTGGTCACGGTGCCGAGCTTGTCGATCTCGCGCAGGGCGTCGCGGAAGCGCGCCGACGGCACGCGGATCGTCACGTCCGTGTCGGAGTGGTTCGACAGGAAGCCGCCGAGCGACTCGGCGAGCGCCGTGACGGCGTCGATCTTGGCGGCGAACTCGCTCCGCTCGACCTGCATGCGGAAGTCCGCGGTGTAGATGAGCATCGCCGCGAGGTCGGTGCGCTTGGCCGCCTCGGGATCGATCTGCTTCGCGTCCTGCCCGCCGCCCGGGCCGGGCGCCCCGGGCGTCGGCTGGCCGGGCTTCGGAGGTGCGAGCGGGGACGGCTGCATCGGCGGTCGCCCCGGCTGGCCGGCCATCCCGGGGGGCGCCGGTGCCGCTTCCATCTCCGCGCCGCCGTAGTCGGACGCCCCGGCGGCCGAGTCGGCGCGCATTTCCTTCGGCGCCGAGGGCGCGTACCTGCCGCCGGCGGCACAGCCGCTCCCGAGCCCGAGGGCGGCGGCCGCGAGGAGCGCGAGGGTCACGCCACGGCCGAGGGCGCCCGAGCCGAAACTTCGGCGACGCGCGCTGGACCGCAGCGCGGGGCCCGCGAGGCTCGTGTGGGAGGGGGTCGGAGTCGATTGTGGGCGCATGGCGTCGATCCTCGCTCGCTCGCGTGCTCCGCCCGGACAGGGCGGCCGCGCGGCTCTGGTGACTCAACGCGGCAGTCGCGGCGAGCTTGCAGCTCGTCCGCGCCCCGCCCCCGGGAACTATCCCTCGTCGGGGCGCGCCGCAACCATGGCCGCCGTTTCGCGGTACCGTGGAGCCATGTCGGGGGCCCGGCCGCTTCGCACCGCCCACGTCGCGGCCGTGGTCGTCGGGGCCATCATCGGGGTCGGCATCTTCTTCACACCGGCGAGCCTGGCGCGGACGCTCCCGAGCCCGGCGTGGCTCTTCGCCGTGTGGCTGCTCGGCGCCGCGACGGCCGCCGCGGGCGCGCTCGTGTTCGCCGAGCTCGGCGGTCGCTACCCCCATGCAGGCGGCCTCTACGTGTTCCTGCGCGAGGGCTTCGGCGCCGGGCGCGGCGCCGCGGGACGGCCGCTCGCGTTCCTGTTCGGCTTCGTGCAGCTCTTCGTCGTGCAGCCGGGCTCGATGGCGATCATCGCCCTCGTGCTCATGCAGAACGTCGCCTACCTCGGGGGCGCCTTGCCCCCGGGCGCCGAGAGCGCCGGCGCCGTCGGCGCGATCGTGCTCTTCACGCTCGCGAACCTGCTCGGCCTGCGCACCGGGGGCCGCATCCAGCTCGCCGTCGCCGCGCTCAAGTTGGCGGCGCTCGCCTTCGTCATCGCCATCGGCCTCGGCTGGGGCTCGGCCGGGCGCATCCTCGAGCCGCTCGTCGCCCCGCTCGTCGCCCCGCTCGCTCCCGCCGCCCCCGCCGCGCCCGCCGCCCTCGCCGCGCCCGCGGCGTTCACGGTCGGCGATCTCGGCACCTGGTTCGTGCTCGGCATGGTCCCCGTCCTCTTCACCTTCGGCGGCTGGCAGCACGGCACCTACATCGCGGGCTCGGTCGACCACGCCGAGCGCTCGGTACCGCGCGGTATCTTGCTCGGCGTCGCCGCGGTGCTCGTCGCCTACCTCGCCGTCAACGTCGCGTACCTCGCGCTCCTCGGCCAACCGGGGCTCGCCCGCTCCGAGAGCCCCGCGGCGGACGCCGTCGCAGTCGCGCTCGGGCCCGTCGCGGGCAAGGTCGTCGCGGCCGCGATCGTCGTCTCGGCCGCCGGCATCCTCAACACGGTCTGCCTCGGCTTTCCCTTCGTGCTCCACGCGATGGCGAAGGACGGCCTCTTCTTCGCGCGCGCCGCCGAGCTCCACCCGCGCACCGGTCGGCCGGCGCTCGCCGTGGCCATCCAGGGTGCCTGGGCGTGCCTCGCCGTCCTGCTCGGCGCGAGCCGCATCGACGTCCTGCTCGTCGGCGTCGCGTTCGTCGACTGGGCGTTCAATGCCGCGGTCGCGCTCGTGCACCTGCGCGTCCGGCGGCGCGCCGCGGCACCCGGCGTGCTCCGCGCCCCGGCCGTCGCCGCCTGGGTGTTCCTGGCGGTATCCGTGGCGGTCACCGTCGGATGCCTCGTGCGCGCACCGCTCGAGTCGGCCTATGGGGCGGGTGTGGTCGTGCTCGGGGTCGGGGCATGGGTCGGGTGGGGGAGGCGTGGCCAAGGAGGCGGCGGCGCGCGCACGGTCACGACCGGAGGGCCCGAGGCCCGGTGAGGCCGATGGCGGCCGCCGCGTCGCCCGTCATGGTCCGTCATGGCACTCGCGCAGGCACTGCGGAGGGGGATGGCTCGTACGCGCGCGCGTCCGAGCTCGACGCATTGCTCGCCTACCGGGAACTGCACGAGCGACTGAGGCCGCGCGCGCGACCCGCGAGGCGCCGTGGACGTGGAGAACTCGGCTTGTTTCGCCCACGCTCTGGATACATCGATGGGCATCCTCGTCCGTCCTTCGGCCGGCTCGAGGGGACGCCGGCTCCCGTGTTGAGGTCGAGGGAAGCTTAGGCGGTCCAGTGCGACCAGGCAACGCTCCAGGCGAGGGGCGTCGCGTGCCGTCCGGCCCTAAGCGGCTGCGCCACGCGGACAGCGTGCGTGGCAGGCGCGGTAGTGGCGTTCTGCGCGCTGTCGCGCGGTCGGGACGCCCTCGGGCGGCGTTGGGCGCGGTCGGCCACCGTCTTCACCGACTTCGAGTGCGCCGACAGGCGCCCGAGCACGCGCCCGAGACGGGACCTGGGCCGCCGCGCGCGGTCGCGACGCGAGGCTGCACGGCTCGGCTCGCCACGCGTGCGTTCGGCGGAGCGCTGGAGGCGCTCGACGATCGACCACCGCGCGCCGACACCTGCTAAAGGATGCGTCATTCCCGAGCTCGAGATCCACGGCGCGCGCATCCACTACGAGGACACCGGACCCGGATCGACCGGCGAGACGGTGGCGATGAGTCACGGCCTGCTCTGGAGCACCGAGCTCTTCCGGCCGCAGATCGAGCGGCTGCGGGGGCGCTACCGGGTGGTGGCCTGGGACCATCGCGGCCAGGGGCGGAGCTCGGACGACCCGCGCGACGTCATCGGCATGGAGCTCTTGACCGACGACGCGCTCGCCCTCTTCGATGCGCTCGGGCTCGAGCGCGTGCACTTCGTGGGGCTCAGCATGGGGGGGTTCGTGGGGATGCGCCTCGGGGGGCGACACGCTTCGCGCCTGCATTCGCTCGCCCTGCTCGACACGCGCGCCGAGGCCGAGCCGCGCGCGCACGTGCCGCGCTACCGGGCTCTCGCCCTGGCGGCGCGGGTCCTCGGCGTCAGCGTGGTGGCGGGCCGGGTCATGCCCATCCTGTTCGGGCGCACGGTGCTCGAGGATCCTGCGCGCGCCGCCGACCGCGCGGCCTTCCGCTCCGCGCTCAGCGGCAACCGCCGCACCGTCTGGCGTGCCCTCAATGGCGTCGTGTACCGCGAGGGGGTCGAGCATCTGCTGCCCAAGATCCGCGTGCCGACGCTCGTCCTCACCGGCGAGCAAGACGTGGCGACCCCTCCCGATTGCGGTCGGCGCATCCACGAGGGCATCGCCGGCTCGCGCTTCGTGCTCGTGCCTCGCGCTGGCCACTCGTCCTCTGTCGAGGCGCCCGACGCGGTGAGCGAGGCGCTCGAGCACCACCTCGCGGGCTGAGCGCCGCGTGCCCCGTCGCGCGCGCGCGGCCTCAGTCGCTCGTGCAGTTCCCGGTGGAGTTACAGGTGCCGAAGTTGCTGTCGTTGTCCTCGTCGCAGGTCGTGCCGGCGGTGTCGAGCGCCGTGCAGTTGTTGAGCGTCTCGTCGCACGAGTCGTTGCAGAAGCGCGGGGCGTCGTCACCCGGACACGGATTGCCGGCGCCGGCGCTGCAGGTCCCCGCGCTGCAGCTGTCACCGCTGGTGCAGTAGAGCCCGTCGTCGCACCCGCTGCCGGGGGCGTCGTTGCCGTTGCAGTCGTCGTTGGCCTCGCGGCAGGTCTCGCTGCAGTCGCCGTCGCCGTCGGGGCCGGGACAGGGACTGCCCGTGCCGGTGCAGGTGCCGGTCTGACAGCGGTCGGTCAGCGTGCAGTAGAGGCCGTCGTTGCAGACCGAGTTGTCGGCGTCGTTGCCGTTGCAGTCGTCGTTGGCCTCGCGGCAGGTCTCGCTGCAATCGCCGTCGCCGTCGGGTCCGGGGCAGGGATTGCCCGTGCCGGTGCAGGTGCCGGTCTGACAGCGGTCGGTCAGGGTGCAGTAGAGCCCGTCGTTGCAGACCGTGTTGTCGATGTCGTTGCCGTTGCAGTCGTCGTTGGCCTCGCGGCAGGTCTCGCTGCAGTCCCCGTCGCCGTCGGGGCCGGGACACGGGTTGCCGCTGTGGACGCTGCAGGCGCCGGCCGAGCAGGTGTCGGTGCCATTGCAGTAGAGGGCGTCGTTGCAGCTGCTCGCGTCCGGGTCGTTGCCGTTGCAGTCGTCGTTGGCCTCGCGGCAGGTCTCGCTGCAGTCGGCGTCGCCATCGGCGCCCGGGCACGGGTTGCCGGCGTGGACGGTGCAAGCACCGCCCGAGCAGGTGTCGGTGCCGTTGCAGTAGAGGTTGTCGTTGCACGCGGCCGTGTTGTCGACGTAGGCGGGCGAGCCGTTCGAGCAGGTGTCGTTGGTGCAGCCGTTGTTGTCGCTCGCCGGCAGATCGGTATCGTCGACGTCGTTCGTGTTCCCGCCCGAGCCGTTGCAGTGCACGGTGTGGCAGTCGTTGGGGCTCTGACAGGCGGCCGCGCTCCCCGGATCGGCGGGCACGCAGGTGTTGCCCTTGCACTGCGTGCAGAGGCAGCTCGGGTCGCCGCACTGGTCGTTGTCGTTGCACGCGACGCAGGTGCCGTTGCCGTCGCAGTAGGCGCCGCCGCCGTCGTCGCAAGGCGCGTTCAGGCCGAGCGGTGGGTGAGCCGGGTCGGGTACGCCCGCCACGCAGCTGTCGGTCGTGCAGTCGTTGCCGTCGTCGGGCCGATCGCCGTCGTCGGCGACGGAGGTCTCGAGGCCGAGCGCGCACACGAGCAACTGGCAGTCGCCCGGGGTCTGCGTGGCGCCGGGCACCTCGATGCCATCGAGCGGATCGCGGACGCACACCGACTCGGCCACGTTGCAGCTGTCGATGGTGCAGGCGTTCGCGTCGTCGCACTGCGTGGCGGCGTTCGCGGCCGTGCACGAGACCTGGCAGCTGACCGTGGTCGAGCCGGTTGCGGCGCCGCAGATCCCCGTGTGGCCGTTGCCGTCGTCGCACGCCGTCCCGTCGGGCAGGGGCGTGGAGATCGGGCCCCCGGGGCCGCAGCTGTCGGTCGTGCAGGTGTTGCCGTCGTCCTTCACGTCGGCGCTGTCGGCCACGGCCACGAGCGCCCCGCCCTGGCAGTCGAGCCGCAGGCAGTCGCCGGCGGTCTGACCCTCGGCGACCGGGCCGTCGGGCAGCGGCTCGCGGCTGCAGAGGCCATCGGTCGAGCAGAGATCGCTCGTGCAGACGTTGTCGTCGTCGCACTCCACCGGCGTCGTGCAGTTCTGCCGGAGGGACCCCTCGCGCGACAGCGTGCAGGCGCCCAGGCCGCTGCCGACGACGAAGAGCGCGGGCACGAGCCAGCGAGCCACCGCCCTCACGCGCACGCGCCGGCGCGTGCGTGCGCGCGCGCCGTGATCCCGCCCGGTCGAAGCATGCATGGCCGTATTGTGCACGCGTCCGCGCCCGAGGACGAGCCCCGCGCGTCGTCGGTCGCACGAGGGTGGGTCGCCCCGGGGTCGCCCCGGGGTCGGGATCCGTCGCCGGCGCGCGGCCCCCTCGACCGGGGGCCGGCGGCTCTCTATCCTGATGCCATGGTGCGTCGCTCGCTCGTCCTCGTGGCGCTCGCGGTCGCCGGTTTCGGTTGCGGACACTCGGACGCCGGCGGCGCGGGGGGACATCCAGGCTCGACCGTGCTGAACCCCGGCACCTGCGAGCCGGACATCCTCGCCACCGGCCTCGTCGCCGAGCAGACGGGCGTCTCGGTCGACATCGCGGACTGCTCGATCCTGAAGTGGACGGCGGCGTACGCCGAGCCCGACCCGATGATCGTCAAGGCGATGATCTACGGCGAATCGCGCTTCGACTACGCCGCGACCGGCTGTCCCAACCTGCCCTGCGGCATCCCCGCCGGCTGGACCGAGGCCGAGGCGTACTGCTACGGCATGATGCAGGTCGTGCCGGCGTGCGGTCCCATCGCCGGCGACGCCGGCCTCTACCCGGACGGCCACCCCAACCTCACGACGGACACGAGCTCACCGGCCTTTGCCAACTCGATCTACAACCCCGAGGTGAACATCCACATCGGCGTCGCGGGCTTCGCCGGCAACCGCCAGGAGGTGATGCAGCTCTTCCCGGGCTGCACCGAGGACCAGTACACGCTCATGGCGCTCGGCAACCTCGCCTCGCACGGCAGCACGACCGGCTGCGACGCTTACAACACGGACTACATCGACTACATCCTGCCGGGGTACCTCGAGTACTGCGCCGCCGCCGGCTACCCCGCGCACGCGTACTGACCGCGTGCACCCCGGCTCGGGTCGGGCGGCGAGACCGCCCCGATCAGGCGGGCCGCGACGATCCGCTCGCTCGCCGCCCACAGCCGCTCGGCGAGCTCGGCGTCCTGTGCCTCGGGCGAAGAGCTCGCGACCGCACAGCCGGCGAGGTCGGTGCCCGACCGAGCCCGCGTCGGAGTGACGGCCCCGCAAGAACCTTCCCGGGGGGGCTCCGCTACGGAAGCTCCAGCACGGGAATCGCCATGCGGCGCGCGACGCTCACGAGCCGGTCGTCGTAGCTCGCGAGCTCCACGTGCTGGCCTCGCCCTCGCAGGAAGTCGATGGACGCGAGGTGCAGCGCATCGAGCGTCCGCACGGGCAACGGAAAGGGCTCCAGCGCCCGAGCCAGCACCGGCGGCGCGAGCTCGAGCAGCGCCACGCGTCCCAGCAACAGGCGCAGCGCTTCGCCATGCGTGCCACCGAGTCGCCGAGCGTGAATCCGATTCCAGGCCTCGTACTCGAGCAGCCGGCTCGACACGAGCGGCTGCGCCCACAACGACTCCGGCGGATGTCGATCTTCGGCCAGCAGCTGGGCCAGGGCAGCCGACGTGTCGAGGTAGATCATCGCTCCGCGCGGTCGTCGGCGAGCTCGCCGAGCAGCTCCTCGAGGCGAGCCACCGGCATCCGCGGCGGCGGTCCAGCGGGTCCCAGCGTCGGCGCCGTCAACCAGCCCCGGCGCACGGTCTCGGCGAGCAGGGCGTCGGCGAGCATCGGGCTGCGGCCCTCGTGCGGCGGCACGAGCTCGGCGACCACTCGGTCCCGGTCGGTGACGAGAACGGTCTCTCCGCCCGCAGCGAGACGGACGTACTCGCTCAGCTTGTTCTTGAGGACCTTGAGCCCGACGGACCTCATGGAGGCAAGGTAGCTTCCAGAGGCTACCGCGTCAACCGCCCGTCAGGCGAGCGGCAGCTCCTTCGAGATCGTGTCCTCGCCCGAGCCTGCGCCGGGCGTCGGCGTCGCCGGCTCGGTGCCGAGCGGCTCGAGCGCCTCGCGCAGCACCTGGCTCATGTCCTCGGCGAAGATGAGCTCGAGGGTCGCGCGGACGCGCTCGGGCACATCCTCGACGTCGCGCCGGTTCTTCTCCGGCAGGATCACGCGGCGGATGCCGGCGCGGTGCGCGGCGAGGAGCTTGGACTTGATGCCGCCGACGGGCAGGACGCGCCCGCGCAGCGTGCACTCGCCGGTCATGGCGGTGTCGGCGCGCGTGCGCCGGTTCGAGAGCAGCGAGGCCAGGGCCGTGAAGATGGTGACGCCCGCCGAGGGGCCGTCCTTCGGCACGGCGCCGGCCGGGACGTGCACGTGCAGATCGAGCGACTCGAAGAAGCGCCCGTCGATGTCGAGCTCGCTCGCGTGGCTGCGCACGAAGGTGAGCGCGGCGCGCGCCGACTCCTTCATCACGTCGCCGAGCTGGCCCGTGATCTCGAGCCGGCCGCTGCCCGGCATGCGCGAGCACTCGACGAACAGGATGTCGCCGCCGACGGGGGTCCAGGCGAGGCCCGTCGCCACGCCCGGGATCGAGGTGCGCTCGGCGACCTCGTTCCAGAACTTCGCCTTGCCGAGATAGCGGCCCAGGGCCTCGGGCTCGAGCTTGGCGGGCTCGGGCTTCTGATCGGGCCGGCGGGCGTGCTCGAGCGCGACCGACCGGCAGATCTTCGTGAGCTCGCGCTGCAGCTGCCGCACGCCCGCCTCGCGCGTGTAATCGACGACGATGGCGGCGAGCGCGGCGTCGCTCACCGCGAGGGCCGTGTCGGGCAGGCCGTGCTCGGCGAGCTTCTTCGGCAGGAGGTGCCGGCGCGCGATGCCGACCTTCTCGTCCACCGTGTAGCCCTGGAGCTCGATGATCTCGAGCCGGTCGCGGAGCGGCGCCGACAGGGGCTCGAGGCTGTTGGCGGTGCACACGAAGAGCACCTCCGAGAGATCGAAGGCGAGCTCGAGGTAGTGGTCCGTGAAGGTCGAGTTCTGCTCGGGATCGAGCACCTCGAGCAGCGCCGCCTCGGGCGAGCCCATCCAGCCGACGCCGAGCTTGTCGACCTCGTCGAGTAGCAGGATCGGGTTCTTGACCTTGGCGCGCTTCAGAGCGTGCAGGATGCGACCCGGCAGAGCGCCCACGTAGGTGCGCCGGTGGCCGCGGATCTCGGCCTCGTCGCGCACGCCGCCGAGCGACACGCGCACGAGCGGCCGGCCGCTCGCGTCGGCCACCGACTGGCCGAGCGAGGTCTTGCCGACGCCGGGCGGGCCGACGAGGCACAGGATCGCGCCGCGGTTGTGGCCGGTCATCTTGCGCACGGCGAGGTGCTCGAGAACGCGCTTCTTCACCTCGTCGAGGCCCTCGTGGTCGGCCTCGAGCTTCTGCGCGACGGCGTCGAGATCTTCCTTCACCGCGGCGCGCTTGTTCCAGGGCAGCTCCGCGATGAGCTCGAGGTACTTGCGGATGACGTGGTGCTCGGCCTGGTTCGGCCCCATCTCCTCGAGGCGCTCGAGCTCGCGCGCGGCGACCTTCGCGGCCTCCTCGGGCAGCTCCGCCTCGGCGATCTTGCGCTTCAGGTCGGCGAGCTCACCCTCGCCGTCCTTGTCCTCGCCGAGCTCCTTCTTGATGGCCTTCAACTGCTGCCGCAGCACGTGCTCGCGCTGGCCCTTGCGCAGCTCCTGCTGCACCTCGTGATCGACCTTGCGGCGTACGTTCGCCGCCTCCTCGGCCTCCGAGAGGAAGGTGTGCACGAGCCTGAGGCGCGCCGGCACCTCGAGCGCGACGAGCACCTCGGCCTCCCTGTCGGCCCGCAGGCCGAGCGCGGCGGCGCAGAGATCGGCGGTGCGCCCCGGCTCCTCGGCGCGCGCGAGCTTGTCGGCGAGCTCGGCGCTGATCGACAGGGCCTTCAGCCGGTCGACGAGCGACTCGGCGAGCGCGTGCGCCTCGACGAGGCTGCCGCCCGACTCGTCGGCCGGGTGGGCGACGGCGCGCCAGAAGGGCTCGGTCTCGGCGAGCGCGTCGAGGTGCATGCGCCCGAGCCCCTCGACGGTGAGCTGATAGCGGTCGTTCCGCGACGACACGACGCTCCGCACGCGGGCATAGGTCGCCACCTCGAAGAGGTCCGCGAGGCCGGGCTCGTCGACCTTGGCGTCGCGCTGCACCGCGACGAGCACCGCGGCTCCGGGCTCGAGCGCGCGCGCCAGGGTGAGGCTGCGCTCGCGTCCGACCGTGAGCGTGGTCGAGCTGCCGGGCAAGAGGACGCCATTGCGCAGCGGCAAGAGCGGCAGGGCGATCGCGCCCGGATTCTGCGGGTCCGACGACGGAGTCATGAACGGAAGTTAGATACGTTCAACGTTCAGTCAACGGGTCGGATGACGAAACGTGATCTTCGTGCGCGCCACGTCCACGCTTTCGCGGGCTTCAGCGCTTCAGCGGCCCGGCCGCGCGGCTCGAACCGCGCGCACGGCGAGCTCCTCGAACGCGCGCCGGTCGGCGGCTCGCTCGTCGTCGGCGCCGTCGCCGAACGCCTCGTGCGCGGTGATGAGGACGCGCGCCACGCGCTCGGGGTCGGCGACGTCGAGCTCGCCGGCGGACGTGCCCTCGCGGAGCAGGCTGGCGAGGACGGCGGCCTGCTCGGCGTGCGCCTCGGCGTGCACGCGGCGCACGGCGTCGCACGCGCAGGCGTAGAGCTCGACGCCGTGCTGGCCCGCCTGCCGCAGCGACGCGAGGCGCCGGGCGCGCTCCTCGAAGAGCGCCTTCACGCGCTCCGGATAGCTCGCGGGCCGGACGGCGCAGCCGCGCAGGGCCTCGAGCACCTCGTCGTGGCAGCGGCGCGACAGGGCGGCGGCGAGCGCCTCCTTCGACTCGAACGCGAGGTAGACCGCGCCGACGCTGACGCCCGCCTCGCGCGCGATGTCGGCGACGGTCGTCTTGGCGAAGCCGTAGTGCTTGAGCAGGCGCTCGGCGGCCGCGAGCACGGCGCGGCGGCGCGCGGCGTCCGTGGGCTCCGAGGTTTCGCTGCGGTTCGACATCGCGGGCCGGGCGCCAGGGCGCCCCCTCGAAGGAGTACCACGAATGGCGCCCGCCGAGGGCCGGGCGCCCGGTCCGGCTCCGGCAGCAGCCGGCGGGCCGAGCGGACCGCAAGAGAGGATTCAGGCGCAAGCCCGTGCCGGGCAGCGGAGGCGTTGCGCAGCGTTGGCGCGCGTCGCCACGCAGTGCGGGCGCGGACGGGTGAGCGGTCAGGACGCGTGCGGACGACGATCGCCGATCTCGACGACCGGCTCGCCCTTCGCGAGGAGCGCGGCGGCGTCGGACCACGCGCGACTGAAGATCTCCCGCAACCGGCTGTTCGACGTGTTCCCGCAGGTCAGCCACACGAGCTGCGGCGGCGGGCCGAGGCGTTCGACGAGCGCGACGAAGTCGGCGTCCTTGCTGACGAGCACGGCATTCGCCGCGCGAGCGGCCTGGAAGATCTCGTCGTCGGTCGCGTCGCGCAGCCCGATGTCGCGCACCGCGACTGCGTCGACGCCGAACGTCTGCTCCAGCCAAGTGGCGAGGGCGGGCGGCAACTGAGCGTCGACCCAGACCCTCATGCGGCGAGGATCGGGTGGTCGACGCGCCGACTCGCGAACTTGAGACAAGCCACGACGTCGTCGCGCTCGAGGTCCGGCAGCTCCGCCAAGATCTCATCGATCGTGAGCCCGGTCGCGAGGAGATCGAGCACGTCGGTCACGCGGATCCGCATGCCCCGGATGCACGGCCGACCGCCGCACTGGAGAGGATCCGTGGTAACCCGCGAAAGGAGATCCATGCTCTGCCTCGGATGCCAAGGGTAGCACGCGGGACCAGAGCCTCGAGCGCCAGAAGCTGCTGCGCCGAGTCCAGACACGGAGAACTGGCGTGGCCTTCCGGGCGCCCCGTCACGGCTCCGGCAGCAGCCGCTCGCGCAGGCTGCGCGCCCAGCCGTCGAGGTCCGAGAGCGCGCTCTCGAGCAGGGCCCGCGGCACCGGCTCCGGGGCCAGGCGCTCGGCCAGCAGGCGCCGTCCGCGCGCCAGGCGGCTCTTCACCGTCCCCTGCGGCACGCCGACCACCGTCGCGATGGAGTCGGTGTCCATCTGCTCCCAGTAGTGCAGCTCGAGCACCTCCTGGCACTCGACGGGCACGTGGCGCAGGGCGTCGAGCACGAGGCGCATCTCCTGCCCTACGCGGAGCGCGGTGCTCGCCGAGGGCGCGAGGTCGGCCGACGAGATGAGCGCGAAGTCGAGCTCCTCGTCCGGGACGGCGGCCTCCCGGGCGCTCCGGGTACGCCGCGTGCGGTAGTGCTTGAAGAGCCCGTCCCGCAAAGCGACCTGCCGATCGCCAGCGTCAAGGGCTGGGCCGACTGCGAGCCGCCCGCCTGAGCAGGCTACGGGTCACGGGCGCTGCCGGGTTGCGAGCGACGGAAGTGGCACTAGAGCTTGATCGGCGCCGTCTTGCCGTCCGAGGTGACGCGCAGCGCGAACACGCCGCCCTTCGTGCTCACGAGCAGCACGCCGAAGCCGTCGCCCGGCAGGAGGCGCAGATCGCTCACCGTGCTCGTGGCGACCACCTGGCCGCCCTGCACGAGGTCGTCGTAGAGGATGGTCTCGGGCGCCTGGGCGAGCGCGCCGACCGACTCGACGCGCAGGCGCACGCCGCCGCGCTGCCCGGCGAGCCAGGCGACGGCGACCTTCGAGCCCACGGTCGCGGCCACGATTTGCGGCGCGGGCGCGAGGCCCGCCTCGTCGGCGAGCAGCTCCTTCACCTTGATGGTCGAGGCCTTGCAGGCGCCGCCGCCGCACTTCGTCTGCGTCACGGCCGTCGAGTCCACGCCCTCGCTGCCGGCGTCGACGCGCGTCACGACCGCGTCGGCACCCGAGCAGGTCATGGTGCCGCCCGATCTTCCCATCTTGTAGGGCGCGCTCCAGCGCTCCGCGTCCCGCGTCGCGAGCCAGCTCTCGGCGCCGACGTCGACGCGCACCGCCAGCGCCTCGCCGCTGCGGCATGCGGCTCCGAAGCGCGGCGGCGGAGTCGCGCGGGGGTCGACGCGCGCGTCCTTGCCGAGCGCGCCGATCTCCGCCGTCTTGCCGAGGGCCCCATCGGCGGCGAGCCGCATGCCGAGGAGCACGAGGTCGCCCTCCTTGCTCGTCGCGGCGAGCACGACGTCGTTCCACAGCATGACGGCGTTGCGCGCGGCCTCCGCGACGGTGAGCTTGTCGGGCGTCGCCACGCCGATGCGCTTCGGCTTGTCACCCGGTCCGATCACGAGCTCGAGCTTGGCGGTCGCCTCGTCGAGCGCGAGCACGACGCCCGGGCCGGCCGAGCTCGAGTAGCCGGCGATGGCGCGCTTGGCCTCGATCTTGGAGCCGCCGCGCCACGCGCCCTGCTTGCCCGAGGCGACGAACACGAGCGAGGGCGCGTCGTCGTCGCTCGTGCCGCGGAGCTCGAGCCCGCCCGCCTTGCCGATGCCGCCCGGCAGCGGCTCGCACTTGGCGCTCGAGCGGCCGATGCTGCAGAGCTGCGGCGACTCGTCCTCGTCGCCCTCGAAGAGCACGCGCACCGCGGCGCCGCCCCCGAGCTCCACGGCGAGCTTCGCCAGATCTTGCGGCTTCTTCGCGAGCGGCGTGGCCTGCGCGGCGAGCGTGTCGAGCGACAGCGCGGTCGCGGGGGCCGGCGGCTCGGGCACGTCGGGGCGTGCGACGAGCGCGAGGCTCGCCTTCTGCGCCGCGGCGAAGAACCGGTCGACCGGCTCCGAGAGGTCGAGGAAGAACGCCTCCTTCTTGGACAGCAGATCGGCGAGGGCGGTCGTGGCCTCCACGAGATCCTTGTTGTCCGAGAGCGAGCTCGACCGGAGCGCCTCGGTGAGCTCGTAGGCCGGCTTGGTGCAGCGGTCGGGCCAGGGGTCCTTGCCGGGCGCGCGCTCCGTCTGGTTCCTCGTGAGGGCCGTCAACTGGCGCGCCCGCAGGCGCGCGCTCGGCTTCTCGCCCGCGGCCGGGGCGTCGCCGACGAGGCAGCGCGTGAGCGAGCTGTAGCCGGTGACCACCCGCTCGGCAGCCCCTGCCTTCATCACGCGCAGAATCGCGAAGGTCGCGACGCCTGCGACGACGACGAGCACGAGCGCGCCGATCCCGAGGATCTTGCGCCGACGCCGCGCCTGCCCGACGTGGGCGAGCACGGTCTCGGAGCCGCCCGCGAAGATCTTGGTCTTGGCGCCGTAGGTGTCGCGGCCGAAAAGTCCCATGGGCGCAGATTAGTCGAGTGGCACCGAGCGGGAAACTCTGCTCGCGGTGGCGGCCTCCGCGGCGCCGCGGCTTCCGCGGCACGCGCCCGCGGTGGCTCAGAACTCGAAGTCCTTGACCACCGGCGCCGACGAGCTCTTCGGCTTCGGCGCCGAGCTCGCGGCCGGCGCGCTGCTCGCGGTCATGGCGGCCGTCGGCGGCTTCGGGGCGGGCCGCGCCGTCGCGCCGCCCGGCGCGCCCGGCGGTGGCGTCGGGGCGTCGCTCTCGGAGCCCGACGGTGGCAGATCCTGGAGGTCGATCACGGTCGGCGGCTCGCTCGCCTCCGTCGGGTCGGCCGTCGCCGCGGGAGGGCTCGGGGCCGTGCGGGTCGGCGCGAGCGCGGCGGCCGGGGGCGCCGCGGCCACCGTGGCGCCGGCGTGGGTCGGGTCGGTGTCGAGGTTCAGCACCCAGCCGAACCCGGTGCCGAGCCCGAACGCTCCGACCGCTGCGAGGGCCACGGCACCCACCGAGATCCGCCCGCGCCCCATGCCCTTCTTCAGGTACATGGTGGTGTCCTCGGTCGCGCTCATGCGACCCGGCCGCTCGCGCGCCGGCACCGGCGGGCCCGCATCGACCTGGGGGTTCTGGGCGTTGAGCTCGTCCTGGTTGAGCAGCGTTCGCTCGAACGGGTTGTCCTCGCTCGGTCCGACCTGCCCCGGGCTCGAGGGGGTCGGCCGCAGGAGCGCCTGGATCGCGGCGAGCGCGAAGCGCGCGTGCGGCGGGCCGAGCGGTGCGAGCTTCTCGGCGAGGTTCGAGATCGTCTGGAAGCGGTTCTTCGGGTTGCGCTCGAGGCAGCGCGTGATCACGGCCTCGAGCTCGGCGGGGTAGGTCGGGCGCAGCTTGCGGAGCGGCGTCGGCTTGTCTTGCAGGATGCGCTGGCACACGGCGCCCGTGTCCTCGGCCGCGAAGGGCAGCGTCTTCGTCAAGAGCTCGTACAGGGTGACGCCGAGCGACCAGATGTCGGTGCGCGCGTCGACGTCCTTCGACGAGAGCATCTGCTCGGGCGACATGTAGAAGGGCGAGCCCATGACGGCCCGCGTGCGCGTCACGAGCGAGTCCTCGGCGCCGCGCGCGGCCTCGCTCACCTTCGAGATGCCGAAGTCGAGCACCTTGATGCACGGCGTGCCGTCCGTGCGGCGCGTCAGGAACAGGTTCGCGGGCTTGAGATCGCGGTGCACGATGCCGAGCGCGTGCGCCTCCGCGAGGGCGTGGCAGGTCTGGAGCACGTAGGTGACGGCGTCCTCCACGTCGAGGGGCCCCTTGACCTTGATGTGCTCGCCGAGGTCGCTGCCGTCGAGGTACTCGACCAGCATGTAGGGCTGCTTGTCGTGCTCGCCCCCGCCGTAGAAGCGCATCACGTGCTCGCTGTGGAGCTGCGCCAGCGTGCGCTCCTCGCGCTCGAAGCGCGTGCGCAGCTCCTTGTTGCCGCTGTTCTCGGGCAACATCATCTTGATGGCGACGCGGTGGTGCTCGGTCGCGTGCGAGGCCACGGCCACGACCGCCATGCCGCCGATGCCGATGACGCGCTCGACCACGTAGCCGCCGACCACGGCGCCCGCTTCGAGCGGGAGCTTCGCGGAAAGTCGGCTGAGCGTGCGACCCATCGACAGGGAAGCATAACCCAGCCGCCGCCGCCCGGCAGAGCGAACGGACACGGCCGCTCTCCGTCGGCTCGGTGGCGGGTCGGTGCGAGCGCGCTCCGCGGCTCGTGCTAGGAGCATCACCGATGCGCCCCCGCTCGTCGCTCGCCACGTTCGCGCTCGTCGCGTGGCTCGCGCCGGCGCTCGCCTGCTGCTCGTCCCGGGGCTCCGACGCCGCGGCGACGGCCGTCCCGACCTTGCGCCAGTACCGCATCGCACCTCCGGGCGGCGCGCCTGTGACCATCGAGGTCGCGATTCCGCCGGGCTGGACGGAGGAACCCGGCAGCCCGGGCGAGCCGCGCTTCGGCATCTCCGACGCGAACGCGCGCCTGCTGACCTTTGCGGCGCTCGAGCTCCTGGGCGATGCGGCGGCGCGCATGAAGAAGGCGATTGCGGCCCAGTACGGCGCCGAGGCGGGTGCGCTCGAGCGCCGCGACTTGCCGGGCGGGCGCGTGTGGATCGTGGCGCGCGAGGCCGAGAACCTCCACGCGCGTCTGTTCGTCCCGTTCGAGGGCGGCGTGCTCATGGGCGTCGCGATCCTGGCCAGGGAGGCCGAGAGCCGCCTGCCCGAGATCCGCGCGGCCTTCGAGTCGATCGCGATCGTCGCGGCGCCGTAGCCACGCCATGCCCCTCGTGGTCAGCGTCCCCGCCGAGTTCGTGGCGTTCATGCAGTACGTCGTCGAGGTGCTCGACGGCGACGAAGAGGACGACCGCTGCCGCGCCGAGAGCGCCGACGGCCTGCAGTGCGCGCTCGGCTACGGCGGGCGGAGCGAAGGTGGCCTCACGTTCGTGTTCTTCCCCGCAGGGCGCGCCGAGCGCTGGGTCGTCACCCTCGGCGCGGCGGAAGTGCGGGCGATCGCCGCCGGCGAGGGCGCGGCGATGGTCGTCGAGTCGGAGCCCTGGGCAGAGCGCCGCGGCCCGCCCGCCGCGCGGCTCGGCCCGCCCGCGCGCGCGCCGTCGCCGGCCGAGTCGCTCGTCGACGAGCTCGTCCGGCGCGGGCTCGTCGTGCTCGTGCCGCAGGCCCGCCGCGAGGTGGTCGCGCGCTTCGTCGGGCGCGTGGTCGCCGAGGTCCTCGAGCACCCAACCTTGTCCGACCCGGAGCGGGCCGCGGCCGTCGTCGAGGCGCTCGTCGCGCTGGCCGGCATCGACGACGTGTTCGGCGAGGACGCCGAGATCCTGGCCCTCGCGCGGCGGCACCTCGGCGCCTGAAGTGGCCGCGACCCCGACGCCGCAGGCCTTGCGCTTTCGTGCAGCGGGTGCGTGAGCTGCGCCGGGCGCGCGCGGCCGCCTCGCGTGCCGGTCGGGCGCGCCACCCGAGCGCTTCGGGCCTTCACGGCACGACGCGTCGGGCAGGTCCCCCATGGCATGGGTGATGCCTGCCACGACCGACGCACGGTCGTCGTTCTCACGCTCGGTGTCTCTGCCGCGATCCATCTCGTCGTCGCGCGAGCCCCCACAGCCCGCGCCTCCGGAACAGGCCACGGAAGGAGCGGTGACATGCTGGAACAGCTTCGTGAGTGGTTCGTCGGCGATCCATCCGACGGCACGGCCCTCGCCTCGTTCGGCTCGACGCTCGTGCTCGCCGGCTACTTCCTGCTCGGGCTCCCGCTCTTCGTCCTGCGCGTGGCCATCCGCGGCTTGCCTCGCGACGCCGAGACCGAGAAGCGCGGCCGGTCGGTCCTGGTCGGGTTCTTCCTCCGGCACTACTTCTTCTGGGTCACGCGCCCGCTCTCGACCGGGTTGCTGTGGAGCGGCGTGCCAGCCGACGCGATCACGACCTTCTCCCTCTTGCTGGGGGTCGGCGCCGGGGTCGCCGTCGCGGCGGGCCAGTTCGCGCTCGGGGGCTCGCTCTTCCTCCTGGCCGGCATCCTCGACGCCATGGATGGCCGCGTCGCGCGGGCGCGCAACGAGGCGACCCGCGCCGGCGCCGCGCTCGATTCGGTGCTCGATCGCTACACCGACTCGGCGGTGCTCATCGGGCTCGCCTGGTACTACCGGTCGACGTGGGTGCTGCTGCCCGTGCTCGCGGCGCTCCTCGGCACCTCGCTCGTGCCCTACGTCCGGGCGCGGGGCGAGGGGCTCGGGATCTCGATTCGCGGGGGCGTCATGCAGCGGCTCGAGCGCGTGCTCTTTCTCGGCGCGCCCCTGGCGCTCTGCCCCATCGTCGAAGCGCTCTTCGTGCCGCGCGCAGAGCACGCCATGCACTGGCCCGCGGTCGTGGCGATCGTCTTCGTCGGAGTCCTGAGCAACGCGACCGCGATCTTCCGGCTGGTGTCGCTCATGCGCGCGCTCGGCGCGCGGCTCACCGCGGTCGCCGGGCGACCGGTCGGCTCGCAGCTCGGCATGCACCTCTTCGCGGCCGCGGCGGCCACCTTCGCCGACTACGCGCTCGTGTCCGTGCTCGTCGAGCACGTCGGGCTGCCCGCCGCGGAGGCGACCGCGCTCGGGTGCGTGGCCGGCGGCGCCCTGAACTACACGCTGAACCGCGCTCTGACGTTCTGGAGCAAGGACCCGAAGCTCCCGCAGATTGGCCGCTACGCGCTCGTGAGCGGCACGAGCGCGCTCCTCAACGCCGGGGGCGTCGCGCTCGCCGCCCTTCACCCCGCGCTCGACTACCGGGTCGCCTGGTGGCTCACGCGCGCGGTGGTGTACGTCGCGTGGAACTTCCCCCTGCAGCGGGGCTACGTCTTCGCGCCCCAGAACGGGTCGCAGGCGTCGGGGCCGCACCCCGTCGCTCCGATCGTGGCCGGCCTGGAGGCCGGGCCCCGGTCGCACTCGACCGCGGGCTCGGTGCCCTGAGCCGAGCGGCGCGCGCCTGCGACTAGAACTGCAGCGACTGCGTCTCGAGGTACTCCTCGAGCCCGTGGTGGCCGAACTCGCGGCCGTAGCCCGACTGCTTGAAGCCGCCGAACGGCGCCAGCGGGTTGAAGCGCCCGCCGTTCACGTCGACCTGGCCGGCGCGGATGCGGCGCGCCACGCTCTCGGCCCGCTCGGGGCTCTTCGACCACACGGCCGCGGCGAGGCCGTAGCTCGTGTCGTTCGCGATGCGCACCGCGTCCTCCTCGTCCTCGTAGGGGATGATGCACAGCACCGGCCCGAAGATCTCCTCCTGGGCGATGGTCATGTCGTTGCGCACGTGGGCGAACACGGTCGGCTTCACGTAGAAGCCGCGCGGCAGCTCGGCCGGCGCATCGGCGCCGCCCGTGACGAGCGTCGCGCCCTGCTCGACGCCGCGGCGGATGTAGCTCCGCACGCGCTCGCGCTGCGCCCCCGACACGAGCGGCCCGAGCTTGGCCTTCTGCCCGAGCGGGTCGCCGAGCGTGAACTGCTCGGCCACCGCCTTGGCGATCTTCACGGCCTCGTCGTGGCGCGCGCGGGGCACGAGCATGCGCGTCCAGGCCGAGCAGGTCTGGCCGGAGTTGAGCATGCAGTTGCCGACTCCGCGCTTGACCGCGAGCTCGAGGTCGGCGTCGTCGAGGACGACGTTCGGCGACTTGCCGCCGAGCTCGAGGGCCACGCGCTTGACGCTGCGGGCGGCGAGCTCCGCCACACGCCGGCCCGCGCGGGTCGAGCCCGTGAACGACATCATGTCGACCTCGGGGTGGCTGGCGATCGCTTCGCCCACGGGGACGCCGTAGCCCGACACGAGGTTGAAGGCGCCAGCGGGGACCCCGGCCTCGTGCACGAGCTCGGCGAGCAGGAAGGCGTTGAGGGGCGCGACCTCGCTCGGCTTGAGCACGACGGTGCAGCCCGCGGCGAGCGCCGGCGCCACCTTGGCGACGATCTGGTGCAGGGGGTAGTTCCAGGGCGTGATGGCGCCGACGACGCCGACCGGAACGCGCCGCACGACCGAGGTCTGGATCTTCTGCTCGAAGGGGTAGTGCTCGAGCAGGGCGACGTAGCTCGCGGCGACAGCGACCGGCAGCTCGGCCTGGATCTTCTGCGCCATCGCGAGCGGCATCCCGACCTCGCTCGCGATGAGCGCTGCGAAGTCGGCGGCGCGCGCCCGCATGAGCTTGGCCAGGCGCTCGAGCCAGCCGCGGCGCTCGGCCGGGGAGGTCGCCGCCACCGCCGGGAACGCCCGGCGCGCGGCCGCGACCGCGTGATCCACGTCCGCGGAGCTGCCCTCGGGGATGCGGCCGATGACCTCCTCGGTGGAGGGCGAGGTGACGTCGATGTGGCCCGGGCCGGAGGGCGCGACCCAGGCGCCGTCGATGTAGAGCTTGTCGTGATTGTGCATGGCGAAGGACTCGGGTCTTAGCACGGCCCGCCACGGAGGCGAGGCACGGACGTTCACGTGGGTGACTGTGGGCTGAAGCTTCTTGCCACGAGCCACGTCCAAGGGAGCAGAACGGACACTTCGTACGCACCACCGAGAAGGTCGCCGGGCGACGCCTGCAAGGGTGAGTGGTGAGCCGTCCCGGTTCGACTCCGGGGCGTACGACCGCGCGTGCACGAGCCAAGCCGCCCTCGGCGGCGCTACAATCGGCCAATGCCGGTGTGCAAGGCGTGCGGCAACGAGGTCGATGCGCTCGTCACGGTGCGCGTCGCGGGCAAGGCCAAGAAGCTCTGCGAGGACTGCGCCGATCGCGTGCGCGAGGAGGGCGAGGTCGCCGAGCAAAGCGAGGCGGTGGTCCAGCAGATGATGGGCTTCAAGGGGCGGCGCTGACGGAGCAGTTTTCAGTTTTCAGTTTTCAGTCCAGCACGGCCCGAGAGGGCTGCTCTCTTCTGCGGCTCAAATGACAACTGATGACTGACAACTGACAACTACCTCAGCGCGACTCGTACACGCGCATCGAGGGCAGCTCGAGGCCGGTGAGGAAGCCGCTCTTGCCGCAGCCCGTGTCGATGCCGATGACGCAATCGCCCTGCCAGGCGTCCTCGGCGTCCTCGGGGGTGAAGTCGGACAGCTCGGGCGGCAGGTGCTTCGTGAGCGTGTGCCCGAACACGACGAGCTTGCCCCGGTAGCCCTCGACGAACGCGCGGTCGCGGCACCACAGCAGCTTCTTCGGCGAGCTCGAGCGGGCGGGGTGCTCGTAGCCGCCATCCCGACCCTTCGTGAGGCCGGCGTGCACGTAGATGGCGTGCTCGTCCTCGTAGAAGAGCGGCAGCTCGCGCAGCCACGCGAGCACGTCGGGCGGGAAGAAGGTGCCCTCGAGCAGCGCCTTCAGCTCCTCCTTGGACAGCGCGTCTTCGGGCTTCGCGCACGGCGGCGGGGGCATGAAGGAGTGGAGCGTGGCGATGCAGCCGTTCGAGTGCGGCAGCACGAACTCCGCGAAGCCCTCGTCCACGACCCGGAGCCAGGAGTCCTCGTGATTGCCCCGCAGCGTCACGACCTTGGCGGGCGTCTCGCGCGGCAGTCGTCGGAGGTAGGCGACGACCTCGGCCGACTTCGGGCCGTTGTCGAGGTAGTCGCCGAGGAACACGATGCTGTCGTCGCTCGTGGGCGTCGGCAGGCGCGACAGGAGGCGGAACAGGCTCTCGAGGTCGCCGTGGATGTCACCGATCGCGAAGGTCCTGCCCATGCCGCTCCTGGGTCGTCTCGGACGCGTTCCCCGCGGACATGGTACACGAGCGCGCGTGTGCCCGCTCAGCGCTCCGGAAGGCGCGTGCCGCGGCGCAGGCCGCCGAGCACCTGCCGCACCTGTTCGTCGGTGAGGTAGCTCCCCCAGCGCTGGCTCGTGTCGCCGTCGAGCAACAGGCCGAGGTGCAGGTGCGGGCTGCCGTTCGCGCGGCCCGAGGTCCCGAGGCGCTCGCCCGCGGCGACGTGGGCGCGCGGCAGGTCGCCCTCGCGCTGCACGCGCCGGAGCGCCGAGAGGTGCGCGTACCAGACGTGGGTGATCCGGCGGTCGGCGTAGGGGATGGGCGCGTCGAGCTCGAGGCGCACGGCCTTGTCGTCGTCGCCCGGACCCGTCCAGCGCGTGTGCCCCGGCTCCGAGTAGTCGAGCGTGCCGGCCGCGATGGCGTACACCGGGCGCGGGCTGCCCGCGATGTCGAGCCCGGTGTCGACGCCGTAGCCCGCGACGACACCCGCCGGCATCGGGTTGTGGAGCCCGCTCGGCAGGGCGAGCGAGCGCGGCTCGGGGTCGGGGCGCGTCGGCTACACGAGCCAGCGCGGGTGGAGCTACCGCACCGACGATCTGGTGCGGCAGGTGCTCGGCGGCCTGCGCCGCGGCACGCGCCTTCCGGAGCGCAGAGCGGGCACACGCGCGCTCGTGTACCATGTCCGCGGGGAACGC
>JACRDA010000329.1 GCA_016212965.1 Myxococcales bacterium
GCGCGCGGCTCGGCCACCGCCGGGCCGCGCGGGCGTGCTTTTGGTGGCGGGGCAGGGGCGCCCGCGATAAGCCAGTCACCCGAGGTGAAGTGCCATGCCGCTCGCGCCCGTTGGACCGACGACCCCGATTGTGTTCGAGCTCACCTGCGGGGGCGCGAAGCTACGCGTGGCCTCGTTCCGCGGCGTCGAGGAGCTGTCGAGCAACTACGCCTACGAGTTCGTGCTCCACGCCGACGCGTCCGAGGCGCCGGCGTTCGCGGACGTGCTGGGGCACCCGGCCGCGCTCGCCATCTTCGACGGTGACGTGCCGCGCTTCGTGCACGGCATCGTGAGCGAGTTCGAGGTCGGCGCGCAGGCCAAGAAGCACGTGCAGTACCGGGCCGTGCTCGTGCCCGCCACCTGGAAGCTCGACGGGCGCCGCGACAACCGCATCTTCCAGGAGCTCTCGACGCCCGACATCGTGAAGAAGGTGTTCGACGGCGGCGGGCTCGACGGCTGCACGCTGCGCCTGGATCTGCAGGGCAGCTACCGCCCGCGCGAGTACTGCGTGCAGTACCGGGAGAGCGACTGGGCCTTCATCTCGCGGCTGCTCGAGGAGGAGGGCATCTACTTCTTCTTCGAGCACGCCGAGGAGGGGCACACGCTCGTGCTCGCCGACAAGCCCGCGGCCCACGCGCCCATCGCCGGCAACCCGGTGATCCCGTTCCGGCCGCCGGTCGGCGCGCTCGTGTCGAGCGAGCACGTCTCGCAGTTCCGCTACCGCGAGGCCGTGCGCCCCGGCAAGGTCACGCTGCGCGACTACAACTTCAAGAAGCCGAGCCTCAACCTCGAGAGCCAGGGCGAGGCGACGGCCGACGCCGACATCGAGGTCTACGACTACCCGGGCGACTACGACGAGCCCGGCGACGGGACGTCGCTCGCCAAGGTGCGCCTCGAGCACTGGCAGGCGCAGCGCAAGGTCGGCTCGGGCGAGGCGGCGTGCACGCGGCTCACGCTGGGGGCCACCTTCTCGTTGCTCGAGCACCCGAGCGAGGAGTTCAACCGCAGCTGGCTCCTCACGCGCATCGAGCAGGAGGGCAGCATGCCGCTCATGGGCGAGGGCGGCGGCACGGCGGGCGACTACCGCACGCGCTTTCTGTGCATCCCCGACGACGTGCAGTTCCGGCCGGCCCTCCGCACCCAGCGGCCGCGCATCTACGGCGTGCAGACCGCGATCGTGGTCGGGCCGGCCGGGGAAGAGATCTACCCGGACGAGCACGCCCGCGTGAAGGTGCAGTTCCACTGGGACCGCCTCGGCAAGAAGGACGAGAAGAGCTCGTGCTGGATCCGCGTGAGCCAGCTCTGGGCGGGTGCCGGCTGGGGTGCGATGCAGATCCCGCGCATCGGTCAGGAGGTCGTGGTCGAGTTCCTCGAGGGCGATCCCGACCGGCCGCTCATCGTGGGGCGCGTCTACCACGGCACCAACGTGCCGCCCTACGTGCTGCCCGCCGAGAAGACCAAGAGCACCATCCGCTCGGACTCGACGCCGGGCGGCGGCGGCTTCAACGAGCTCATGTTCGAGGACGGCAAGGGCAAGGAGGAGATCTTCCTCCACGCCCAGAAGGACTGGACCATCGGCGTCGAGAACGACAAGACGCAGACCGTCGGCCACGACGAGAAGCTCACGGTCGCGCACGACCGCACGAAGGAAGTCGAGCACGACCAGAAGGAGAAGGTCGGCAACGACAAGTCGATCGCGGTCGGCGGCAGCCACTCCGAGAGCATCGCGAAGGCCGAGGCGATCACCGTCGGCGCCGCGAGCGATCACACCGTGGGCGGCGCGCTCACCGAGAACGTCGGCGGCGCCAAGAGCTCGACCGTGGGCGGCGCGCTCACCGAGATCATCGGCAAGGACATGAAGGTCACGATCGGCGCGGCCAAGCAGCAGAGCATCGCCGGCGCGTTCAAGGAGAGCGTGGGCGGCGACCTCGAGCTCGCGGTGAGCGGCAAGCACCAGCTGTCGGTGACCAAGGACATGAGCGTCACGGCCAGCGCGAACCTCGCGACCGAGGTCGGCAAGGAGCAGACCACGAACGTCGGCGACGCCTACTCGGTCGTGGTCGGCGACGGCAAGCTCACGATCAAGAAGAACGGCGACATCACCCTCGAAGGCAAGGAGATCCACATCACGGGCACGGGCCCCGTGTACGTGAAGGGCAGCAAGCTGCAGGTGACGAGCGACGGCACGGTCGACGTCAAGGCCTCCGGCGCGGTCAAGGTCAAGGGCAGCGCCGTCGAGATCAACTAGCTCGCCCCGGAGGACCCATGAAGACCGAGCGCGAGGCGGCAGAGGCTCCCCCGTCCGAGGCGGTCGCGGCCGACGCCGCGAGCGAGACCGCCCGGCCCGTCGCGGGCGCGGCGCTGCTCGCCGAGATGCTCGTCGGCGACCAGCTCCGCGCGCGCAGCCTGCCGGGCGTGGTCGTGGGCAAGCTCGTCGCGCTCGGGCCGGGCGTCACGGTCGCCTTCGACGAGCACCCGGAGGGCATGCCGGCCCGGAGCACGCTCGCGCTCGCGGCGGACGACGTCGGGCGCGAGGTGACGCTCGTGTTCGAGCGCGGCCTCGTCGAGCGACCCATCGTCACCGGGGTCATCCGGCCCGACGCCGCGACCGCCAAGCACCACCTCGAGGTCGACGGCGACCGGCTGTTGCTCTCGGCCGCGCGCCAGATCGAGCTCCGCTGCGGCAAGGCCAGCATCGTGCTCACCCGCGCCGGCAAGGTGCTCATCCACGGCGCCTACGTGTCGTCGCGCGCGAGCGGCGTGAACCGCATCCGCGGCGGCAGCGTGGACATCAACTGAGGGGAGCGCGCCCGTGCTGACCCACATCATCGAGCGCCACGCCGACGAGGCGGCCTTCCTGTGGTCCCTGCGCGACGAGGCCGTGCGCGCGCCGCGCTACACGCAGGCCGCGCTCGCGCACCTCGATGGTCGGGTCGAGGCGCACCTCGACGGCCTGCGCGTGGCGGGCGAGGACGCGTGGGAAGTGTGCGCCGAAGTCCTGTCGCTCGGCGAGCCGGGCGAGCTCTTCGTCGTCGCCGTGCTCGCGCTCGAGGGCGGGGCGCACGAGCGGCTCGCGGCCATGCTCGACGCCGTCGCGCAGGTGCCGTCGCTCGGCGCCGGCGTCGTGTCGGCGCTCGGCTGGACGCCGCTCGCGACCGCGAAGGAGGCGCTCGACGCCTTCCTCGACCCGCGCGCGCCGCCGCTGCTCCGGCGGCTCGGCCTCTCGGGCTACGCCGCGCACCGCGTCGATCCGGGCGACGCGCTCGAGCAGGCGCTCTACGCCGAAGATCCGGCGCTCGAGGCGCGCGGCCTGCGCGCGGCGGGCGAGCTCGGGCGGCTCGGGGTGCGCGCGCGGCTCGCCGAGCGGCTCCGGGCCGACGACCCCGACGTGCGCTTCTGGGCGGCCTGGTCGGGCGCCCTCTTCGGCGTGCCGGGTGCCTCCGACGCGCTCTGGCCCTTCGTCGAGGCGGGGGGGCCGCGCGCCCGCGCGGCGCTCGAGGTCGCGGCGCGGACCGGCGAGCTCGGCGCCGTCCACGCCCGGCTCGACAGGCTCGAGGCGCTCGGCCCCGCGACCGCGCGCCTCGCCGTCGAGGGCGCGGCCGCGCTCGGCGATCCCGCGCGGCTGCCCCGGCTCGCGCCGGCTCTGCGCGATCCCGCGCTCGCCCGGCTCGCGGCGCATGCCATCTCGCTCGTGACCGGGCTCGATCCCGACACGGCTCGGCTGCGCGGCGCCCGCCCGGTGGCGCCCGACGCGGGCCCGAACGACGACCCCGCGGACGAGAACGTGGCGCCCGACGTCGACCGCGATCTCGTGTGGCCCGAGCCCGACGCCCTCGAAGCGGCGGTGAAGGCGCTCGGCTTGCGGGCCGGGCAGCGGCACCTCTCTGGTGAGCCCATCCGCGAGCCGCTCGTCGCGCGCGTCCTTCGCACGGGGCGGCAGGACGAGCGGCGCGCCGCGGCGCTCGAGCGCTGCCTGCTCGCGCCGGGGAGCGTCCTTTGCGAGGTGCGCGCACCCGCCTACCGCCGGGGGAGGGCCTGATGCCTCCGTCGCGCGCCGTCGCTCGGGGCACCGCTGCCGTCACGGCCGTCGGCGCCCTCACGCCGCTCGGCGACGACCCGGTGCAGAGCGCGGCCGCGATCCGCGCCGGGCTCTCGGCCCTCGGCGAGCACCCGTACTTCGACGTCGTGACGCCCGACCCGGAATGGGACGAGGCCGAGCGCTTGACGGCGGCGCTCGTCCCAGGCATCCCGCCGATGCTCGGGGGCCCCGCGCGCCTGCTCGAGCTCGCGCTCGGGGCCCTGCGCAACCTGAGCGCCTCGGCGCGCCTGCTCCGGAGCGAGCTCCGCACGACCGCGCTCCTGCTGGCGCTGCCCCCGGCGGACGACGTCGTCCGCGCGTGGGGGCTCGCCGAGCTCTTCGCGGCCGAGCTGTGCCGGCGCGCGGGCCTCGCGCCCTTTCCGATCGTGCGCGTCGTCGAGAGCGGCCATGGCGGCGTCCTGCGCCAGCTCGGGGAGGCCGCGCGCCTGTGCGAGTCGGGCGAGGCCGCGCGCTGCATCGTGCTCGGCGTGGACTCCTACGACGACGAGGCGCGCCTCGGCTGGCTCGACGCGCGCTACCGGCTGCGCAGCGACCGGGCCAGGGACGGCTTTCTGCCCGGCGAGGCCGCGGTCGCGCTGCTCGTCGAGCCCGCCGCGACGGCGGCCCGGCCCCCGCTCCTCACCTACCTCGCGCCCTCCTTCGCCGCCGAGGCGCACACCGTCCACGGCGAAGTCGCGAGCAGCGGCACTGCGCTCGCGGAGGTCGTGCGGGCCCAGCTCGCGGCGCCGGGCGCGCCGCCCGTCGTGCCGTGGGTCCTGTGCGATCTCAACGGCGAGAGCTACCGCGCAGCCGAGTGGGCGCTCGTGTCCGCGCGCCTCGCCGACCGCTTCGCCGAGGGGCTCGAGCTCGGGCACCCGGCCGACTGCGTGGGCGACGTCGGGGCGGCGAGCGCCGGGTTGCTCGTCGTCTGCGCCGCACAGGCCTTCCGGCGCGGCTACGCGCCGGCGAGCTCGGCCCTCGTCTTCACGGCCTCGGACGACGGCGAGCGCGCGGCGCTCTTCGTCCACGCCCCCGCGGAGCGCGCGCCCTAGAGGTACCCCATGCCAGCCACCGTGAACGTCAACACCCGCACCGTCGTGCACGCGAGCTCGAACGGCATCGCGACGGCGTTCCCGGACGTCTGCAAGACGCCGACGCCGGCCGGACCCATCCCCATCCCGTACCCCAACATCGGGATGAGCTCCGACACCTCGCAGGGCAGCGAGAAGGTGAAGATGGACGGCAACCCCATCATGTTGAAGGGCGCCGTCTTCAGCACCAGCACCGGCGACGAGGCGGGCTCGGCCGGCGGCGTCGTGTCGAGCTGCACCAAGGGCAAGGCCGAGTTCGTGAACTACTCCTTCGACGTGAAGGTCGAGGGCAAGAACGTGCCGCGCCTCGGCGACCTGATGCTGCAGAACAAGGGCTCCTCGCCGAACACCCCGCCCTTTCCCGAGGTGCAGCCGCCCTCGGTGGCGGTCGTGATGGAGGACGAGTTCGACGACGTCACGATCGAGGCGATCGAGTTCGTGGAGTAACGGGTCGAGGCACCATGGCGAAGACAGTGCTCGAGCAGTGGGTCAATCTCGACAAGGACCCGAAGTGGGTCGAGGACGACATCACGTCCGAGGCACGCGTCGGGCACCTGCACTTCGAGGCGAAGTTCAGCAAGGGCGCGAAGCTCGTGAACTTCAAGATCAAGGTGAAGGAGCAGCCGAACAACGCGACCTACAACGCCCAGGAAAAGGCGCGGAACCTCAACTTCACCGTGCAGCAGGGTGCCGGGGCCGCGAGCAACCTGTCGAAGAAGACGGTCAAGCTCGAGCGCAACGTGTCGCTGCCGGCGGCGGGCGGCAACGAGTACATCGTGCGCGCCAAGTACAAGCAGGAGCAGGTCGAGTCGACCAAGGCGGTCGCGGCGCGCCGCCGGCTCTTCTACTACTCGGTGAAGATGGACTCGGCGACCCTGCCCGCCGCCGAGGCCATCGGCGACCCCGCCACCATCCTCACCAACCTCGAGACGGACTACTGGGATCCGGCCAAGAACTACTACCTGAAGCTCGTCAAGAAGGGCGACGCCACGATGGCGCTCACGAAGTGCCTGCTCATGGGCGAGGAGGACGAGACCGGCGCCACCATCAGCAACTCCTGGGGCGCGACGCGCGCCGGCCTGCTCGCCGACGCCAAGACCGCGCTTGCGGGCAGCCGGCCCGACCTCCAGAAGCGCAAGCCCTTCAACTTCGTCAGCGTCTGGTGCAACTACATCGCGACCAAGGGTAAAACCATCATCAACCAGGAGGCCGTGACGGCGACGGGCGCGGTCGCGAGCGCCACCCTGCCGAGCTGGTTCGGCAAGCTCTTCGGCGCCAAGATGGCGAACCAGACCATCTACGTCCTGGCGAGCGAGTTCCTGTGGCACGGGCTCGACGACACCGACGACGCGAACCAGAACTGGCTCGAGACGGTCGAGCTCGACTTCGAGGACGCGGCCGGCGCGCGCTCGCGCATCGCCATTCCGAACAATCGCGTGACCATCGCCGACGCGGCACGGTTCGCCTTCGGTGGCCACGCCTGGCTGCAGATCGACCTCACCGACGCCGACATGGCCGGCGTGCGGCGGCGCGTGTTCGGCCAGGTGACGGGCCGCTTCCGGCTGCGCGTCAAGGTGCGCACCGTCGCCGGCTGGACGCTCGGCTTCGCCGTCCCGGCGACCAACGTCATCGTGGTCGCCGACAAGTCGCAGTGGCAGACGGTGACCGACAGCGGCAAGAAGTACGTCCTCAACCACGAGTTCGGCCACAAGATCGGCATGACCTCGCAGGGCGGAGCGGCGCAGACCTTCAACAACGAGAACGCCGCCAACATGCCCGACGCCCCGGCCTCGCTCTACGGCAACATCCACCTCGGCCCGACCGACAACAGCCGCGGCCACACGGGCAATCACTGCGGTGAGGGCGCCACCTGGACGGCCGGCGCCTTCAACGCCGCCACCAACCGCTTCGACGGCACCTGGACCGGCGCGCCCGCGTGCGTGATGTTCGGCATGGACGGCGTGTGGGACACCGCCACGAACACCATCGTGCCGGCACCGCCGGGCTACTGTGCCAACTGCGAGCCCATCGTGCGCAAGCTCGACCTCGGCAACGCCATGCTCGGCTTCGCGAGCTGCGTGACGGACTGAGCTCATGGCTCTCAGCACGCGGCATCCGGACCGAGGATTGTACCCTCACCCCCCTGCCCCCCTCTCCCGAGGGGAGAGGGGGGATGCGAGCCCAGAATCCGTGTCGGATTTCGAGGGCCTGCAACCGAGCCCACGACAAAAGTCCCCGACATGGACCACCCCCTCTCCCCTCGGGAGAGGGGGCCGGGGGGTGAGGAGGTCCGGATGCCGCCTGCTTCTTCGGCAAGGGTCCCTCACGCTCTGAGGAGTGACGGCAGATGCCCGACGATTCCGACTTCGACAAGATCCCGATCGGCTCGCTGTCCGACAACGCCTGCACGCCCAAGGTCGACGACGACTGGGATTTTCGCGGCCTCCGCATCGCGGCGCCGCGGCGCGTGCCGCTCACCGGCAAGCCCGACGCGTTCGGCTGCTTCGCGCGCGCGCCCGTGTGCGGGGTCTACCAGCTCGACAGCAACTACCTCGGCTTTCGCGAGCAGTTCCGCACACGCGTCATCCTGGTCGCGGTCGACGCCCGCAGCCACCGCGCCTACGCGAACCGCCTGCAGACCATCGTGAACCCGGCGCGCATGGCCTCGCCCCTCGACGGGATGATGCTCACCGAGGCCGACTGGGCGGGCCGCTACGTGACCCAGTTCTTCAACCCGAACCTCGTGTCGCTGCTCGCCTTGCCCGAGATGGCGGCCGAGTACATCGTCTACGCCACGCTCGGCCGCTACGTGTCGAACGTGGTGCGCATCACCCTCGAAGGCTGAAGGGCCGGAGGATCGCGTGCAGAACGCCACCCATGTCGAGCGCACCCCCGCGAGCCCCGAGCTGCCCCGCGACTTCGCCATCGCGCTCGCGGCCGAGCCCGTGACGCACGTGCGCGGCGCGCTCGTGCTCGCGGGCGCGTTCAACCTGCCGCTCGCCGAGGCCGACGCCCTCGGCCACCCGGTGCAGCACGCCATCGTGCTCGTCATCCAGCACGGCGACGCCTGGAACGTCGTCACGCCCTTCCGCGAGCTCGTGCTCTTCCCCGACGACGAGCGCGCGACCCCGGGCGGGGTCGGCGGCTGGTTCCAGATCGACGTGTTCGCGGCGCAGGGCGGCCCGATGCCGGGCTACTACCAGCTCTTCGTGTCCATGGGCGAGCGCGTCTCGCCGGTGGTCGAGGTGGCGGTCAGGGCGTAGGGCGGTGGTCGCGATGAGCGACAGCGCGAGCCTCGCGAGCCGCTGGCAGAGCCTCGGGCTCGACGTCGCGACGGTGCGTGTCGGCGCGCGCGGCACCGTCGTGCCCGAGCGCACGCTCGAGGGCGCACGCACGCTGCCGTCCACGCGCGACGTCGCGCAGGAGGCGGGCGGGCCGGACGTGGAGCTCGGGCGCGTGCTCGGCGAGGGCGGGATGGGCGTCGTCAAGCTCGCTCGCCAGCGCACGCTCGCGCGCGACGTGGCCGTGAAATCCGTCCGGCCGGGCGGCGACGCGGCGCGGGCGCGCGCGCAGCTCCTGCTCGAAGCGCGCGTCACCGGCGCCCTCGACCACCCCAACGTCGTGCCGGTCCACGTCGTGCTCCACGACGCGGACGCCGAGCCGCTCATCGTGATGAAGCGCATCGAGGGCCGGAGCTGGGGCGAGCTCCTGGCCGAGGCGCCGGTCGGCCCCGAGGGGCGCGACCCGGCCGCGCTCGACCGCCACCTCGAGATCCTGGTGCAGGTCGCGCGCGCCGTGCACTACGCCCACTCGAAGGGCGTCATCCACCGCGATCTCAAGCCCGACAACGTCATGATCGGCGCCTTCGGCGAGGTGTACGTCGTCGACTGGGGCATCGCCGTGAGCACGCGCGAGGACGGCGTGCCGGGCCTGCCCCTCGCCCGCGACGTGCGCGAGATCGCCGGCACGCCCGAGTACATGGCCCCCGAGATGGCCGCGGGCGACGGCGCGAGCCTGAGCCCGCGGACGGACGTCTACCTGCTCGGCGCCGTGCTGCACGAGATCCTGACGGGCGCGCCCCCGCACGAGGCGCCGACCCTCCTCGCGCGGCTCGAGCGGGCGTTCGCCTCCGAGCCACCGGTCTACCCGCGCGCGGTGCCGCCCACGCTCGCGGCCGTCGCGCGCCGGGCGATGAGCTTCGAGCCCGCCCTGCGCCAGGCCGACGCGGGCGAGCTCGTCGGCGCGCTGCAAGATCACGCGCGCCACCGCGCCTCGACCCTGATGTCGTCCGAGGCGGAAGGTCGGCTCGAGGCCCTCGAGGCCCTGCTCGCGAACGAGCCCGCCCCGGCGGGCGACGCGGCCGACGCCGGTGCGCGCGCGGAGCGGACGCGCGCCGTCCACGCCGTCTTCGGGGAGTGCCGCTTCGGCTTCGCGCAGGCCCTGCGCCTCTGGGACGGCAACGAGGCGGCGCGCGCCGGGCTCACGCGCGCGCTCGAGCGCATGATCGACTTCGAGCTCGCCCGCGGCGCCCCGACGGCGGCCGAGAGCCTGCTCGCCGAGCTCGCCGCGCCCCCAGCTGGCCTCGTCGAGCGGGTGCGGGACGCCGTGGAGCGCGAGGCGGCGCGTCGCGCGGAGCTCGAGCGCGTCGCCCACGACGTCGACACGAGCGTGGGGGGCGCCGCGTTCCGGGTGGCGACGGTCGTCATCTCGGTCGCCTGGGGCCTCGGCTGCATCGCGCTCGGCGTCCTCGGCCGCCACGACGTCTTCGCCATCGGTCAGCGCGGCTTCGGCGTCGTCTGCCTCACGGTCGCGCTGTCGCTCATCGGCATCGCGCGTGCGGCGCGCCGGAGCCTGCTCGCCAACGCGGCCGCGCGCCGCCAGAGCTACACGGCGATCCTCATCTTCCTCCTCTACGCCGCCCTGTGGCTCGCGGCGCCGACGCTCGGCCTCGACGCTCCCGCGACGAGTGCGGTCGCCATGCTCGCGGGTAGCGCCCTCTGGACCACCATGGCCTTGCTCGAGGCGAGCTGGGTGGGCCTGCCCATCGGCCTCCTCGCGGGCTTCGCGCTCATCCTCGCCTGGCCGCGCTTCAACTTCGAGGCGATGGGCCTCGCGAGTCTCGTCGGGGGCGGACTTGCCGCGGCGCTGCGGCGCGTGCTCACGGCGCGGCGGCCGGGGCATTGAGTTGGGCTGGTGGCCTGCGTCGTGGTCTACGACTGCCTGCCGGTGCGTGTGCGGTCCCACTCACAGGTAGAGGTAGGCGCGGAAATCCAGCGTGAGCCAGAAGGCGTTTCCGACCACGGTGCGATCGGCAACGTGCGGGCCCGTCCGCGTCGCCACGCACGGCCGGCTCGGCGCCACGCGCCGGGCGGACCGAGCTGTTGGCGGATCGGGCTGGGATCGTCTAGCCTCCGGGGAGCCGATGACGCCGCGTAGCCCGACGATGTGCGTGAGTCGCGGTCAGTGCAGGGTCGGGCAGGCGTTGGCTCAACGTCGGGGGGCGGCCGCCCAGCCCGACCTGTCGGAAGAAACGGCCTCGTGAGACTGGAGTACCTCGGCCTTCAGAACTTCCGCGGCTTCGAGCTGTTCAACGTGCATTTCCATGCCGCGCAGACGGTTCTCCTCGGGAAGAACGCCAGCGGCAAGACTGCGATCTTGGAGGGCGCGGCGGTGGCGCTCGGTGCGGTCTTCACTGGCTTGCCCGTGAGGACCGCGCGTCACATCCGCGCCGCGGATGTCCGGCACGTGCTACGCGAGCACGCCGGCCTGCCGAGTCTTGAGCCGCAGTGGCCGATCCTCGTCGCGGCGCAAGGAAGCTTGGCCGGCACGCAGCTGCCTTTCTGGTACCGCGTGCTCAGCGGTCCAGGTGGGCGCACGACGCGTGAGGGTGCGCGCCAACTGATTTCGTCCGCAGAGGATCTGGCACGTGCAGTTCAACGCGGAGAGCCCGTCGATCTGCCGGTGCTCGCCTACTACGGCACGCAGCGTGTGTGGCTTCAGAAGAAGGCCACCGAAGCGAAGCGCGGCGTCGGGAGTCGCTTCGATGGCTACGTCGACGCGCTCGAGCCGGCGTCGAATCACCGCTACCTCGAGGCGTGGATGTACCAGCAGACGCTCGTCGAGCTCCAGCAAGCCAAGCCCGTCGTGCACATGCGCGCCGTGGCGCAGGCGGTGTCGCGGTGCATCGAGGGGGCGACAGACTTCTTCTTCAACGTCAAGACACAGCGGCTCGAAGCTCGACTGGGCAACGAGCTCGTGCCCTTCGACTTCCTGAGCGACGGTTACCGCACGATGGTGGCGATGACGGCCGACCTTGCCTGGAGGGCTGCGGTGCTCAACCCGCACCACGGCGCGGAGGCCGCCGAGCGAAGCGTGGGCGTTGTGCTCATCGACGAGGTGGAGCTGCACCTACACCCCCGCTGGCAGCGCAGCGTGCTCGCGGACCTCCGGCGCGCCTTTCCGAAGCTTCAGTTCATTGTGACCACCCACTCCCCCCAGGTGGTGGCCGGCGCTCAACGGGACCAGGTCCGCCTCCTTCAACCGGGCGGCGCGGTGCCCGCGCCGTATGTCGAAGGACGCGACTCGAACAGCCTGCTCGAGGATGTGTTCGGTGACTTCGCCCGCCCGCCGGCCGTCCAGCAGGAGCTCGACGCGTTGGCGCGCCTCGTCGACGAGGAAAGGTACGACGAGGCGCGGGTGATGCTGGCGGCGCTCACCGCGCGCTTGGGCCCCGACGATCCGTCGATCGTGCGAGCGCGTTGGCTGATCGACGTCGAGACTTCCGGCCCGCCCCGCGAGGTGGAGTGATGCTTCGGTTCGCGAAGGGGCCGCAGCCCACGGCACTCACCGCGTGGCAAGCGACGCCGAGCGCCTCCTGGGGTGGATTCAGCAGCAGCATTTGGCCAGACATTCTGCGCGACCAGGGAGATCTCTGCGCCTACTGCCAGCGACGAATCCCCGCCAACGTCGTTCAGGCCGGCGTGCCGGCGATGCACGTCGAGCATTGGGTGCCGCAGTCGGCGGAGGGGCCCGACATGCTGCGGCGCGACATGCAGTGGACCAACCTCCTTGGCGTTTGCCCGGGTGATGAGGGCGTGGAGACAGGCGGCACTCGCGGTGAGCGCCACTGCGACACGTCGAGAGGAAACGCCCCGCTGTTTCTGCACCCGGTCGAGGGTCAAGGTGCCGACCCGACGAAGCACCTCAGCTACACGGCGGAGGGCGAGGTGCGCCCCCACGACGGCTCCAAGAATGCGGCGCAGGTGCAAGCCGACATCGACGCCCTGAACCTCTGCGCGCACCGACTTCGCCGAGCCCGCAAGGAGGTGCTCTCTGCCCTTCGCATACGCCTCGAACGGCTTGGCTGGAGCCAAGGCACGCTGCGGCGCGAGCATCAGCAGCTCGAGCTGCGCCCGGGCGCCAAGACGCCGGAGCACTGCGAGGTCGCGCGCCACTTCTTGCGGCGCTGGGCGCGGAGGAATGGCTGGAACGTGTAGCTCCCGCGTGGTGGGTGCGATGATGGGGCACACGAAGGGCGACATCCTGGCACTTGCCGACCGGGACGGTCCGCGGCGCCGGGGTTGCGTCTGCGTGGCGGCAGGTTGGCCCGGCGATCGCGGGCGGCGCGAACGCGCTACGATGAGAGCGAGATGCTGACGCGCCTGCGGGTCAAGGGCTTCAAGAACCTCGTCGACGTAGACGTGCGGTTCGGCCCGTTCACCTGTATCGCCGGGCCAAACGGGGTCGGCAAGAGCAACCTCTTCGATGCCATCCTGTTTCTCGGGGACCTCTCGCGCCGGTCGTTGCTCGAGGCGGTGACCGGCGTCCGTGGGGAGACGCGCAGCGCCGAGGCCCTGCGCGTGTTCTCGCGCTGGCCAGGCGGGGCCGCCGACACCATGAGCTTGGTGGCTGACATGCTCGTCGCACCCTCGGTGGTGGACGACCTCGGCCAAGTAGCCGCGCCGAGCATCACGTTCTTGCGCTACTCGGTGGAAATCCGCGCGCGCATGCAGGGCGACGGGCCGATCCCACTCCTCGAGGTGGCGAGCGAGAGCCTCGACTACGTTCGCAAGAGCGAGCTTCGCGAGGCGCTCCCGTTTGCGGCCAGGTGCCGGTCGTGGCTCGAATCGGTCTTCCGCGGCCGGCGCACGAGCCCCTTCATCTCCACCGAGAAGAGGGAAAGCGAGACCGTCGTCCGCGTGCACGAGGACAGCGGCCATCAGGGCCGGGCCAAGGTGGTCAAGGCAGAGGGGCTCGGGCGGACGGTGCTCTCCACCCTGACGACCGCCGAGACCCCGACCGCGCTCGCAGCCCTGCAAGAGATGCAGTCCTGGCAGCTCTTGCAGCTCGAGCCGGCGCGCCTGCGGATGCCCGACGAGATGACGGCGAAGCCCCGCCTCGGTCCCGATGGACAGGGGCTAGCTGCCACGCTCAATCGGTTGTTGAAGGCGAACGGTCGCGGCAGCGACGACGCGATCCGCGCCCGGCTGGCCAACCGACTCCAGGAGCTCGTCGAGGACGTGAACGACGTGTGGGTCGACCGTGACGAGAAGAGGGAGCTCTTCACCGCGATGGCCCGCTCGCGCGACGGCGTGGAGTTCCGCGCTCGTGACTTGTCCGATGGGACGCTCCGGTTCCTCGCGCTCGCGGTGCTTCACGAGGACCCTGCCTGGGGCGGGCGTGTCCGCTCGACATCCCTTCCACGGCTGTTGACGCGCTCGGGGCAGCGTGCTCTCCCATGAGTCGAGCCTCATGACCAGCGACTGGCCGTATCCAGATCTTGCGGACGGGCAGGCGCGCGTGGCCGCGCCGACATGGACGTGCCCCGACGACACTTGCACCTGCCACACGCACGCAGAGGAGTCGGAGCGCTACGAGCTGTCGATCATGTTGTGCGCGCCCGGCGGCACACGCATGGCCGGGGCGCGCTGCCGGGTGTTCGTCGGTGGGCGTCTCGTCAATGCAGACGCGCCGAACGCCGACCCCGCGGGCTGGATCACCGTGCCCGTCGATCGCAAGCCGGAGCAGGCCCTGGTCGAGTGGGCACCGGCGGACTGTCCGGTCACGCCAGGCTATCCGTACCGGAAGCTCTGCCACGTCGCCTACAACGTCGACAACCGCGACGAAGGCGCACGCCGACGCCTGCACAACCTGGGGTTCTCGGACGGGCGCCTAGCGGATTGCGTCTTCAGCTTCCAGCGCACCTACGGCCTCGGGCCCGAGACCGGTCGCGTGCCCGACATCGAGGGGGCGCTCTATGCCTACCACGATGCCGCCATGCTCCCGGCCTCGGCGGCGAGCACGGCCGTGGCCACCCCCGCCGGCGCGGGTGCATCGTCTCGCAGGGCGGAGCTCGTGTCCGAACCGCCGCCGCCGGCACCCACGGAGCCGGCTCCGCCACAAGCTCCGCCTGCGGCGCCCGCGACGTATCCCCGACGCCGCCGCGCCTCGTCGGGGACCCTGGAAAGGTGTGGGCGATCGACTACAGCATCAAGACGCCCTTCAGGTACAGCCCGGAGTACAGTGTGCCGTACTATGCAGCGCTCAACTACGGCTGGCATTCGCCGAACGGCGCCCCTGCTCAGCCACCCGGTGTGAACCATCCGGCGAGCCATATCGACTACTCGCAGACGGCCATGCTTGTCGCGGGTTGGTGCGAGATCCTCTACCCCGGGGAGACCACGTGGCGTTGGTGCCGCACGCGCCGCGTCTACCGCAAGAAGCGCCTTTGCGGCCTCGTCACGGGCCTGAACATCCCTCTCACGCGCTACACGTACGACTGGGACCCGGTGAGGACGGACGGCCCGGGGGGCGAGGCCGCACGGCTGGCGACGGGGCCGACGCCGTCCGTGCAGAGGAGGGCGCCCCCGCCCCCAGCGCCATGAACCGCATCGGACTCGCTGCGCTCGGCGTGCTCGCGGTGACGTGTGACTCGGGCGCACCGAGCGCGCCGCCGCCACCCTCCCCCGCGGCCGCGAGCGCAATCGTATCGGCGCCACAACCCCCCGCACCCGTCGCGTCGGCCGCGCCCATCGTGTGCCCGGTGCGCCGCCCGATCGGTCGCCTCGCGCTCGCTCGCGATGGCCGTCTCGCAACGGCGTGCACCGGGCGCGAATGCAGCGAGACCTTCGACCGCTTCGTGGACATCTGGGACCTCGCGCATGGCCGGTTCGAGCGGTCGCTCCCGATCGGCGCAGTGCAGCTCAGTCCGATCTGGCGCACCGACGCGTGGCTCGCGGTGCTCGAGTACGCTCCACCGTCCGGCGTGAGCCGCTTCATGCTGTGGGACACGCACCAATGGGCGGCAGCGCTCGACACGCCATTCTACTGCATCGCCGACCTCGATTTCGACCCGGGTGCCACACGCGCCGTGCTGCTCGGATGCGACGGCGCGATGCTCGGCTTCGACCTCGCGGCGCGCACGCGCGTCGACCGGCCCGTAGCCGAGGCCCACGCCGGAGGCGACTACTTCGGCACGGTCAGCTTCGTCGAAGGGGGCAATGCGCTGCTCGTGGCCGACGAGATGAACGGCATCCAGGTCCTCGATCCGACCACGCTGCGCCGCCGCCGCCAGGCTGCCCAAGAGCGACGCACCGATGGCTGGGTGCTCAGTCCGTCACGGAGACTCGTCGCGGTCGGGAGCGCGGACGGTGCACTCGACGTCTACCGAGTGCCCGAGCTCGAACTGGTACGGCGCGTGTTCGGACCAAGTGAGCCGCAGGCAGCCCTGTTCGTCCGCTTCTGGTTCGATTGGCTCGACGAGACCCGGCTGGTCGTCTCGCACGCGGAGCGCGATAGCGTGACGGTGTGGGCAGTCGACCGCAGTACCGCCCCCATGACCTTGCGCGCTCCCGGGGGCAGCCGGCCAGAGCAGCCGTGCGTGCCCGCAGCCGCGCTCGACCCGCGGGCCACCCGCATCGCGGTCACGCTTGCCGATTGCAGCATCGCCGTGTACGAGGCCGTCACGCTCACGCGGGTGTGGCACGTCGTACTTCCCGCGGACGTCGCCGGCGTCGCGCGCGGACCGACGGTGTCGTGGGCGCCCGACGCGCAGCACCTCGCGCTCATCGGCCGCGATCGGCGCTTGCTCGTGCTCGACGTGCACGGTCGACCGGTCTACTCGGCGGCCACGCGGGGGTTCGATGACGCGCTCGTGTGGAGCTCGGACGGCAGAGTGCTGCTCGCGGCGCTCGACGAGCTCACGTTGGTGCGGCTCGCCGATCGCGCCACCCTCACGCTCGCGCTGTTTGCGGGTGAGCGCAGCCGCACGGGCGTCGCCGTCACGTCCCGCGCCATCGCAGGGTCGCCGGCGCTCGACCCCTGCACGCGCGGCGCGGTCGAATGGACGCCGCGCAAGCCCGTGCCGAGCTTGCTCGCGGACTTCTGGGCCGGCGAAGCGATCGAGCCGCCGTGATGGACGTTCGCGCCGCGTTCGACGCGCAACCGCGGCAAGCGTGCCCAGCTTGGTCCGACGAACCCCTATGAGCCTAGCTGCGCGTGCGGTCCGGGTCGCCCACTGCAGCGGCATGCTGGCAGCATGCGGCCCGGCGGGACAGCCAGCCGCGCCTGCCCCTACGGCGCGCTCGGAGACGCTTGCGGTCACACCCGCGCAGCCACATGCGCCCCGCGCCGCGACCGCGGCGTCTGCGCCGAGCGCGCCTCCACCGAGTCCGTCGCCGCCCGCTGCCCCGGGCTCCGCGGCGGACGCGGGCTCGCCGCCGGCCGCCGCCGCCGACGTCGTCACGATCGAGTACCGCGAGCACGACCACCGCGTGCGCTACGCGCCGGATCCGGTGGCGCCGATGATCCTGGATCTGTTCACCCTCGACGTGGTGGTTCGAGCCCGGTCCGTGCAGCGGCGCGTCGTCGGGACCATCCACCATGCTCGATGCCAGGTCTGGACGCCGGACCCGATGCCACCCATCGTCTCGCAGCTCGATTGCTTCGATGCCGGGCTGGCGACCGTGGTGAGCCTCGTGCGCGTCACCGACACCAAAGTCGAGGTCCGCGCATCCGAAGCGGAGGACGGCCGCGGCTCCGCACCTGCCAGAAGCTGGGTCGCCGGAACACTCGATCTCCCCGCGGGTCAGGCTGTCTCGTCCGTCGCCATAGGACGTCGCGACGCTCGACGCGTCTCTGGCGCCGCCGCTCGCCGTCGAGCTTCACACCACGCCACTCCGGCCGGCGCTGCCGAACGGCGCCGATCGGACGCTCTCGGTCCGTGTGGCGACGGAGCCGCCTCAACAGGTGGCGCTCGGCCCCTGGGACGGAAGCGGCTGCGAGCTCCACGCGCCCGCGCGCAGCGAGTCCACGTCGCGGGTGGCCTTCCTGGCCTGTCCCCGGGGCCCAGGGCCGGCACGCGAGAGCCTCCTCATCGCGTTCGTGGACGCGCGCGCGGCGGAGCTCTGGGCGGTCGCTGCGGACAACTCGCTCTTCGGCCGAGCCCGCAAGCTCGGCCGCCTCGCGCTGCCGCGCGACCGCGTGCTCGACGTGCGCATGATCGAGGACGCTGCTCCGTGAGGAGGTCACTCGCAGTAGAGCCCGTCGAGCGCCGCGCCCGGCGCCTCGTCGGCGGCGCGCTCACGGCGCGGCAGCGAGCGCGCGTGGGAGCGCGGCGCGCTTCACCCATGCCGACCGTGGCCCTGCCCGTGCGTTCGCGTTAGTGTCGTCGCATGAACCTCGTCGATGAGCTCTACGCCGTCGCGAGCACGCTCCGGCACGCCGGCATCGCGTACGCGGTGTGCGGCGGCGTCGCCGTGACGATCCACGGCGCGACACGATCGACCAAGGACATCGATCTGCTCGTCCGCCGGGAGGACGTGGCGCGCATCGTCGACGCGGTTCGTCCGCTCGGCTACGCCTTTGCCGCCCTGCCGATGACGTTCGATGCGGGCACGGAGCGCGAGCGGCACGTCCAGCGGGTCACGAAGATCGAGGGCGCTGCGCATCTGATCCTCGACCTGATCGCCGCGGACGCGGCGTTCGCTGGACTGCTCGACGAGCGGCTCGACATCGAGCTACCGGACGGACCGCTATCGGTCGTCACGCGGGACGCGCTGCTGCGCATGAAGCGCCTCGCGGGCCGGGCGCAGGACCTCGCGGACATCGAGGCGCTCGGAGGTCGACCGT
Source organism: Myxococcales bacterium (assembly GCA_016212965.1). Classification (GTDB taxonomy): domain Bacteria; phylum Myxococcota_A; class Polyangia; order Polyangiales; family Polyangiaceae; genus JACRDA01. Next base: position 18,337 of record JACRDA010000329.1, read on the forward strand.
GACCGCCGACGCGTCGTTCGCTGCCGTCGTCGCCGAGCGGCTGGCGGAGCTACGCACCCGCTGGGTCCCGATGACCGCCGACGAGGCGCGGGCCGCGATGGAGGCGCGGGGGGTCGAGGGCGATCCGATGTCGCCCGCGGCGGTGTCCGCCCGCTTGGCCGAGCTGCGGGCGCTCGCGGACCTCGCCTGTCACCTGCATCGCGCGCGACGTACGGCGGCCTGACTTGCGTGCCCGCGCCCTGATCGGCAGCGCCGGCTGGGCGGTGGTGACCGCCTCGCGCGGCTCGCGCCAGGGTGCCCCTTCTGCGCCGCCCCGCGCTATACTCGGAGCGTGCTGCGCCGCCCCCCGGAGGATCTCGGCTGGGTGCTCTGGGACCTCGACGTCGCGGAGCTCGACCTCGAGGCGCACGCCGACTCGATCCTGGCGCGAGTGCTCGAGCACGGGCGCCTGTGCGACGTGCGCTCGGTGCTCGAGATCTACGGCCCGGACCGCATCCACCGCTTCTTCCGCGAGGCGGCGCATCCCATCATCAGCGAGCGCACGCGCGGCTTCTGGCGCGCCTACTTCTGCGCCGAGGACGAACCGTGGCCGAGCCCACCCGCCTTTCGCCAGAGCAAGAGCGCGCCCTGGCTCGACTGAGCCGCCGGCGCGAGCTCGGCGACTTCTACCTCGCCGGAGGGAGCGCCATCGCGCTCGCGCTCGGCCATCGTCGCTCCCTCGACCTCGACTTCTTCAGCCTGCGCTCGGACGTCGACCTGGAGCCGGTCGCTCGCGCCGCTGCCGAGTCGTTCGAGCGCTGCGAGGTCGTGAGCCGCTCCGACGCGGCGCTGCAGCTAGTCTGCGACGGAGCACGCCTCGACTTCGTCCGCTATCCGTACGCGTTGCTCGATCCACCTGCCGCGTCCGGTCACGGCCCGGTGGTCGCGGGCCTGCGGGACCTCGGCGTGATGAAGCTCGCCGCGATCGCGCGCCGAGGGCTCCATCGGGACTTCTGGGACCTCTTCGAGATCCTCCACGCAGGCGCCTACGACCTCGCGGCGCTCGGCGCGGCGTACCGGCAGAAATTCGGGCTGCGCGAGAACGATCTCTACCACGTGCTCAAGGCGCTCACTTACTTCGCCGACGCGGAACGCGATCCAGCGCTGCCCGCCGGGCTCACACTAGAGAAGTGGGCCGAGATCAAGCGCTACTTCGAGCGCGCGGCACCTCGGCTCCTCGCGGCCGAGGTACGCGGCAAGCCACCTCCGTGAGCGGGCCGCTCAGGGCGGCGCCGAACGCCGCGCCGGCACGAATCGTCCGCGCTCGATGGGGTCGTTTTGGACGCATTTCGGTGCTCGGCTCCCGGGCGTCCGCCCCACGGCGTGCTCAGCGTCCTGCGTGGCGCCGTGTCCGCAGCGCTGCCGCTCGTGACGGCTGCACCAGCGCCGGCAGGTCCGCGAGGCGGCGCAGCCGCACGCCGTAGGGCGCGGGCTCCGGCCAGGCACCGCGCCCCCCGAGGACGAGCCGCGTCCCGGCCCTGCTGCACGCTTGCCCGACCTGCGTGACGAAGCGCGCGAGCAGCTCGCCGTCGTCCGAGCTCGCCGAGGCCGACACGGCCGCGGCGGCGAGCGAGCCCTGCGTCACGAGGCGCGCCACCTCGTCGGTCGGGGTCCGGCGGCCCGCCCAGGCGACGCCCACGCCCAGCTCCCGGAGCGTGAGCTCGAGCAGTCGCAGCCCAAGCGTGTGGTCGTCGCCGGGAGCCGCCAGGAGGAGCCACGTCGGTGCCGCCGGCGGCAGCGGAATCGCGTCGCAGATCTGCAGCAACGCCCGCTCCAGCCGGTCGCTCGCCCGGTGCTCGTCGAGCACCGTGATCTCGCCCGCGAGCCACGCGCCCCCGAGGTCGGCCAGCCCGTCCGCGACCGCGTCACAGGCGAGGGCCCAGGATCGATCCTCGTCGCGCTGCCGGCGCAGGGTGGCCACGAGCTCCGCCACCGGGCCGGGTGCCGTCAGCCGCTCGAGCCAGCCGGGGGCGATGGTGCGTGGTGCCGCCACGGAGTCCGGAACCTGCAGCGTCGTCAGGGCCGCACGCGGCACGCGGCGATGTCCGCCAGGCGTGCGCACGCACGCGAGCAGGCCCTGGTCGGCCCACCTCTTCACGCTGCTCGTGCCGACGCCGAGACCCGCGGCTGCCTGCTGCGTCGTCAGGAGCTCGTCGAGTGCTGCCGGCGTCCCGCGCGCGGGACCGATGGAGCCGAGTTTCGCCTGCACGAGCTGTTCTGACCGGCACGCGCGTCTCGATCGCGTTGACCCGTCCTCGGCGAGGGAGCGATCATGCGCCACCATGACGACCTGCGAGCGTCTCGTGTCCGCGCTCCTCCTGCTCGTTGCCCCTGTCGCCTGCGGCAACAAGCCGGACGGCAAGGCGCAAGCCTCCTCCAGGGAAGCGCCGAGCGCCTCGGGCTCGGTGGGCCCGAGCGGCAGTGCCGGCGCGCCCGACACGACCGCGGCGGCGAGCGCCCGCGAGGCCCCACCTGCGCCCAAGGTGGCTCCGAAGCTGGGCGCGTGGATCAAGAACCTCGGGAGCAAGGCGCCGGACGGCGACGCCGGCAACGACTACATCGACCCCGAGGTCGGGCTCGACGTCGCCGTCGACTCCGAGGGCAACACCATCGTCACGGGCCGCTACCGCGCGAGCGCGGACTTCGGGGGCGGGGAGCTCAAGGCCGTGGGAGGGACCGACGTCGTCATCGCGCAGTACGACAAGAGCGGCGCCCACAAGTGGAGCAAGAGCTTCGGCGGAGCCGAGACCGACACGGGCGCGGCGGTGGCCGTCGACGCCGACGACAACGTGTACGTGGTCGCCAAGTTCAACGGCAGCATCGACGTCGGCGCCGGTCCGTACAAGGCCGAGGGCGGCGGCTTTCTCGTGAAGCTCGACAAGCGCGGCAACTACCTCTGGAGCAAACCCATCCTCGAAGGCAGGCCCGCTGGCGTCGCCGTGACGCCCCGGGGCGACGTCGTCGTCGTCGGCGGTGCCGGGGAAAAGGCCACCGTCTTCACGGAGAAGCTCGACGGGCCCGTGACCTTCCTGGTCAAGCTCGATGCGGCAGGGGCCACCCAGTGGGTCAAGACCTACCGCACGACGGACGGGCGCATCGGGGTCGGGGTCGAGGGGCTCGCTGTTCACACGGATGGCAGCCTCTATCTTCTCGCGACCCCCGAGAAGACGGTCGACTTCGGAGGTGGCCCGCTCACCAGCGCGGGCTCGGAAGACGTGGCCGTCGTCAAGCTCGACGCCAACGGGGGACACGTGTGGAGCAAGCTCTTCGGCGCCCAGAGCCGCGAGCGCGCGGCCGGCATCGGCGTCGACGCGTCCGGGGCCGTCGTGTTCACGGGCAGCTTCTCGACCCCCGTCGACTTCGGCGGAGGACCGCTCGTCTCGAACGGGGGCGAGGACGCGTTCGTCGTGAAGCTCGACGCGAGCGGCGCCCACGCCTGGAGCAAGCGTTTTGGCAGCCGGGGCCAAGACGACGCCCGCGGCCTCGCGGTCGACGCGCTGGGCCACGTCGCCGTCACCGGGGAGTTCACGGGCCACGGCATCTTCGACGGCCAGAGCCTCGAGAGCGCGGGCGAAAGAGACACCTTCATCGCGCTGCTCGACCCAGGCGGGGCGGTGGTGTGGAGCAAGCGCTTCGGATCCTCGACCTCGGAGTGGGCAGGTGACGTCGCCATCGGCGGCGGCGGAGGTGTGGTCGCGACCGGGGCCTTCCATGGCAAGGCGACCTACGGGGACCAAACGCTCGCGACGAACGGCGGCAACGACCTCTATCTCCTCTCCATCCCCGACTGACCCGCGGGGCGGCCGCAGCACAGCCCGAATCCGCCGCTGCGCCCCGCCGATCACCGCGCGCTCACGGGGCTTGATCTGGCGGGGCGCAGGTAGTACATGCGCGCACCAACAGCTACTTGGCGCCCCAGTGTCGGACAGGCGGGGCGGCGCACGGGAGGATGAGATGTCGAAGCGCATGGCGTTCGTGATGGTCGGGGTGGGGATCGCGCTCGCGGGCTGCGCCGTCGGCCCGACGGTGGAAGATGAGGAGGCGGTCGCCCTGGCCGTCCAGGCCCTCGGCCACCAGCCCGACGTCTGCCCCATGCTGCTCATCAAGTGCCCCGAGGGCGACCGGTTGAAGCAGCTGCCGAACTGCAACGCGATCTGCGTGCCCGATCAGGGCTTCGAGTGCGGGGGCGACGACGACTGCGGCGGCATCTTCTGCATCACGACGCCCTGCCCGCAGCCCGTGTGTCGCGGCCACGAGTGCGTGCTGCCCCACACGCCGCCCTCGCACGACAGCGGCGGCGAGCCCTGCGGCGACAACGTCTGCGCGGCCGGCGACTACTGCTGCAACGCGAGCTGCGGCATCTGCGCTCCGCCCGACGGCTTCTGCATTCAGATGGCCTGCTACTGAGGTCGCGGACCGAGCCGCGTCCGTGGCGGCTACCCTGTCGTCGCCGCAGGCGGTGTCGGCCGGCCCCGCCCCTGTGCAAGCATGGACCCCCCGATGGGCCGACTCGGAGAGGTCTTCAGCGCGCCCCACAACTGGTGCGATCGGCGCTGCGAGCGGTGCCCGCTCGCCGTCGACTGCGCCGTCTTGCGCCGCGAGCGCCAGCGGCGCTGGGTGGCCGAGGCGAGCGGCCGCGATCCCGACGACCCGGACGTGTGGATGGAGGATGCCGCCGCCGACTGCGAACGCATGCTCGCCGAGTTGCGCGCCGTCGCCGCGGCGGAGGGCATCGATCTCGAGGCGCCGCTCCCGCCGAGGCCGATTGTCCTCGACGCCGAACGCCTGCGCCGCGCCGCCTTCGCGCTCGTGTCCGCGGTGGCGGCCGAGCCGGCCGAGGCGCCGCTGACGGCGGTCATGCTCTCCGGAGCCAAGGCGGTGCGCATCGCGGGTTACTTGGGCGACGGCGCGCCCCACGAAGCGTGGGCGTCGGACGCCGTTCCCAACCTCTTGCTCATCGATCGGCTGCGCGCCGAGATCCTGCCGGCGGCGCTCGACGAGGCGAGGCCCTTCGGCCGGCGGCTCGCGGCCATGAGTCGCCTCCTCGCGCCGTTCATCGCGGCGCTGGAGGAGCCGCGCCGTGTGCTCGCGCGCCTCGTCGAGCGCGGCGCCGCCCCGTCGCCGTTCTGCGTCATCGAGCCGCCGCCCGAGTTGGACGACGCAGGTCGAGCGGACTGACCCGCGGGGCGCCGGCCCCACCGCCCGCCGCGCCTACGCGCGCGTGTCGTCCCGGACTTCGACGCGGTCGACGTAGAGCAGGTGCCGCCCGCACGGCACGACCGCGCGCCAGCACACGCCGAGGCGCGCCTCGTCGGGCTCGAGGACCAGCGTGTCGAGGCTCACTGGGCAGTCGAGCGGCTCGCCGCGCAGGGTCGCCGTCACGCGTAGCTCGCGGCGCGGCACGACGACATCGACGGGCACGCCACCGGGGCGCACGCCCGTCGCGCGCAGGCGCTCGCCGCCGCGGAGCGGGCGCGGCGTCGTCTGATCGACGGGCGCGCCGTGGAAGAAGCGCGGGTCGAAGTCTTCGGGGAGCGCGGGCCGGCGCTCGCGCTCCCAGCGCTCGTCGTAGGTGCCGGCGTACTGACGGCGCGGCAGCCAGTGGCGCGCCACGAAGCCGAAGCCCGCGGGCGGCGGGCGGTCCTCGGGGCCGCGGATGAAGAGGCCCGGGTACTCGAGGTTCGGCAGGCGCTCGCCCTCGAGGTCCTTCTTGCTTTGCCGGGCCACGAAGCCGACGCCGACGGGATTGCGCTGCTCCCACTCGTGGTGGGCGCTGTCGGCGCTCGACCGGTCCTCGCCGCCGTAAGCGCGCTCGAACACGAGCGGCAGCTTCTCGAAGGCCGTCGGGTCCGAGATGCGGAGCGCCCCGCCCGCGCGGTAGTACACGCGCTCGCCGGTGACGCGCACGCTCTTGCGGATGGATCCGACGGCGAGCTCCACCTCGACCTCCGTGACGCCGCGCCCGCCGTAGGCGTGGCCCACGAGCACGACGTCCGTCCCGGCCTTGCCGGGGCAGGTGTCGGCCTCCTGGCGCACGCTCGAGAGGCCGGGCTCGCCGTGGAAGCTGTCGGCCTGCGCGATCGGGAGCTGCTCGTCGGCGATCGCGAGCTCGGTCTCGCCGCGCTCGCCGCGCTCGCCGCGCCTCCACGCGAACGTCCCCTTCACGACGATGGCGGCGGCGTCGACCCCGTGCTGGTCGCGGAACGGCACGATGGCGGCCCGGAAGGGCGTGCGGTTCTTGAGCTCGAGCATGCGAGCCCTTCGTAGCACCGCGCGGCCGAGGCGGGTCCCGGCGCGTGACGTCGGCACCGGACCGCCGATCGAGCGTGAGCCGCCCCGAGCCGCCCCGAGCCGCCAAAAACCCCGGGTCTTGAATCAAGACGAGGCACTTGTGGCGGCACGGACGAGCGGCGAGGGCTTCGGAGCCGCCAAAAACCCCGGGTCTTGAATCAAGACGAGGCACTTGTGGCGGCTCGGAGGTGCGCCGCTGGCTTGGGAGCCGCCAAAAACCCCGGGTCTTGAATCAAGACGAGGCACTTGTGGCGGCACGGACGAGCGCCGGGGGCTTGGGAGCCGCCA
>JACRDA010000323.1 GCA_016212965.1 Myxococcales bacterium
CAAGCTCGACGGCAAGCCCGCCCCCTGCATCGAGGAGGCCGCGAGCCCGCTGTCGCCCGGCAAGGCGACCGAGCCCGCCGGCGTCGGCGCCATTCCGACCCACTGGTCGCCGCGCGCGGAGCACGCCGGCACCTTCGACCAGAGCTGGCTCGAGGACCGCATGCCGCTCGCGCCACACGACTACGACGTGCGGGCCGGCAACGTCGCCGCGCCGAAGCTCCAGCTTCCGGAGCCGCTCGCGCCCGGCACCGTCGTGGCGGCGCTCGGGGTCGCGCCCGAGGGCCTGTGGTCCTTCGCGCTGCCGGAGCTCGCGCTCGTCGTGCGCGGCCGGACGAAGGACGGCCGCCTTCTCACCGTCCGGCCGCGCGTCGACACCCTGCTCTGCGAGCCCGACCGGGACCGCATCGCGCTCACGGCGCGCGCCGTGTTCCCCATGGGACGGGGCAGGACGCTCCTCGCGGAGGTCATGGTCGATGTCTGAGCTCGCTCGCCCCCACACCGAGGTGACGCTCGCGGCGTTCGCGACGGTCGTCGTGGGCCTCGAGGACGGCCTGCCGCTCGCGGAGCTGCTCCTGCGGGTCGGGCTCCCGGCCGAGGCGTGGGCCGCGGCGCGCGAGGCCTGGGAAGAGCGCGTGGTCGACGACCTCGAGGCGGGCGGCACGCTCGCCGAGGAGCTCGAGGCCGCAAAGACGCGCGCGCTGCTCGGCTGGGAGCGCGGGCTCGCGCCGCTCGACCGCGAGCTCCGGGCGTACCTCGATTTCGAGCGGGCGCTCGCGGCGGCGGACGACGCCGAGGCCTTCCTGCGGGCGCACGGCCTGCGCTCGTCGGACCCGCTGCGCCTCCTCGGCGTGTGGGCGCCGCGCCTCGCGGATCCCGAGGTGCAGCGCGAGGCGCTCGCCATCCTGAACGAGCTGCCGGGTGACGTGCCGCCCGTCGAGGCGTCACCGGCCCGCCTCGGCACGATCCCCGCGGCCTCGGACCTCCCACGGCGGCGGCGCGTGGGCTAGACTGCACGACCCCGGGAGGGAGCATGGATCAGTGCATCCTCACATGTGAGGCCCTCGGCGCGGCCACCGTCACGCGGCTCGCGGGCCGCGAGGCGCTGAGCGAGCTGTCGAGCTTCGAGGTCGACGTGCTGTCCCCCGACGGGGCGGTCGATCTCGAGGCCCTGCTCGGCAGCGAGGCCGGGCTCGTGCTCTCCGACGGCGAGGCTGCGCGCCCCGTGCCGCTCGTCGTCGCGCGCGCGAGCTGGGCCGGCGTGGCGCGCGACGGCCACCGCTACCGGCTCGGGCTCGCGCCGAAGGCGCACACGCTCGCGATCCGGCACGGACACGAGATCTTCCAGAACAAGACCACGCAGCAGATCGTCGCGGACATCCTCACGCGCGCCGGCCTGGGCGGCGCGGAGCTCGCCTTCCGGCTCGCCGGCCAGTACCAGGAGCGGCTCTACTGCGTGCGCTACGGCGAGAGCGAGTGGAGCTTCGTGCTGCGCCTCCTGGCCGAGGAGGGCATCAACCTCTGGTTCGACGCGACCGGCGAGGGCGCGCCGCTCACCGTGTGCGGCGACCACGACGGGGCGCACGGCTCGATCGAGGGCGGGCCGAACCTCGTCTTCGAGGACGGTAGCGGCATGGTCCGCTCGGCCGCGATGCCGTTCGAGCTCGAACGCACCTGGTCGCTCGCCCACGACAAGGTGCACGTGCGCGACTTCGACGTGCGCCGGCCGGACGTGCTCGTCGAGGGCGTCGCGGGCGACGGCCCGCTCGAGCATTTCGAGTTCCCGGCCCGCACCATGAACGCCGATGCGGCCCAGGCGCGCGCCAAGGCTCGGCTCGAGCAGCTGCGGCGCGGGGCCGACGCGCTCACCCTGCGCAGCCACTGTGCGCGCCTCCAGCCCGGGCGCGTGGTGCACCTCGACGGGGCGTCGGACGAGCACCACCGCGGGGACTTTCTCATCGTCGCGGTCGAGCACACGGTCGAGCAGGCGGCGCGGAGCCGCACGGGGGGGATCCCCTACGCCAACCGCGCGTCGCTCGTGCCCTACGAGCAGGGCCGGACGTACCGACCCGCGCTGCCGCGGGCCGTGCCCAAGGTCGACACGCTCGAGACCGTCGTCGTGACGGGTCCGGCGGGCGAGGAGATCCACGTCGACGAGCTCGGCCGCATCAAGGCGCGCTTTCTCTGGGATCGCTCCGGCAAGGGCGACGACACCTCGAGCACGTGGCTGCGCACGCTGCAGCTCAACATGTTCTCGTCGATGATCCTGCCGCGCGTCGGCTGGGAAGTGCCCGTGCTCTACCTCCACGGCGACCCGGACCAGCCGGTCGTCCTCGGGCGCGTCTACGGCGGGTCGGCCGCGGTCCCCTACGGGCAGCCGGGCAAGAAGGCGACCGCGACCGTGCAGTCGGCGACGAGCCCCGGCGGCGGCACCACGAACGAGGTGCGCCTCGCCGACGACGCCGGCAAGATGGAGGCCTTCATCCACGCGACCAAGGACCAGACCGTCTCGGTCGGCGGCACGCAGAAGACGAGCGTCTCGGTCGACAAGACGCGCGACATCACGAAGAGCTACGAGGTCTTCGTCAAGGGCCCGCAGTCGGTGTCGGTGAGCGCGAACCAGACCGTGGCCGTCGGCGCCGACATGAGCGTGACCGTGAAGGGCGCGCGCGAGGTCTCGGTGGGCGGCATGGAGCACGTCAAGGTGACCGGCACCCTGCTCGTCGAGGTGAAGGGCAGCTGCTCGGAGCTCGTGGGCGGCGCCTACGCGCTCGAGTGCAACCAGTCGAACACGGTGGTGCAGGGCGCCTTCACCCAGACGGTCGGCGGCGCGCTCGCGACCGTGGCGGGGCTCGGCTGCAACCGCTCCTTCGCCGCCGCGACCGCCATCGAGGTCGGCGCCGTGCGCAGCATCACCGCCGCCACGCGCTGCGTCGACTCGGTCAAGGGCACGAAGAAGATCACGAGCGGCGCCTCGAAGGACAAGGCCGGCGGCAAGATCGTCACGAAGGTCAAGGGCGCCGGCTCGGTGAAGGTGGGCGGCTCGGCCAAGGTCAAGGCGGGGGGCAAGATCGCCATCTCCGCCTCCAAGATCACGATCAAGGCGGGCGGCGGCATCGTCTGCGACGGCGGCGGCAAGCTCACTCTGAAGGGCAGCGTCAAGCCCAAGGGCAGCAAGCTGAAGCTCGACGCGAGCGACACCGAGAAGAAGAGCACCTCGAAGGTGGGCAACTGACATGGCGCCGCCGGCCCACGTGCTCTCGCTCACCATCGACGGCGTCGACGCCACCTTGCGCGTCGTCGGCCTCGAGCTCGTCGAGCGCCTGCACGCGCCGTTCCGGGCGACGCTCACCTGCTTCGCGGTCGACGACGCGGGGGTGCGCGCGCCCCTCGTGCTCGACGAGCTCATCGGCCAGAAGGCCGAGCTCGTTTTTTTGCACGACACGACGCCGCGCACCATCGTCGCGCTCGTCGAGGGCGCGACCGAGGCGGGGCTCGACTACGAGCTCGTGCTCGCGCCGCGTCTCGCCCTGTGCGCCGATCGGGTCGACTACCGCGTGTTCGTGGAAGAGACGCCGCTCGACGCCGTCAAGGCCGTGCTCGGGGACGCCGGCGTCTCCTTCGACGACCGCGTGAGCGCGCCGCCCGCGAAGCGCCCGCAGATCGTGCAGGCCTTCGAGAGCGACCTCGCGTTCGTGACGCGCCTCTGCGCCGAGGAGGGCATCGCGCTCGTGGCCGAGACGGCCGACGGCACGGACCGCGTCGTGCTCGGCGACGGCGCGAGCCCGCCGCCGCTCCCCGGCGGGGACGAGCTCGCCTTCGGCGCCGGGGACGTCGCGGGGCTCGCTGCCGCCGTGGAGTCCGTCTACGACGTGCACCTCGAGCGCGCCGTCGTCACCGACAAGGTGACGCTGCGCGACTACGACTTCGAGCGGCCCCTGCTCGATCAGACGGTGACGAGCGGCTCGGGCCCGCTCGAGGACTACGAGTACCCGGCCGGGTACCTCGCCCCCGGCGTCGGCAAGACCCTCGCGGACCGGCGCCTCGAGGAGAAGCGCCAGCCCGGCCACGTGCTCCGCGCCCGGAGCTCCTGCCGGCGGCTCGCGGTCGGCTACTCGTTCAAGCTCGACGGCGCGCCGCGCGACGATCTGCTTGGCCCGTGGCTCGTCGTCGCCGTGACCCATCGCGCGAGCGACTTCACGGACGCGGGCGTCCTCGGCCCCGACGGCGGCGCCCGCCGGTTCGAGGCCGAGCTCGTCGCGGTGCCGGCCGGCGTTGCGCCGCGCCCGCCGCGGCCCCGCGCGCCGACCGTCGGGGGCATCGAGCACGCGACCGTCACCGGCGCGGCCGGCAGCGAGATCCACCCCGACAAGTACGGGCGCGTGAAGGCGCTCCTGCGCTGGGACCGCCGCGGCAAGGCCGACGACACCGCGAGCGCGTGGCTGCGCCCGCTGCAACCGCCGACCTCGGGCGGCTTCTTTTTGCCGCGCGTCGGCTGGGAGGTGATGCTCGCCTACTCGGGCACGAGCGCCGACCAGCCCTACGAGCTCGGTCGGCTCTACAACGGTGCGGCTCGACCGCCGGAGGATCTGCCGGGGCAGAAGGTGCGCACGAGCTTCGGCAGCCTCACGACCCCGGGCGGCGGCAGCGCCAACATGCTGCGCATGGACGACGCGGCGGGCAAGGAGTGCATGCTCCTCGTCGCGTCCAAGGACCTGAACGAGCGCACGGAGAACGACAAGGGCACCTCGGTCAAGGGCGACGACATCGTCGACGTCGGCGCGAACCACACCAACATCGTCGGCATCCAGAAGAGCCTCATGGTGACCGCCGCCCAGACGACCACCGTGGGCGGCTCGCGCGACTGGTCGATGGTGGGCGCGCTCAAGCTCTCGGCCGGGAGCGAGAGCATCTCGGTCGGGGGGCTGCGGCTCGTGCAGGTGGGCGGCGACTACGAGACCTCGGCCGCGAGCATGGCGCGCGTCGTCGCGGGCGCGAAGGCCGAGCTCGCCATCCAGGAGGTGAACCGCCACGTGACCGGCGGGACGGCCATCACCGTCGGCGGCAGCTGGAAGGAGATCGGCGGGCTCACCTCGTCCGAGAGCGTGCTCGGCGCCAAGAGCCTCGTCGTGGCCGGTGCCATGAGCATCAAGGCCGCCGACTACTCGCTCGCGGCGAGCGTGCTGAAAGAGACCTACGCCTCGCGCAAGGTCACGGCCGGCGGCAAGCGCGTCGAGGCCTACGGCGGCGCCGCCAAGTACAAGGTCGGCGGCGCCTTCTCGGTCAAGGGCGCCAAGGTGCACGTCAAGGCCAAGAGCAAGATCGTGCTCGACGGCGCCGGCGCCAAGATCACCATCACCTCGGGCAAGGTGGTCGTCGACGCCGCCTTCGACGTGAGCGCCGTCAGCGTCGTCACCGGCAACTACGCCGCCAAGTGAGGCGGCGGCGCGCAACAGGGGAGAGCCCATGGCACGAGCAGACAAGCAGAAGAAGACGAGCGAGCCCTCCCTGCGCCGACGGCGCGTGCCGGACCGCGCCCCGGCGCCCGCGCCGGGCCTCGCGGTCGTGACCCTCGAGCTCCGCTCGGCGGCGAGCCTGCGCGTGCGCACGCTCGCGGGCGCCGTCCTGCCGGCGCGCCTGGCGCCGGGCTTCGAGCCCGCGCTCGCCGACGAGTGCCTGCGCGATTACCGCCACGTGCTCGCCGAGATCGGCGCGGACGGCGAGGCCGTCCTGCTCGGGGCGCTGCAGACCCAGCGCGCTACGAGCCGCGACGCCCACGACGCCGTCGAGCTCCGCGGCCGGCGCGTCGAGCTCCGCGCCGAGGACGAGATCCGCCTGTGCGTGGGCAAGAGCGTGCTCCGCATGGACAAGAGCGGCACCGTGCGCGTCACGGGCCAGAAGATGACCCTCGACGTCGCCGCGGTGGTGCGCTTCCTGTCGGCGCTCGTCGAGCTGCCCTGACCGCACGGCCCGAGGCCCCAGACACCCGGAGCGAGGTCCCCCGATGCCCACGACCAAAGGCGGCAAGGCCGTCGCGACCACCGGCACGAGCCATCAGGCGGTGTGCCCGCCGGCCACGAGCCTCAACCCGCCGACGCCCCCGGCCGGTCCCGTGCCGGTGCCCTACCCGTACACGGCGCGGAGCGCCACGGCGTCGAAGACCTCGAGCAAGCTCAAGGTCGGCGGCTCGCCCGTCCTCGTCGAGGGCAGCGTCCTCGACGTCGATCCCCCCGCGAACCAGCCCTCGCAGCCGACCGGCGGCGACGTCGTCACCCACGCGGTCAAGCGCGTCGGGACCGTGGGCTAGGCCGCCCGGAAGGAGGCACGCGTGGGGACCGAAGCGGGCGGCAAGGAGGTCCAGGCGACCGGCGCCACGGTCAAGCTGAACCAGATGTCGGGCGGTCCGGGCCCGTCGCAGCAGCAGGGCCCGCTGCTCGCAGGCGCCGGCGCGGACGCCGCCGGCGGTCAGAGCGGCGGCGACGCCGAGGACGACGAGGCGAAGAAGCGCGCGGCGCCCGCGAGCGGCGCCAAGAAGCCGGGGAAATCGAGCGGACCGAGCCCCGACGAATGCACCGCGCCCGGACACCCGGTCGATGCCGTCACCGGTTGCGTCATCGACGACGCGGTCGAGCTCCTGCTCCCGGGCGCGTTCCCGCTCGAGTGGACGCGCTGGTACTCGACGGCGCGCCGCGGCGAGAAGGGCGCGCTCGGTCGCGGCGGCTGGAAGCACGGCTACGAGCAGTGGCTCGAGGTCGAAGAGCGCTGCATCACGTACCGCAACGCGGATGGGCGCGATATCTGGCTCGAGCCCGTCGCGGTGGGCGGCACGACGTTCCATCGGCGCGAGCGCCTGACCCTCACCAGGAGCCGCCATGGCTTCGAGCTCTATGCCCATGACGAGGGGCTGACCTACGAGCTCCGGCCGCTCGTGCCGGGTGGGCGCGCGTGGCTCGTCGCCGTCCGCGACTCGTACGGACATCGCGCGGCGCTCGACTACGACGGCGAGCGCCTGGTGCGCGTCACGGACACCGCGGGCCGCGAGCTGCGGCTCGCCCACACGCCGGAAGGCTTCATCCGGCGGGTCGAGGTGTGGGCGGCGCCACCTTTGCCGCCGTCGGAGCCGGGCGTGACCCCCGCGGCGCCCCAGGCGCCGCGGCTGTGCCAGTGGCTCGACTATGCGTACCACGCGACCGAGGAGCTCGCGACGGCGACCGACGCGCTCGGGCACGCCGACCGGTTCGCCTACGACACCTGGCACCGCATGGTGCAGACGACGCTCAAGAACGGCACGAGCTTCCACTACCGCTACGACGACGCGAGCGGCCGCTGCGTCAAGACCTGGGGTGACGGCGGCCTCCACGAGGTCGACCTCGCGTTCGATCTACCGAACAAGACGACCACGATCACGGCCACGAACGAGCCGCGCGTCTTCCTCTGGGAGGACCACGGCCTCGTGGTCGAAGAGCGCACGCTCGATGGCGCAGTCAAGCGTCGCATCGAACGCGACGCCGATCTCTACGTGCTCTCCGAGTCGAACGCCGCCGGCGAGACCACGCGCTCGGAGTACGACGCCGCCGGCCACCTCACGAAGGAGGTCGACGCGGCCGGCAACGAGACCGTGTGGGAGTGGTCGGGCGACGTGGTCTTGCGACGCACGGGACCGGATGGCCTGGTGACGTCGTTCGTCCACGACGGACACGGTGCGCCGGTCGCCGTCCAGTACCCGACGGGCGCCGTCTACCAGCTGTCACGCGACGGCGAAGGGCGCGTGGTCGAGCTCGTGGGCCCGGCCGGTCCGCTCACGAGCTACCGCCACGACAGCCACCACAACCTCGCCGTCGAGCACGACGCCTACGGCGGCGCGACGCGCTACGTGCACGACGCCCTCGGGCGGCCCGTCGCCCGCACGGACGCGCTCGGCCGCCGCACGGTCGTCGCCTACGACGCGCTCGGCCAGCCGCTGCGCGTCGAGCGCCCCGACGCTTCTGCGACGTCCTTCCAGTACGAGCCGCTCGGCAACCCGAGCACGGCGGTGGACGCCCTCGGACAGGTGACGCGACTCGAGTGGGGCGGGACGGGCAAGCTGCGGCGGCTCGAGCAGCCGAACGCCCAGGCCTATGCCTTCGCGTACGACTCGGACGAGCGGCTCGTCGAGGTCCGCAACCCGCGTGGCGAGTGCTACCGCTTCGAGTACGACGCCGCGGGGCGCGTGGTGCGCGAGGAGACCTTCGACGGGCGCGTGCTCGAGTACGCCTACGACAAGGCCGAGCGGCTGCGGCGCATCGCGTATCCGGACGATACCTTCCGCGAGCTCGCGTACGATCCCCTCGGCAACCTGCTCGAGGACCGGAGCCCGCACGGCAGCCTCATCCTCGCGCGCGACGCGCTCGGGCGCTTGCTCGCAGCGACGGTCGACGAGCCGGGCGGCCCCGTCGTGGTCGAGCTCGAGCGCGACCGCTTCGGGCGCGTCGTCACCGACACCCAGGGCGGCCGCGCCATCCGTCACGAGTACGACGCGGAGCACCGCCGCACGGTGCGCCGGCTCCCCGAAGGCGAGACCACCCGCTACGCCTACGACCTCTTCGGAGAGCTCGCCGCGGTCGAGCACGGGGGCGAGCGTATCGACGTCGTGCGTGACGCGCTCGGCCGCGAGGCGACGCGCTCGGCGCGCCGCAGCGGCGTCGCGCTCGAGAGCCGCTACGACGCGCTCGATCGCCTGCTCGAGCAGAAGGTGACGGCGCGGCCGGCGGAGGGCGAGGCCCTGCGCCGGACCCTGGTCGACCGGACCTACGGCTACGACGCGGCCGGCCGCGTGACGAGCATCCGCGACGCGCGCTGGGGCACCACGTTCTACCGCTACGACAGCGTCGGCCAGCTCATCGAGGCGGAGCGCGGCAAGCACCACGAGATCTTCGACTACGACCCCGCCGGGTCGCTGGTGCGCGCGCTCGAGCGCGCGGAGAGCGGCGGGCCGCCCGGAGCGGGCAGCGAGCCGTGGCAGCTCGAGCGGGGCAACGTCCTCTGCGCCAGCGACCGCGCCCGCTACGACAACGACGCTCGCGGCCGCCGGGCGCGGAAGGTCGAGCACGCCCCGGACGGCTCCGCGCTCGTCACCGAGTACGTGTGGGACTGCCGCGACCGCCTGCGCGAGGTGCGGCTCCCCGACGGCAGCCTCGCGCGCTATCGCTACGACGCCTTCGCGCGGCGGGTCTCGAAGGAGCTCGTCCCGAGGGAGCGCACCGACCTCGCGCGCGCCCTCACGGCCGAGCCCGAGGCGCTGCCCGCGGCGGAGCGCACGGCGTTCCTCTGGGACGACGACGTGCTCTGCGAGGAGCGCCCCGCGGGCGCGGCGCCCCGCCGCGTGTTCGTGCACGAGCCGAGCACCTTCCTGCCCATGCTCCAGGAGGAGCAAGGGCGCGTGTACACCTACGTGCTCGACCACCTCGGCACGCCGAGGGAGCTCGTCGACGAGCACGGGCGCGTCGCGTGGAGCGCCGCCTACTCCGCGTGGGGTCGCGTGGTCGCCGTCGCGCGCGATCCGGGAGTGAGGGCAGTCGACACGCCGTTTCGGCTGCTCGGCCAGTACGAGGACGCCGAAACGGGCCTACGGTACACGCGCTATCGCTACTTCGAGGCGGAGACGGGGCGGTGGTTGAGCCCGGATCCGCTCGGGATCCTGGGCGGTTGGCGGCTCCTCGGGTTCGACGGAGACCCGCTGAGCCGCGCCGACCCGTTCGGGCTCAACACGGCTCTAGGCGACCAGGGCGAGGCACTGGCGAAGCAACACCTGTCCGATCAGGGCTACCGCATCGTGGGATCGATGCAGAACAAGTCGGGCCATGGCGTCGACATCGTGATCCAGGACAAGGGGACCGGGGAGGTCAAGGTCGTGGAGGTCAAGGTCAACGGCTCCCAGATGTCGCCCGATCAAAAGAAGGGCGCCGACTGGTACGCGCGTGACCGACTGCGGCGCGCCGAACGCGGTGAGGGGCAGTGGGCGTCCGCAGGCGGCCGTGCCAAGCGGGTGGCCGCCGAGCTCCGCGCGTACCTCAAGTCGATTGGGCGCAAGGCCTTGCGCGGCTACGTGCTGCGCATCGAGGTCGACAAGCACGGGCGCGCCCGCGTGGTCGACAAGAAGCCGTGGAAGAAGTGCAAGTAGGTGCAGGATGAGCCCCATGACCTTGGTGGCGAAGCGCGATCGTCGTGTCGATGCGCTGCTGCGCAGGGCGAAGACGGTGCGGCGAGCCTCGATCCAGGCGGATGTTCGGCGTCTCGACAAGCTGTTCACGACGGCGCTGCGAGACCGTCAGGACAGAATGGCGATTTCCTATCTGGCGCAGGTGGCGATCGCGGAGAGCCGCATGGCGCCCAGCGCAATCGTGCGCGGCGACGCCGGCGGCTGGACCTTGGCCGCACGGAGCGCGTGGGCGGAGAGCGCCGAGACGGTGCTGCTCGAAGCCCTCGATTCCGGGGTGGGGGGCTCCGCTGCGTGGATGCTCCTCGCCGGGCGGAACACGGTGGCGCGGCGACTGATGGAGGAGCTCCGCGCCACCGCACGGCGCGACGCCGCGGTGCTCGAGTACAACTGCTTCGTGGCCTTCATGCTGGAGCTGGAGCGCTACCACCGCGAGGCGCCGCCAGGCACGCAAGAGCGCCTCCGCAAGAAGCAACGGCGTCCTCTGGGACCGTACGACGCGCTCATCCGCGCATGGATGGACCCGGGGCGCGTGGCGCGGGCGCTGCCGAGTGTGCTCGACTACCATGTGGAGAAGGCGGTGGACGAGGGCAGCGCGGAGTTCCTCGGCGTGCTCGTCCTCTTGCCGATCGAGCTCCACTGCATCCGCTCGGTGAGGGAGGCAGCGGGCTTCGAGTGGGTCGGCGTCGACCATCCGCTGCTCCACACGCCCTTCGCGACACCCCCTGCCTGGGTGTTCGCGCCACAGAAGGACGAACGCTGGCGGGCACTGCTGAAGGTGCTTCGCGGTGCGGGGTGGACGGACGCGCAACTGGCGGGGTTCGTCTGAGCGGGGGCCGACGGTCGAGCTCGCGTTCCCGCAGCGGGGCCGCGCCGGAGCGAGCGGGCGGCACCGCAAGGCAGGGCGCATACACGGCTGCACTCGCCGCCTTGTCGTTCCGTGACGGTGGGGCTCGCACCGCAGCCTCGGCGTCCGAATTCGTGGCCGCACTGGTCGACGCCACCGCCGCCGTATTCGCAGACTGGAAGCTCACGCCGACAGCGCTCCTGGAGCTCCTCGTGAACCGGGTTGCTCCCGAGATCTACACGGACCACCGCGTGGCGGATGGTGGTCTGTTGGTCTGGACCGAGGACGAGCGGCGGCGCGTGATTCGGCGGGAGCGTCTCACGGAAGTCGAGGCGCAATCTCGCGACGCCGTCGTGGGGGCCTTCGCGCGCGTGCTGCCCGCGGGCTGGTGCGTCGTGGCCGCACGCCCGCTCAGCAAGGCACACCCGGATTTCGATCTCTACTTGGCGCTCGGACCGGCTGTCGCACCGCGCTTTCTCGCTGCCCTCGGCGTGCGCGCGCGGCGAGTCTTGCTGCGACTCCCTCGCGCGGCGCGGGCGAAAGAGGCGGCGATGGGGATGAGGAAGAGAACGACCGACGCGCCGGCGGAGCGCCGGGCCTGCATCGAAGGGGTGGCGGTCCAGTCGACGAACCCGCCCGCGGGCGCTCGAAGAGTCGACGCATTGCAGGCGCGCTTCGGGTGGCTTCCGCCCGAGTATCGGGAGTTCCTGCTCGAGCTCAACGGTGGGAAGCCCGCCGCGCCCCGATTCCGCGTGGGCAACGGGTGGAGTCGCATCCACTACTTCTATGGTCTGGGCACCGGATTCGCGTACTCGGACATCGAGGACGGGCTCGTGACGTTCGCGGGTCGCATTCCCGAACGCATGATTCCCGTGGCCGCTGACCCCGGGGGCAACCAGTTGCTTCTCTCGCTCGCCGGAGAGGACCGGGGCGTCGTCTACTTCTGGGATCACGAGGAGGAGTACCGGAACGAGGACGAGCCCGAACGCATGCTGAACGTGCGTCGCGTGGCCGGCTCGTTCGCCGACCTGGTCCGCGGGCTCACGCCCGCGCCCGACGCGATGGCCGCGCCGGCGGACGGCCGGGCCGTCCAGCGGCGCGAGCCCACGAGCAAGCGAGGTCCAGCAGCGGGCCGCAAGCGCTCGGCGCGCGAAGCCGCGCCGTCCGCGCGGGAGTCGCCGCGGGCGCGAGGCGGCGCCCGCGGGCAGGCCAAGCTGGCCGGCGCGCAACGGCAGCCAAAGCGCGGCGGCGCGAAGTAGCGTCCGTGATGCATCCGTCGCGTCACGAGCGGCAACGCGGCGCACGACGGTCGGAGGTTCACCAGACCGTCGTTGCCATCGGAAGGGCGGTCCCGACTTCACGAGCACGTCGGGTGGAACGTACGACGTCACGACGACCAAGGCGCGCGCCGGCCACGCGGCACGCAGCGGACCCGGCTACGAGGACAATACTGTCATCACGTATCCTTCGCTGGGGAAGGACAATACCTCGAAGGTGTACGAGTCCATCACGGCCGGGTTGTAGCGAAGAGGAGAGACAATGGATTTCCGTCGTGAGCGCTTCTCGCATCGTTTGCATCCCAAGGATGGCGAGCTCCGTGAAGATTGGCGATTCGTGGAATGCGAGGTCGACGGATCGACCATCGCCGGTCATGCCCCAAGCGCAGAGAGCTACCCACGCTTTCGACGCTGCGTCCTCGACCGCTGCAAGCTTGGCTCGTGCGGCGCACACGCCGTGCGCTTCGACGACTGCAGCATGACCGAGTGCAAGTGGAACGGTCTCGTAATCCTCGACGAGTGCATCTTCTCCCACGTGGTGTTGGCCGGTAAGCTCGGAGAGCTCAACATCATTGCGCACCACCTCGATCCGCGAGCCACGTATGCGGGAATCGACTGGGCGCTCGACATCCGGAACGCATCGTCCAAGAGCCTGACGATCATGGGGATTCCCGCACGCGCCATCCGTCATGACCCGCGACTGCACGGGGTGATTACCAAGGAGCGTGTGGCCGCAGTGCCGGAGTGGAAGAAGCTCGTCGGCCGCTCGATGGCAGGCCTCGTCATCGCCGATCTCCTCGACGATGACCGTGCCGATGACATACTGTACATCGCGAACCCCGGTCCCAGACACGCGAAGTATCTCGAGGAGCTGGCGTTGTTGCGCGAGGTCGGCCTCGCCGAGTGAGCCCATGCGATTCGTGGGCGCGCGAATCGAAAGCCTCCGGCCGATCGCCGTGGTAGAGGACTGGGGCGGTCTGGAGGCCAACGGCTGCGACTTCATCGGGTTCTGGGTGACAGGGCGGGAGGGTCCAGCGGGTCTGCCCTGCGTGCACGACGTAGTGCTGAATGGGGTGCGCCTGCGCAACTGTCGACTGGAGGGACTGCGTCTGCAGCGCGTCGTGGTAGAGGACGTCACGTGGCCAGACATCATGATCGTGCAGGAAGTCGTACTCGACGATTGTGTCCTGCGCGGCAAGATCGGGCGCCTGGCGATTCACGCTCTGGGAAATCATCGGCACACGAGCCGGGGCATCGCGGCGGCGTACCTTCGGGTCGGGCGGGCTCTCGACATCTCGCAGGCTCGTCCATTGGAGCTCGATCTCACGGGCATTCCATCCGAGAAGGTCACTTTTGACAGCGATCTAGCCATCGCGATCCGACGCGCGCGAGTCGAGTCACTACCCGAATGGCGCGAGTTCGTGGACGACCGGTCCGGAGCGCTCCTGGAAAGAATGCTTCACGAGCGCTGGGATGATTGCATCGTGACGGCGCGACATGTCGACCGAGGCACGCTGCAGTCCGACAGGACCCTGGTAAGGCGCCTGCGAGCGCTGGGCCTCGACGCACCGGCGGACCCCGAGCACGTGGACGAGAAGCCGTGGAAGAAGTGCAAGTAGGTGCAGGATGACCCTACTCGCCCCGCGCCGCCCCCACGCAGAGCAGATAGAGCGGCGTCGCGTCCGAGCCGAGGCCGAGCGCCTCGCGCCCGAGCGCCTCGTCGACGGCGCCGATCGGCACGGCGCCGAGCCCGAGCGCCGTCGCCTCGAGGAGCACGTTCTGCGCCGCGTGGCCGGCCTCGAGCGCGACGAAGCGCTCGGCCCGATCGCCGTAGCGACCGCGCGTGCGGGCCGCGTACCCCACGATGACGAGCACCGCCGGCGCCTCGGCCGCCGCCCGCTGATCGAGCGCCGCGTGCGCGAGCGCGGGCCGCACGTCCGCGCCGCCGAGCCGCTCGAGCGCGTGCTCGGCCGGCCGGTAGTGGAAGAGCCCGTCGGCGGTCGCGAGGTAGAGCTCGAGCGGGTAGAGCGCGCCCGCGGACGGGGCCGCGCGCCCACTGCCCCCGCGCTCGGTCACGCCCTGCGCGGCCCAGAGGAGCGTGGCGATGGACGCCTCGGGCAACGGCGCCGAGGCGAAGGCACGGACGGAGCGCCGCCGGGCGATCGCCTCCTCGAGCGACATGCCGCCCGAGGCGCGGGGCGCCGGCAGCGGGCTCGCACTCGAGGCCGCGTGCGCGGTCCCCCGCTCGGCCGACGGCACGGCGCCGGCGCTCGGCTCCCTGCAGCCTCCCGCGGCAAGCGCGACGCCCGCGAGCCCGAGGCCCGCGAGCCACGGAAGTGGCAGCGTCCTGGCCCTCATGGGTGGGATCGTAGCGCCGCAGGGCGCGCGACGCTCGCTCGCAGCGCCCACGACCGACGGCGCTCAGGGCTACGGCTGGCGCGCGCGCTGGGCGAGCTTGCCGACGATCGAGCCGAGATCCTCGAGCAAGCCGCGCGGCGCGTTGACCGTGAGCGCGATCGACATCGGGGCGGCGTCGCTCTGGTCGAACAGCACGGTGAGGGGCGAGAGACCACCGTTCGGCAGGCCGGACAGGGCCGCCATGATCTCCTGGGCCCCGCGGCGACCGAACATGCTCGCCGCCAGGCCCGCGGCCGACTGCCAGGGCCCGACGATCCCCTTCAGGGTCATGAAGGCGCCGCCCGCGTGGCGGCCGCCCTGGAAGGGCCCGAGCGCGCTCGGGCCGAGCGAGTCGGTGCCGTTCTTCGCGTCGACCATCAGCTTCGCGAGCGCGTCGCGCTGCAGCGACACCCCCAGCCAGGTCCGGTTGCCGTCGGGCAGGAGCAGCAGGTGCGCCTTGATGCTCGTCGTCTTCGCGGTGCCGCTCGCCGGATCCGGCATGCCCTCGACCTTCGGGAGCGTGACCTCGAAGGCGAGCGCCCCCTTGCCGAGCGCGGCCGGCGGCGTTGCCGTCTTCACGATCGGCAGCTGGTCCGCGTCGCTTCCGGCCTCCTTCTTCAGCGCGGCCTGGAGGCCGGGGCGGTTGTAGACCTTCACGGCCTCGCCGAGGTAGGCCCCGAGCGCCGTCGAGCTCTCGTCGAGCCCGAGAAGCTCCCAGCCGACGAAGGCGTCGGCGATCTGGGTCGGCAGATCGGCGGCGGCCGGCGGCGCGAAGTGCCCGCTCGCCGAGGCGTAGGCCACCGAGCCGCCGAACACCGGCCGCAAGAGGGCGGCCACGGCCTGCCGGTCGGCGTCGTCGCCGATGCGGCCCTCCTGGAGCGCGCCCTTCACGAGATCCTGCGCGACCTTGAAGAGCGGCGTCCAGCGGCCCGGATTGCCGGTGAAGCCGTAGAAGGCCCCCTCGCTCGAGCGCGGCAGCTTGGCGAACACGTCCGGCGCCGGCCCCTGCTTGTCGGCGCCGTCGAGCAGCGTCTGGGCGAGCCACGACTTCTTGTTGGCGAGCCCGAGCTTCACCGCTGCCGTGAGCCCGCGTGTCGCGTCCACGCCGATGTCGGCCTCGAGACCCTCGAGATCGTAGAGCAGGCTGGCCGCCTCGTCGCCGAGCGCGACCGCTGCCTCCATGAGCGCGTTGTCGAACAAGGGCTGGCGGATGCGCAGGTCCTCGAAGAGCACGGGCAGGCCGCGGGCCATCTGCTCGAAGGTCCCGCCGAAGCGCTGGATGACGCCCTTCAGGTGCAGCTCGACGTGCAGGTCGGTCGGCTGGCTGGCGGTGCTCGGCAGGCCCCGCGCCATGTAGGGAGCGAGCTTCGTCACCTCCTTGTAGCTCTCGGCGCACACGAGCTTGCCCGTCGTGCCGCCGCTCTCGGCGAGCGCGCAGCGTGCGCCGCGGGTGTCCTCCGAGCCCATGCGCCACACGCCCGGCGCGACCTCGGTGAGCTCGCCGCGCACGGCCGAGCGAGCCCGCTCGAAGGAGGCGAGGCCGAAGGACACGGCGGCGCGGGCCTTCGGCTTCGGGCTGTCGAGGTCGGCGATGACCACGGCGTCGATGGGCGCGTCGAGCGACAGCGCCTCGGCGAAGGCCGGCACGTCGACGACCTTGCGCAGGGCGTCCTTCACCATCTCGCGGACCCCCTCGCGCAGGGCCTCGGCGATGAAGGCGTCGGGCAGCCGCGTGTAGCTCGCGAGCGCGGCGAGGGTGTCGTTCGGTCGCGCCCAGCGCGCGTGGAGCACGACCTCGCCCGGCGCGGCGACGGCGGCGCCCGGCACCGCAGCGGCATCCGCCTCGCCCGGCCCCGCCGTGGCGACGACCGCTGCGCTCGCGCTCGCGCTGGGGGACGGCGGAGGCTGGGGCCCGGCGGCCGGAGCGCAACCGACGAGGACACCGAGCAGGCCCGAGCAGAGGACGCGTGCGTAGGTCGACATGCCGGGTATATACACGCGCGCGGGCGCGCACGACACCGCGGGAACGTGCCGCAACGCGACCTGCCGCGCGCTCGATGACGTGGCGTCACCCAGCGTCACCCGAGCGGAGGTGGCGAGGGTCGCGGCAGCCGGACGCGTGTGCTAGGCGCTCGCCATGCCCGCCGAAGCCCGCGCCGCGACCGATCTCTTGAACGGGCCGCAGCGCGAGGCCGTCCTGCACCACGAGGGGCCGCTCATCGTGTTCGCGGGCGCCGGCAGCGGCAAGACGCGCGTCATCACGCACCGCATCGCCGAGCTCGTGCAGGGCTACCGCGTGCCGCCCTACGAGGTGCTCGCGGTCACGTTCACGAACAAGGCTGCGGGCGAGATGAAGAGCCGCCTCGAGCGCATGCTCGGCCCGGAGCTCACCCGCGATCTGTGGGTCGGGACCTTCCACGCCGTGTGCGCACGCCTCTTGCGCCGCTACGGCGAGGCCGCCGGCATCGCGCCGAACTTCACCATTTACGACGCGACCGATCAGCGCGCGTTGATGACGCGCGTGGGCCGCGAGCTCGGCCTCGAGGAGCGCCGCTTCCCGCCGCAGCAGCTGCTCGCGCGCGTGCTGCGCGAGAAGCAGGAGGCGCGCGGCCCGGAGAGCTTCCTCGGCGACAACTACTTCGACGAGGTCGCCAAGCGCGCCTACGTGCTCTACGAGAAGCAGCTCCGGGCCGCGAACGCGGTCGACTTCGAGGACCTGCTGCTCAAGGTGCTGGCCATCGCCGAGAGCGAGACCCCGGAGGGCGAGCACCTGCGCGGGCGCTTCCGCCAGATCCTGGTCGACGAGTTCCAGGACGTGAACACGGTGCAGTACCGGCTCGTGGGCGCGCTCGCCCCGCACCACAACGTGTGCGCCGTCGGCGACGACGACCAGGCGATCTACCGCTGGCGCGGGGCCGACGTGCGCAAGATCCGCGGCTTCGTGCGCGACTTTCCGGGCGCGCGCCTGGTCAAGCTCGAGCAGAACTACCGCTCGAGCGGCCACATCGTCGCCGCCGCGCTCGGCGTCATCGGCCGCTCGAGCGAGCGGCAGCCGAAGGAGCTCTGGACCGCCGAGCCCGCGGGCGAGCCCGGGTCCGTGGTCGCCACGCGCGACGAGCGCGACGAGGCGGCCTGGGTCGTGACGCGCCTGCGGGCCGAGCTCGACGCCGGCACCGACGCGGGCCACATCGCCATCTTCTACCGCGTGCACGCGCAGTCGCGCGTGCTCGAGGAGGCGATGCGCGCCGAGAACCTGCCCTACCAGATCATCGGCGGGCACCGCTTCTTCGACCGCGCCGAGGTGAAGGACCTCATCGCCTACCTGCGTCTCATCGCCAACCCGAAGAGCGACGTCGACCTCCTGCGCATCATCAACGTCCCCGCGCGCAAGATCGGCCAGAAGACGGTCGAGCGCCTGGGGGAGGTGGCGCGCGAGCGCGGCCTGTCGCTGTACGAGGCGCTCGCTCCGGTGTGCCGGGAAGATCTCGTCCCGACCGCCGCCAAGAAGGCCCTCGGCGCCTTCTCCGAGCTCATGGACGGGCTCATGCGCGCCGCGCCGACCGACACGCCGCACGCCCTCGCCGAGCGCGTGCTCGCCGACAGCGGCTACGAGGCGGCGCTGAAGAACGAGGACACCGCCGAGGCCGACGGCCGCCTCGAGAACCTGCGCGAGGTGCTCTCGTCGCTGGCCGACTACGAGGAGGAAGAGCACGCGGCCGGCGAGGACGCGACCCTCGAGGGCTACCTCGCACGCATCACGCTGCAGAGCGACGCCGACCAGATCGTCGACGCGCCGCGCGTGCCGATGATGACCGTCCACGCCGCCAAGGGCCTCGAGTTCGACGCCGTCTTTCTCTGCGGCATGGAGGACCGGCTCTTCCCCCTGCGCAGCGACGACCCGAACCGCCGCTGCGACGTCGAGGAGGAGCGACGCCTCTGCTACGTCGCGCTCACGCGCGCCCGGCACCGCTTGTACGTCCTGCACACCGCCGTCCGCCTGATCTACGGCCAGACGCGCTACAACGCCCCGAGCCCCTTCCTCGGCGATCTGCCGCGCAAGGTGGTGCGCGAGGTGCTGACGGACGCCCACAAGGATGCCGTCACGGCCTTCGCGGCGGGCCGCAGCCCCTACGCCACGGCGCAGTCGACCGGCGACGACGACGAGGTCGGGCCGAGCCGCCTCGGCGGAGGCTTCGGCGGGCGCGCCGGCGCGAGCTCCTTCGGTCGCGGCTCGGCCGCACGCCGCTCGCCCTCCTTCTCCCCGCGCCGCGTGTCCGAGCCGCCGCGCGCTCCGGGCGAGCGCTACCTCGAGCCCGAGCCCGACGACGGCAGCTCGCCCACCGTGCGCGTCGGCGCACGCGTGAGCCACCCGCACTTCGGCCTCGGCGTGGTGCAGAAGGTGGACACGGGCCCCGACCCCATCGCGACCGTGAAGTTCGTGGGGCAGACGCCGAAGCGCATCAAGCTGTCGTTCCTGTCGTCGGCGTGAGCGGACGCAGGCGGCGCACGGAAAAGCCCCACGCCGAGAGCGGATACGGCAGCGCCTGGAACGCCCGCGCCGCCTGCCGCGCCCCGGACTCGTCGCGGTCCCAGTAGACGGGCAGCTCGCGCGGCGTCCCGGTCGCGCGCGCGAAGACCTCGGGCACGAGCTGCACCACGCCGTAGCAGCGGGCGGCGTCGAGTCGTGCGCGGTGGTCGCGGAGCTGCCGGCGCGCGAGCCCCTGGTAGCAGTGGGCGCCGAAGAGCGCCGACGACTCGGGCAGGCGGCTCCGCACGACCGCGCGCAGGGCCGCGCCGGAGATGGTCCCCGCACCGCGTGGCCGTGCGAGCAGCCATCGGGCCACGTAGGTGACGTCGGCGGAGCGCCGCCCGAGCCACGCGCGCGCGCGCACCCACTCGCGACGCCAGGCGTCCTCGGGGTCGAGGCCGAGCGCGCTCGCGAGCTCGTACGCGTTCCAGTAGTCGCAGTGCTCGGGCGCACTCGACGCGAGGTCGAGGCCCGTGAGGAGCGACTCGCACACGAGCCCGGCCGCGTCCACCCGCACGTGGGCGAGCGCCTCGGAGAGCGCGAGCGCGAGCCCGGGGAGCGAGCCCTTGCCGAGCGCCCGGCCGACGTGCAGCCGGTGCACCCAGGGGTCGGTCGTCGCGGGCGACAGCTTACCGGCGCGGACCCTGAGCTCGCCGGCGCTCGCCGGCGCCGTGCCAGGCTCGATCGTGAGGGCGCCGAAGGTCGGGGGCTCGAAGGGGGCCGAGCACCACGCGACGAGGTGACCGGCCTCGTGGTACGCCGTGCGCTCGCGCCTCGTCACCCGTCGAGCCACGCGCGCATTGTGGCGCAAGGCGGGGTGCGCGTCGCGGGGTGGCGCGCCGGCGCTCGGCGAGTACTTTGCCGCCGGATCAGGGGTGGGTCATGCGACGTTGGATTTCGAGCTCGAGCCTTCTATCGTCACCGGATGCTGCCATGCGGGCGGCGTCTCACGGTGGAGGGAGTGTTGCGCTCGACGCGGAGGCGCGGGTGGCCTCCGTGCGCGCTACCCGAGCGGCGCGACGTCCTCGAGCAGTCTCACGGCCGCGACGGCCCGGATCCGCGGCGCGAGGGGGAACGTCTCGCGCCCGGCGTGCACGACGTCGAGCGAGTCGAGCCCGAGGTCGGCGAGCGCCACGTGCATCGACCGGGTCACCGCCGGAGCGACCGTGCGCTTGATCTCGAAGGCGCGGCGCACCCGGCCGCGCACCACGAGGAGATCGAGCTCCGCACCCTGGTGCGTCGCCCAGAAGTGACACTCGTCTCCGGTCGCGCCGAGGCGGCGCGCCAGCTGCTCGACCATGAAGCCCTCCCACGAGGCGCCGACCTTCGGGTGGGCGTCGAGCGCACGAGCATCGCGGATCTGGAGCAGCGCGTGCAGGATACCGCCGTCGGACACGTACACCTTGGGGGTCTTCACCTGCCGCTTGCCGAGGTTCTCGGACCACGGGCGCAACTGCCGCACCATGAAGGTTCCGGCAAGCGCGTCGAGGTACCGGCGCACGGTGGACTCCGAGATGCCAAAGGCGCGAGCGAGCTCGGCGCCGTTCCAGATCTGCCCATGGTAGTGCGCCAGCATGGTCCAGAAGCGGCCGATCGTGTTCGGCGGGAGCGCGAAGCCGAGTGCGCCGAGGTCCCGCTCGAGGAAGGTGGACACGAACTGCTCGCGCCACGCGAAGCTCGCAGCGTCGGTCGCCGCCAGAAAGGAGCGCGGAAACCCGCCGCGCTGCCAGAGGCGGGACAGCCGCGCCGCTCCGGTCTCGCCGAGGTCGAGCCCGCCGAGCTCGTGGTACGCGATGCGGCCCGCGAGCGTCTCCGAGGACTGGCGCAGCAGATCCGGCGTCGCGCTGCCCAGGATGAGGAAGCGCGCGGGACGCCGAGGGCGATCGACGAGCACCCGCAGCACCGGGAACAAGTCCGGCATGCGCTGAACCTCGTCGATGACGACGAGCCCGCGCAACGGCTCGAGCGCCAGGAGGGGCTCACCGAGACGCACTCGGTCGGCGGGGCTCTCCAGGTCGAAGCGCGCGACCGCACGCTCGTGCCGCGCCACTTGGCCGCCGAGCCACGTCTTGCCCACCTGTCGCGCTCCGACGACGCCGACCACGGGGAAGGTCCGGAAGAGCCACCGGATCCTGTCGAGGTGCGCCGACCGGTCGACCATACGACCTCAAGTTAGCATGAAATCATGCCACGAGATGCTAGGAATTCATGGTCTCAGTCCCGCGGCGCGACGCGCGCGCACATCACCTCCTCGGAGCTCTGGGCGCCGCGGGTTGGCGCGGCGCGGAGCGGCCGCGCCGCCGCGAGCTCAGGCGACGAAGCGCAGCACGTGCACGGCCATGCCGATGAGGCACAGGACGCCGACGGCGAAGGACAGCGTGCGGAAGGGCTGCTTGCCCGCGAGGTAGAACACGCTGTGCAGCCCGCGCGCAGCCACGAACGTGACGAAGTAGCCGAGCGCGCCCACCTGGCTCGGCCCGGTCGCTGCGTACAGGAGCCCGATCGCGAAGAACGGCACGGCGTTCTCGAGCGCGTTCTGGTGCGCGCGCTGCACGCGCCGCACGTCCTCGTGCTCGCGCTCGGCCAGCTCGGTCTTGGTGAGCCGCGCGTCCTCGGGGTTGCTGAACACCTTGCGACGCGTGCGCACGGTCCCGGTCCAGAGCGCGAGGGCGACCATCTGGAGGGCGAGCACGGTGGCGGCCACGGCGAAGGCAGACATGGCGGGATCGGTGAGCATGCGGGAGGTTCCTCGGGGCGATGGGGACGCGGGCCCGTCATGGACGCCCGAGAGGCGCAAACCGTTACAGGCGGCGGTCGGGGTCCGCCCTCGACCCCTGGGCCCCTCGACCCCTGGGCCCCTCGGTCCCTTCGTGGTTGCGCCGGGCCCCGGAGCCGCGAATGCTCGGGGCCAGGTGAGCGAGGTCGACGACACCGGTCCGCGCGTGGTGCCGACGCCGCACGGCTCGCACGTCGAGCTCGGCGAGCCCGTGTGGGTCGGCGGCGCCCTGCCGTGGGCCTGCCCGGCGAAGCTCGTCGGTCGCGACAAGCGCCTGCCGTCGCTCCACTTCGACGACGAGGACAGCAGCGAGGCCGCGCCCCCGCAGGTCGCCGAGCCCGAGGCGCCCGAGTCGACCCACACGCTGCTCTTGCGCACGGGACGCGGGCGCACGCCCGACGAGGCACGACGTGACGCGGTGCGGCGCGTCGAGGAGCCGCTCGGCAAGCCGGCCCAGATCCGGCCGAGCGACAACCAGAGCCCGCCGCGCCTGCGCTTCTATTCGGACGGCAACGAGGTCGCGATCCCGCCGCCGCCCGCGCCGACGGACGACGCCGTGGCGCGCGTCGGGCTCCTCGGGCGGCTGTGGCGTCGCCTGACGGGGCGCTGAGCGAGCGGGACCATGGCGCGGGACGAGGACACGGCAGGGAGCGCGGACGCGGCGGGCGACGACGACGCGGCGCTCGCCGACGCGCGCCGGGCCCTTTCCGCTGGAGCCCCCGCCGAGGCCGAGCGCATCCTCCGCACCGTGCTCGCCGCCCGCCCCGACGAGTGCGAGGCGCTGCACCTCTGCGGCTTCGCGCTCTACCTGCTCGACCGCAGCGCCGAGGCCGAGCCCCTGTGTCGGCGCGCGGTCGCGCTCGACCCGGACGACGCCTACGGCTGGAGCGGGCTCGGCCTGCACCTCGTGCGGCTCGGGCAAGGCGACGAGGGCTTCCGGGCGCTCGAGCACGCGATGGAGCTCGCACCGGACTGGCTCGACGGCTTCTGGGACTACCTCGTCACGTGCCTCGACCAGGCCGAGCGCGCGCGCTTCTGGCGCGTGCACCCCGTGGCCCTCGCGCGCTTCCCCGGCGCGCGCGCCCGGCTCGAGGCGCTCGCGGTGCGCGCCCGCGCGGTGCTCGGCGGCGAGTGACGGCGCACGGCGCACGGCGCACGGCGCTCAGTCGGCCCCGAGCGACGGGAGCGCGAACGACGCGATCGCGTCCCCGAGCCGCGGCGGCACCACGGGCCCACCGGCCAGCGGGTGCAGCGCGCCGCGCAGCACGGCGTCGACCTGCTGGCGCGACACCCAGCCCTGCTCGTCGACCGAGTAGTCGTCCACCTCGAACTTGAAGGTGCGCGAGGCGGTGACGTCGGCCTTGCCCGTGAACCGATAGGGGATCATCGGGTTGAAGTACGCCTCCTCCAGCACCGCCGTGGCGAGGCCGACGGGCAGATCGACCGGCACGCGGACGAGGGTCGTCACCTTGGACGGCAACCACGCGCCGTCGCCCGGCGCCTTGTAGGTCACCGGCAGGTTGTAGCGCTGCGCGAACAGCACGCGCCCCCGCACGCCGCGCACGGCCACGTCGTAGCTGTTCGGGTTGTTCACCGCGACGACCACGGTCATGAGCACGCCGAGCTTCGGGGGAAAGCCGAAGCTGATCCCCGAAATCTCGGCGTGGTGCAGCGTCATGGTCGGCTTCTTGACGCAACCGAGCGCGCCGAGGCCGACCACGAACGCGACCGCCCACACGAGGCGCCGCGTGCCCCTGTCACCGAACGAAGCAGGCACGCCGCAAGCGTACGCGCTCCCGGCGCAGACGTCCAAGCCGGGCAGGAATCCGCGGACGGCTCGAGGCGTGCCAGGCCCACCCCAGCTAGACGAGCGTCTTGATGACCTCGTCCACCGTGGTCTTGCCCTGGACCATGCGGTCCCCCTTCGGCACGATGGCGCCGCTCGCGAAGCCCGCGTACATCTCGGCGTACACCTCGGCGACGTGCGGCGGCAGCCCGGCCTTGACCATCGCGTCGACCCACCCGGCCTGCGGGATGTCGACGATCTGGAGCGGCTTGCCGAGGGCCTGGCCGAGCTTGTCGGAGAGCTGCCGGATCGAGTAGGCCGGCCCGTGCAGATCGACGATCTCGCTCTTGCCGGCGGGCGCGAGCAGCGACTCGGCCGCGAGCGCACCGATGTCCTTGGTCGCGATCATCGGCATCGGGTAGTCGGCCGAGGGCGTGAAGTTCGGGAAGACGCCCATGCCCTTGGCCGGGGCGAGCGAGTTGGCGACGTTCTCCTGGAAGTAGCCGGCCCGGATGGCCGTGAGCTTCGTGCCCGTCTTGCGCAGGGCGTTCTCGAGGTAGTGCAGGCCCTTGATGGGTCCGGTCCCGGACGGCAGGTCCGCGCCGACCGACGACAAGAGGACGACGTGCGGCACGCCGCTCGCCTTGACCGCGCCCGCGATGGCGTCGCTCGTCGCGCACTGGAACGCGTAGAAATCCGGAGCCGCGTAGTTCGGCGGCAAGAGCGTGAAGAAGCCCGTCGCGCCCTTGAGGGCGCCCGTGAGGAAGGCCTGATCCTCGAGCGAGCCCTGGGCCACCTCGGCGCCCTTCTTCGACCAAGCGAGGCCCTTCGCGGCGTCGCGCACGAGGACCTTGACCTTCTGCCCCTTGGCGAGCAGCGCCTCTGCGACGACCGACCCGACATGACCCGAGACTCCAGCGACGACGTACATGCGTGCCTCCCTTCCCGTGACTCGATGGTGCAGTGGCAGCACAGTGGTCACGGCGACGGCGTCCCGCAAGGGTCGCGCGGGCGATTCCCCGACGCGCCGAGGGCGCGCGGACGGCGGTCAGCTCGCGGTGCGCCCGCCGACCTCGGCGACGACGGCGCGGATCTGCGCCTCGGTCAGGATCTCGGTCGAGGTCTTCGCCTTCGCCAGGATCGCCTCGACGAGGGCCGGGCTCGACGCGATGCCGTGCGCCTCGAGCCAAAAGCTCACGTTCGACGCTCCCGACATGAAGCCCACCTCGATCTCCTGCTTGCGGCCGAACATGCCCGCCGGCACGCCCGAGTACACGCGGTCGGCGAGCCACTCGTCGCCGCGCCGCTTGGCCTTGATGATGGCGGCGGCGTGCACGCCGGTCGCCGTGCGGAAGGCGTCGCGACCGACGAGCGGGTAGTTGATCGGCACCTGCCAGCCCACCGCCTCGGCGGCCTTCTGGCAGTACGCGAGCAGGTGGGTGAGGTCCTGATCCTCGAGCAGCCCGAGCAGCTTGAGGTTGAGCAGGATGAGCTCCATCTGCGCGTTGCCGACGCGCTCGCCGATGCCGAGCGCCGTCCCGTGCACGCGGTCGGCGCCGTACTCGAGCGCCCAGAGGGCGTTCTCGAGCCCGAGGCCGCGGTCGTTGTGGCCGTGCCAGTCGATGCCGACCGTGGCACCCGTGCCGGAGATGATGCTCTTCGTGAAGGCGATGAGGTTGTGCACGCCGTCGGGCGTCGCGTGACCGACGGTGTCGCACAGGCACAGGCGACTCACGCCGTGGTCGATCGCCATCCGGAACAGCGCCGCCAGCACCTCGGGCCGCGAGCGCGTGGTGTCCTCGGTCACGTACGCCACGGGCAGGCCCGCCTTGACGCCGATGTCGATCGCCTCGGCCGAGCGCTTGAGGATGAGGTCGAGGTCCCAGTTCTCGGCGTACTGCCGGATGGGGCTCGAGCCGATGAAGGCGTAGACCTCGACCGGCATGCCGGCGCGCTGCGAGATCTCGACCATCGGGGTGATGTCGGCCGGCACGGTGCGCCCCGCGCACGCGACGCGCAGCCGGAGCTTGTGGTCGGTGATCTCGCGACACATGCGCAGGACATCGTCGAACGCGCGCTTCGAGCTGCCCGGCAGGCCGATGTCGGCGACGTCGATGCCAATCGCGTCCATCAGGTGCAGGAGCTCGATCTTCTTCTCCACCGGCGGGTCGATGATGCTCGGGTTCTGCAGGCCGTCGCGCAGCGTCTCGTCGTAGAAGGTGACGCCCTTCGGGATGATGCGGCCCTTGCGCCCGCACTCGTTCCAGTCGTAGACGAGCTCGGCGGCGCGCTGTTCGCTGTGGTCACCCTGGCTGCTCATGGATCGGTCCTCGTTCCGGGGCTCGGCGCCGCGTCGGCTCGCGGCCGCTCGGGCCCGCCGGTGGGCGCGCAGTATAGTCGGCGCGCGCCCGCCCGGAAGGGCCGAAGCTCGGCCACGGAGCGCAAAAACTGCGCGCGTCGACCCGGGGGCGTTGTCGCCCCGCGCCGGCTTCCCTAGGCTCGCCGACCGGCGACGACCATGAAGCAGTACCTCGAGCTCGTGCGCCAGGTCCTCACCGAGGGCGAGCTGCGCAGCGATCGCACCGGCACCGGCACGCGGAGCGTGTTCGGCACGCAGACGAAGTACGATCTGCGCGCCGGCTTCCCGCTGCTCACGACGAAGAAGGTCCTCTTCCCGGCGGTCGTGCGCGAGCTCCTGTGGTTCCTGCGCGGCGCGACCAGCGTGCGGGCGGGTCTCGCCGAGCACACGCCGATCTGGGACGCCTGGGCCGATCCGGACGGCGAGCTCGGCCCGATCTACGGGCACCAGTGGCGCTCCTGGGGCGGACCCTTCACGCCGCGGCGCGGCTCGCCCCCGGCCCCGCCGCGCCTCGAGCACGGCATCGACCAGCTCGCCGACGCCATCCGGCTCATCAAGACGGACCCCACGAGCCGGCGCATCCTGGTGAGCGCCTGGAACGTGGCCGAGCTGCCCCACATGGCGCTGCCGCCCTGTCACTTGCTCTTCCAGTTCTACGTGGTGAACGGCCGGCTCGACTGCCAGCTTTACCAGCGCTCGGCCGATCTCGCGCTCGGCGTGCCCTTCAACATCGCGAGCTACGCCGTGCTCATGCACCTCGTGGCCGGCGAGTGCGGCCTCGTGCCCGGCATCTTCACCCACACCCTCGGCGACGCGCACGTGTACCTGAACCACGTCGCGGGCCTCGAGGAGCAGCTCGCGCGCACGCCCTACCCGCTGCCGCGGCTCGTCGTCGCGAACAAGCCCCTCGACGAGGTCGCGTTCGAGGACATCCGCCTCGAGGGCTACCAGCATCACCCCTTCATCAAGTTCCCCATCGCCGTATGAGCGACACCGCACCCAGAGTGACGCGCGCGTCGTTCGAGGTCGTGGCTGCCTGCGACGAGGGACGCGGCCTCGGCTACCGGGGCGAGCTGCCGTGGCGCGCGCCGGGCGACGTCGCGTTCTTCAAGGCGCTGACGACCCAGGTGCCGCGCGTCGGCATCGAGAACGCCATCGTCATGGGGCGCAAGACCTGGGACACGGTCCCGCCGCGCTTCCGTCCGTTGCGCGGCCGGCTCAGCGTCGTCGTGACCCGCGACGCGGCCCTGCCCCTGCCCGACGGCGTGCTTCGCGCGGGCGGACTCGAGGCCGCGCTCGAGCTCCTCGCCGCGCCGGAAGTCGCCGACTCGCTCCACCGCGTGTTCGTCATCGGCGGCGGCGAGATCTACGCGCAGGCCGTCCGCCTGCCCGGGTGTCGGCGCGTGCACCTGACGCGCATCTTCGCGCGCTTCCCCTGCGACGCCTTCTTCCCCGAGCTCGGCCCCGAGTACGCGCTCTTCTCGCGCTCGGGCGAGCAGAAGGACGAGGGCCTGCGCTACGTGTTCGAGTGCTGGGAACGGCGCGCCTGACGAAGCGCGCGGGCGCAGCCCGCTGCTGCGCGCCACCGGCCCCCGACTCGACTTTCGCCCTTTGGGCGAAAGTCTCGCGGCCACATTCCCCGAGGAATCAGTCGGGTAGCCCCGGGCGGTTGCCCGCCCGGGGCCCCCACGGATCCGGACGTGCGGAACTACCGCATCCGGCTCTTCGAGTAGTGGTTTCGCTAGGCTAGCCATGTAGCGGGCGGAGCACAGGGAGGTGCGGCAGTGGGTAGCGTTGATGCAGTTGCCGCATCCTCGCCCAGGTCATGCGTGCGCGCTGCGAGCGTCGGTC
>JACRDA010000325.1 GCA_016212965.1 Myxococcales bacterium
AGGGCGAACAGGAACTGCGCCAGGCGCGCGACGAAGAGCTGGTCGTTGAGGCCGATGCGCGGCAGCCGCACCTCGGGCTCGGTCGAGGCGCCCTCGTAGGTGCGCTTGGGCGGCGTCACGTAGGCCGTGGGGGCGGAGAGCTGCACGGAGGAGGCAGGGTTCAGAGACTCCTCCGTGTCAGGCTCCGTGGCTCGGTGACTCCGTGGTTCGGGCCACCTGGCCCCAGCCCGGCCTCGCGCAGAGGGCGGTCACACGGCCGTGTAATGCTCTGTAATGCCGCTTCGCGCCGGGGTGGAGTAGCCTCGGCGCTGCTGACGGTCACGGACGGCCTGCTTGACTCTCCTCGACGCACCCTCGCTGCCTCCCGGCTGTCCCTGGACGGCCGAAACGCTCATCGGCGCTGGCGCCATGGGGCAGGTGTGGCTCGGGCGCGACGTGCGCACGGGCGCGAGCATCGTCGTCAAGACGATGCACGGGCACTTGCCCGAGGGGCTCGAGGACCGGCTGCGGCTCGAGGCCGAGGCGCTCGCGGCGCTCGGGCACGAGGCCATCGTGCGCGTGCTCGGCTCGGGCGCCACGGTCGACCGCCGGCCGTTCATCGTCATGGAGCACCTGCGCGGCCAGGCGCTGGACGCGCTCTTGCGCGAGCGCAAATGGCTCCTCGTGCCCGAGGCGGTGCGCATCGCGTCCGTGATCGCGGGCGCGCTCGGTGCCGTGCACGCCCGCGGCATGGTGCACCGCGACCTGAAGCCGGCCAATATCTTCATGTGCGAGAGCCCGTCGGCCGCGGCCGGGGAACCGCCCCGCCCGAAGCTGCTCGACTTCGGCATCGTGAAGCTCGTCGAGCGCGTCACCGGCGTCGTGCCGCTCCGCGAGGCCACGCGCCACGGGGCCTTGCTCGGCACGCCGCGGTACATGGCGCCCGAGCAGATCCGCGGCAAGCGCGTCGACGGCCGCGCGGACCTCTATTCGCTCGGCATCGTGCTCTACATCATGCTGACGGGCGAGCACCCGTTCGCGGCCGCCGGCGAGCGGGGAGCCGAGGCCATGTTCATCGCCCACATGCAGGACGAGCCGCGTCCGCCGTCTGCCGTCGCCCCGCAACCGATTCCGGCGCGCCTCGACGCCCTCGTGCTGGCGGCGCTCGCGAAGGACGCCGACGACCGCATGGCATCGGCAGAGGTCTTCGCCGCGGAGCTCGCCGCGCTCGGAGCGATCGGCGCACCCGGCGCGCTACCGCCCGGGCTCGGCCCGCCCGCAGGGCAGGTGCAGCCTCTCCCGCAGCGTGCTCCGCTCGCCGGCCCGACCTCGCTCGTGCGCGCCGCGCCGGCGACGGGCGCGGACGAGCCGACCATCATGCCGCTGAGTGCGACCGGCCCGCTGCCGGCCGGCTCCGCGACGCCGCACGCGGCCGCGCGCGCGACGCCACGCAACGCGGCCGAGGATCCCACGGCCATGGGCGTCGAAATGCACGTCGATCACGTCGAGCGCGCCGAGGCCGTGTCGGGGCGCCGGGTTGGCAGCGCGGCCCGCGCGACGCCACGCCACGCCCCCGAGCCACGAGTCGGCAACGGTAGAGCGAGAGCGCCTGAGAGGTCGTTCTTGACAGCGCCCCTGTTCTGGATGCCCTCGCCATCGGTTTCGCGCTCGCGCTCGGCGTGTTGCGCATCGCGGGGGTCCTGTGAGCCGTTTCGAGCTCGATCTGTTCCGGCCCGGCCAGCTCGTCGGCGGCCGCTACACCATCCTGCGCGAGATCGGGCGCGGCGGGATGGGGGTCGTGTACCTGGCCAAGACCGCCGCGGGCGACGACCGCGCCATCAAGACCGTGTTCGTCACGGGCCAGGTGCGGGAGTCGACGCTCGAGCGCTTCAAGCAGGAGATCCGCCTGCTCGCGCACCTCGAGCACCCGAACGTGGTCCGCTTCTACGAGGCGGGGCGCGACGCGCCCGACGAGGCGCGCGGCACGGGCTCGATCTTCTGGACCGCGCTCGAGTACCTCGAGGGCGAGACCTTCCGCGCCGTCCTCGAGGCGCGCGGGGCGGTCGGCCCGGAGGACGTCGGGCGCTGGACGTGGCACGTGGCGAGCGGTCTCTGCGCCCTGCACAAGCTCGACGTCGTGCACCGCGACCTGAAGCCCGAGAACGCCGTCGTGACCCGCGGCGGCATCGCCAAGGTGTTCGACCTCGGCGTCGCGAAATCGCTCGGCGGCGCCGGCGTGCGCACGAGCAACGACGCCGCCTCGCTCGGCACGCTGCTCTACATGGCGCCCGAGCAGCTCGGCCGGAACGACGAGGTCGGCCCGCACACGGACGTGTACGCCCTCGGTCTGCTCGTCTACGAGCTCGCCTGGGGCAAGCACCCCATCTGTCCGGACGCGAGCGAGTACACCCCGAGCGAGACCATCGGCCGCACCTTCGGCTACACGCCGCCGCCGCTGACCGAGCTGGTGCCCGGCTTCCCCGCGGATCTCTCGGCCATCGCGACCCGCGCCGTGCAGAAGAAGTCTGCCGACCGCTTCGCGACCATGGCCGAGATGCGCGACGCGCTCGAGCAGGCCCTCATGCGCTACCGGCGCCAGCACCAGGCGGCGAGCCTGGCCGCGCTCGACGAGCCCAGCGACGACGCGCGCCCCGACGCAGCGCCCGCAGCGCGCGCAGCGCCCACAACGCCCGCAGCACCTGGCGTGCGAGACGGAGCGCCGGGTGCGGTCGCAGGCGCCGGAGCGCCGGCGCCGCTCGCGCCGAGGGCGCCGGCAGCGCAGGGCCACGCGGTCATGCGCCCGGGACAAGGCGGCACCCAGCGGATGCGCGAGCTCACGCCCGACGAGGTGCGTGCGTTCGAGCTGGGGCGCGGGACGGCGACGCTCGAGAGCCGCGGGGCGTCCGCGCCCCTGGCACCGGCTGCGGCCGGCGCGCCACGCCGCGCCGTCCACGCGTCGCCGGCGCCGGCCGGCGTCGAGACCGAGCTCGCCGCGGTCCTGCCCGCCACACCCGAGCTCGCTGCGGTCCTGCGGGGCGT
Organism: Myxococcales bacterium; assembly: GCA_016212965.1. Classification (GTDB taxonomy): domain Bacteria; phylum Myxococcota_A; class Polyangia; order Polyangiales; family Polyangiaceae; genus JACRDA01. The sequence goes on from JACRDA010000325.1 coordinate 3,019, forward strand.
GCCCGAGCAGGACCGGACCGACCGGTGGCGCCCCGAGGCCGAACACGGCGCGAGCCACGCGTCTCCCGCGCGCCCACAGGCCGAGGTGCGGCGTCCTGCGACCGGCGCACTCGCGCCCGCGGCCGCAGCGCGCCGGCGCGTGGCGCCCATCGTCCCCATCCTCGGCGCGCTCTGTGGCGTGGCGCTCGCCGTGGGGTTCGCGCTCGTCGTGAAGATGACGCGCGGGGGCCCGGGCTCAGGCTCGGACGACTCGCGCCCGGAGGCAGAGCCGACCGCGCCGACCGCTCACGCCGCCACCGCCGCCAGCCAATCGAGCGCCCCGAGCGCCACGGCGCCCGCCGCCACGGTGCCCGGCGACGCCGCCTCGGCCGCCGTCATGACCGGCACCGCCTCGGCGAGCGCGACGGCCACGGACGCGCCGAGCGCGAGCGCGACCGCGACCGCCTCCGCGACCGCGACCGCCTTCGCGACCGACCGCCCGCCCACCGCACCGACCCAGAAGGTGCCGACCGGCAGCAAGCCGAGCGCGCCGCCCCGCGCCTCTTCGGCGCCGAGGCCGATCATCCTCATCGAGTGATCCGATGCCAGCCGACAAGCAGTCCCCCGCCGCACCGCCCGAAGGTGAGCTCGCGCTCCCTGCGGCAGCGCCTCGAGCCGCTCGAGCCGTGCGCGAGCTCCACTCGGAGAAGCCATGAGCTTCAAGCGCTTCGACAGGGACGTGCGTCTCTTCCATTTCGACCCGGTGCCCGGAGACCGGCGCCGCTTCCGTGACGAAGCGGAGGCGCGCCAGTTCGTCGCCGAGCTCGCTACCGACTCGATCGACCCGCACGCGCTGCGGCGGGCGCTGCCCGGCGCAGTGTTCGGTCTCGGCAGGGACCTCTGCGAGCTCTCGGACGAGCAGGTGCGCGGCTTCGCCGCTCGCGCGCTCGCCGTGGGAGCGCTCTCGGCGCGGGAGTACCTGCCGGCGGGTGGCGGCGGTGGGCTCGGACCGGGGCCGCAGCCACAGCCCGCGTCGCCACCGTCACGGGCGCCGACCTGGCCCGAACCTGCGGCAGCCATCGTCCATCCGCTCATCGACGTCCTGCCGCCGGTCGTGGTCGTGCCGCGCGCCAACGCCCGAGCCGTGCGACGGCGGGTGCTCCTGCGTGCGGACACGAACTTCGACGGTACCGGCCTCTTCGCCTGCGCTGCGGACAACGTGCGCTTCTTCCGCGAGAGCGCCGGCGGTGTCCCCCTCGATCTCGCCGGTCCCGACGGCCGGATCGCCGGGGCGGCGCTCACGTCGGGAGTCGAGCTGTGGCTCGAAGCCCTCGCGCCGAGCGCCGCGCCGGACGACGTCTCCCTGCGGCTCCACCTCGATGGGGGCTCCCGTCCGGTCGGGCCGGACGCCATCGAGCCCGTCACCGCCGTGCGGCTCGCGCTCGATCTCTACTCCGACCCGCGCGAGGCGACGGGCCTGCAGGTGCTCCCCGAGGCGCGCCAGTTCGTGCCCGGACGCCTGATGCCCGTGCAGGATCTCCACTACGACAACGAGCACGGGGCCGTACCGGTGATCGAGGCCGAGCCGCGCTTCGGTCATCCCCGCACGAAGGTCGTCGTCCACGCAATCGAGCCCGTGGCCTACGCCGGGCGCCTGGAGCTGCGGCTGAGCGGCGGCACGGCGAGGCTCTACCGGCACGCCACCTTCATGGACCAGACGCCGATACCGGAGTCGGTCCTCGCCTGGGACAACGCGGACATCGCCGCGCCGGGGCTCGTGCTGTGGCTCGAGGGCGCCTCTCCCGGTGGAACCGAACTCGTGCTCGGTCTCGCGGGTGTGCAAGCACTCTGCGACCGTGCGGCCATCCAGGTCCTTCGGGTCGGCTTCTCGGAGTCCGAGCACGCGAGCTACGGGTACGACGACATGGCCGAGCCGGGCGGTGTCCCCGATCCGCGCGTGCCGCACCACCTGTGCGTCAAGAGCGGCGGCCAGACACGCCTACGGGTGGATGTCGCGGGCCAGATGTCCCCTGGCGACGTCGTCTACACGGCCGACGCGGCGATCGTGTCGCTCGAGCAGCCCGGCGTCCCGGGGCCCGTCTTCGATCTCCCCATCCGCGGCAGCGCCGGGCTGACCAAGGCCGCCACCCTGCTGCATGCCCGCCTCGGCAGCGCGACCGGGCCGAAGGTGGCGAGCATCTGGGCTCACGTCTACCGCGAGCGGTGGATTCCGGCGGTGGTCGTGCGACTCTGGGACGAGACGTCGCCCGCGAGCGCGTTGAAGTACCCGAAGATGCCCTTGCCGGAGGTGCAGGCGATCGCCAACAGGATCCTGCGGCAGGCGGTGGTGCGCGCCGACCTTCGCTGGCACCAGAACGGTGAGCCGCTCGGCACCATCCACTTCGACGGAAACAAGAACGGCGAGCTCGAGTGGCCCATCGGCACGCAAGAGTGGGGCGAGCTAGCCTGGCTCCAGCATCTGTACGCGCTCGAGTACCCGGTCATCGTCGTCGTGAATAGGCTCGATCAATACATCGCGCTCGGAACGTCGGCACCCGCGGGCACCACCAGTCTATCCCTGAGCCCACCGTTTGGCGCTATCGCCGTACCGCTGGGTCGGTACGCGTTCGCCGACGACGAGGCCGTAGAGATCGTGAGCCAAGACGGGCGCATGGTGGGCCTCGCCGCTCCCTTGTCGGCATTGCGGTCTGAAGGTACCCGGCTCTACCATAAGCAGGCGGTGGCGGCAGTATCCGGGAACCTCATCGTGATGGACGACCACCCCAGCGACGACTACCGCGCCGACTCGATCGCCCACGAGCTCGCGCACAACCTCCGGCTCGGACACGTCGTCGATGCGGCGAATCTTCTCACCTTCCCAAGCAGCTGGGGAGAACCGGTCTATCGCGCCAGGCTACGCTACCGGCCCGTTCCGCTCTTCGACACGGCGGGACTCGAGAACCAATGGGAGACCATCGACCGCAACGTACCGCAGCCACCGCCCGAGCCCGAGGAAGGAGAGCGGCAACCATGAGCGCGTTCGGTGTGCGTCGAATCGAAGAGCGGTTCGCTCGCTGGTGCGAAGTCCCCCTCGCCATGCTGGCAGCGTGCGGCGGCGGGCCGGACGCCGGTTCGACCTCGCAACTGGGCGCGGGCGGGCATGCTCCTGCGCCCGAAGCTGCACGAGTCGAGGTGACCGCACCCGTGGATACAACCGCGCCGGCTTCGAGGAGCGGGCCACCGGGCGACGGTCCAGCGGTGAGTCAGCGTCCTTCGGCGGAGCCGCTGTCGGCTTCGGCTCCACCGACTCCGACGGCGGCGCCGTCAGTGGCGGCCCCGACGACGGTACGCCCGTCGGCGGCTCGGACGGCACCTCCACCTCTGCGCTTTCAAGGAAAATGCGTTCCTAGACCCCCCGAGTGTATTGACCCCGCACATCCCTACGCACTTCCCTACGGATCCTCTCCCTATCGGTTCCCGCAGTATTGCCCTTCGAGCTGCGACGACCGGCTTCCTAACCCAAAAACAAGCGAGGTGCCGCCATGAGGAGCTCTGGCGCATGCAATCTGGAGGCTCTTCTCGCTGGCTCCTGCCATGCGGCCCTCGCCATGCTGGCAGCGTGTGGCGGTGGGCCGGACGCCGGTTCGACCTCGCAACTGGGCGCGGGCGGGGATGCTGCTGCGCCCGAAGCTGCGCGAGTCGAAGTGACCGCATCCGTGGACGCGACCGCGCAGGCTTCGAGCAGCGGGCCACCGGGCGACGGCGCAGCGGCGAGTCAGCGTCCTTCGACAGATCCGCTGTCGGCTTCGGCTTCACCGACTCCGGCGGCGGCCCCGTCGTTGGCGGCCCCGACGACGGTACGCCCGTCGGCGGCTCGAACGCCACCTCCGCCTCCGGTGGGCGAAGCGAAATGCCTTCCCAGGCCAGAGTGCGTGGACCCCGCAGATTATTACGCACCCTTTCGGTTCCCGCATCGATTCCCGGAGTACTGCCGGCGGAGCTGCAACGACGTGATCCGCGGGCCTGGCGGGCCTGCGACGGCGCCAAGGTAGGCCACAGCGTGAGGACAACCGCCCGGTGAACAGAATGGACGACCACCCCAGCGCCGACTACCGCGCCGACTCGATCGCCCACGAGCTCGCGCACAACCTCCGGCTCGGACACGTCGTCGATGCGGCGAATCTGCTCTCCGGCGACAGCTACTGGGGTGACCCGGTCTATCGCGCCAGGCTACGCTACCGACCCGTTCCGCTCTTCGACACGGTGGGACTCGAGAGCCAATGGGAGACCATCGACCGCAACGTACCGCAGCCACCGCCCGAGCCTGAGGAAGGAGAGCGGCAACCATGAGCGCGTTCGGTGTGCGTCGAATCGGAGAGCGGTTCGCTCGCTGGTACGAAGTCCCACTCGCAATGCTGGCAGCGTGCGGCGGCTTGCCGGACACCGGTTCGACGTTGCACCTGGGCGCGAGCGGGGATCCTCCTCCGCCCCCGACGGAGGCAGTGGAAGCGGCCTCTTCCGTGGGCGCCGGAGCACAGCCTTCGGGCTCGTTACCCGCAGATGCCTCGGCATCCGGTCAGAGGCTTTCGCCCGCGCCCCTGTCGAGCTCCGCCGAGCCGGCTCCGACGGAGGCGGCCACTCCGGCGAGTGCGACGACGGCGCGCCCGGCACCACCTCGCGCACCGACTTCTCCACCCCCCTTTCAGGGGAGGTGCCCTTATAGGCCCGAGTGCTGGGGCTTGGACGACGCATCTCGCCCGAATCATTGCGGACTGGGCTGCGACGACATGGACCGCCCGCCCATTTGCAATGGAGCCAACGGAAGCTATTGCTTGGGACCGCAATGACCCGGAAGCTGAGACGCTCGGCCCCGCCATATCGAGCGGCTCCCCGGCTGGGGCGGGACCGAAGTGAGAAGTGAATAGCGCGATGCCAGACGACAAGCACCCCCCCGCCGCACCGCTCGAAGGTGAGCTCGCGCTCCGCGCCGCGGAGGATGCGGTCCTGCGCCAGCAGGGCGCGGCGATCGAGGCGAGCCTCGACGCGACGGGTGTGCGCCACGCCAAGCAGGATGCCGCCGACGCGCGGGAGCGGGAAGCGCGGGAGGCGGCGAGCTCGCAGTCGGAGCCGGCGCCCGCGAGCGACCGCCGGCAGGCCGCGGTCCAGCTCGTCCCGACCGCGGACGGTGCCGCCCGCCCACCCCCGACGTCCCCAGGGAGCACTCGGCCCACGCCCGACCGCGCAGGGCAGGGCGCGCTCGCCGAGGCGAAGCTCAGGGAGGGCTCGCGACTCGATCCGACGCTCGTCGGGATGAAGGCACCGGCACGCGTCGCCGGGCCACCGCCGCGCGAGCACGGGGCGGGTGGCGAGGAGCGGGGACCGGCGCCGCACGCCCGGGGCGGTGTATCCGGCGGCGGGCGTCCGTACCAGCGTGCAGCGGGCGTTCCGCGCCCGATCGGGCTCGGTGTCATCGTCGCCATCGCGGCCGTCGCCCTGGCGCTCATGGTGGGGCTCGCGGTCGTAGGGGGGCGGGCGACGACCGCCACGGACGCGCCGCGAGCGGGGGCGGGCACCGAAAGTCGCAGTTCTCACACAAATCACGCAACTCGGCCGGAGCCGCGGTCGACTCAGTGGGAACGATCTTCGAAAAGCGCGGCGTTTCGATCGCGCGCACCGAGACCGCGGGCGCCTGATGGAACGCGCGAGCGCGGCCCCTGCGTGAGCGAGGGTCGCGCCCGGTCGTGACGTCGTTGGTTCGGAGGGTCTACGCA
>JACRDA010000326.1 GCA_016212965.1 Myxococcales bacterium
CGGCGCCGGCGGGCGCTCGCTCGGCGGCGCGGCGGGGGGCTCCGCTGCCACGGGCTCGGGCGTCGGGGCCGGGGGCGCCGACGCCAGCGTGACGTCGAGGGCGTCCTCGTCGTCGGCGAAGGGCGCGCCCACGGCCATGCGGGAGAGGCCGAGCACCAGACCGACGACGGCGAGGCCGCCGACGACGTAGCCGACGCCGAGGCGGCGGATGCGCGCGGGGTCGCTTCCCTTGCTGGTCCAGCTCGCGAGGTCCATCGCGGGCGCAATCTGTGCGCCGCCAGTGACTCTGCGGTGACGCCGCGGGGGCGACTCTGCAATATCGCGACGAGCGGCGCCCGCGGCAGCCTTCAGGCGCGCGGCAGCGTGACCCCGAAGGTCGTTCCGAGACCGGGCTCGCTCTCGACATCCACGCGGCCCCCCATGGACTCCACCAGGTGCTTGACGATCGCGAGGCCCAGGCCCGTGCCGCCGAGCTCGCGCGATCGCCCCGTGTCGATGCGGTAGAAGCGCTCGAAGAGCCGCGCGAGGTGACGCCGCTCGATCCCCGGGCCGCAGTCCTCGACCTCGATGCGAACGGCATCGGCCAACGAGAGCGCACGAACGACGATCGGGCCCGCGGTCGCGTACTTCACGGCGTTGTCGACCAGGTTCGAGAGCACCTGCTCCACCGCGCGCGCGTCGGCCCGCACGGCGAGCGGCTCGGGGGCGAGCTCGCTCTCGAGCGCGAGGCCCTTGTGCGCCGCGGCGTCGCGGAACGCGCCGAGCACCGCGGCGACGACCGGCGCGAGCGGTACGGGGGCGAGACGAGGCTGGAACGACCGCGCCTCGATGCGCGACAGATCGAGCAGATCCTGCACCAGGTTCGCGAGCCGCTCGGCGTGGCGCTCGAGGATCGACAGGAACTCCGGCGCCTCCGGGCTCCCGAGGCCGGCGGCGCGCAGGGTCTCGGTGGCCGAGAGCACGGCGGAGACGGGCGTTCGGAGCTCGTGGGACACGTTGGCCACGAAGTCCTTGCGCACGTGCTCGAGGCGCCGCAGCTCCGTCACGTCGACGAACACGCCGAGCCGGGCGCCGGGCCGCCCGGCGAGGGCCGCGAAGTGAACGAGCAGGCGCCGCGGCGCCAGCTCGATCTCCGTCGTGGCCTCGCCGTTCCTCGCGCCCTCGCCGCGGGCGCGCCCGCGTGCCGTGCTGCGCGCGAGCTCGAGCGGCGTCTTGCCGGGGGCTTCGCCGGGCGCGACGCCGACCATCTCGCAGAGTGCGCGGTTGGCGAGCGCGACTCGGCCGTCGGGGCCGAGCACCATCACGCCCTCGCGCATGCTCTCGAGCACACCGCCGAGCACGTCGCGCTCGCTGCGCAGCTCCGCGAGCGTCGTGCCGAGGTTCGTCGCGAGCTCGTCGAGCGCGCGGCCGAGGGTAGCTACCTCGTCGCGCCCCGTCGCGCGGGTGCGGGCGCCGAGCTCGCCGCCGGCCATGCGCCGCGCCACGCGCGTCACCGCGCGCACGGCCCCCCCGAGCCACTGCGCGGCGAGGCTCGTCATGAGCACGGCCAACAAGAGCGCGATGCCGCTCGCCACCGCGACCAGGCGATGGGTGTGGGCGATGGCCTCGTCGACCTGGGTGAGCGGTCGCGCGAGACGTACCACGCCCGCGTGGGCCGCCGCGGAGGCGTGGGCGAAGGGCCGCGCGACGTACAGCATGCGCTCGCCCAGGGTCGCGCTGTGGCGCACGGACGTGCCGCGGCCCGCGCCGAGCGCCGCGACGACCTCCGGGCGATCGGCATGGGAGCCCACGCCGGGGAGCGCGTCGAGCGCCACCTCGGAGTCGCCGAGCACGAGGCCGTCCGCACGCACGACGGTCACGCGCGCCTCTGCGCGGCGACCGAGGTCGTCGGCGAGCGCGTCCCAGGGATCGAGCGCGTCGAGCGGCGCCGCGTGGGCGGAGACGTCCCGCTCCACGAGCGCGAGCCGCACGTAGAGCTCGGCCTCGGCCCGGTCGCTCATCTCCGCGTCGAGCTGCGTCGTCAGCAAGAGGTCCGCCGCGGTCATCGACACCGCGATGAGGCCGAGCGACACGAGGAAGAGCTTGGCGCGGATGCCGAGGTCGAGCTTCAAGCACACCTCAACGCGGGCCGTCGCCGGGCGCGGCGGCGAAGCGGTAGCCGACGCCCCGCACCGTCTCGACGTAGTCCGCCGCGGCGCCGAGCTTCTCGCGCAGGCGCTTCACGTGCGTGTCGACGGTGCGCGTCGTCACGTCGGCCTCGATGCCCCACACGTCCGAGAGCAGGCTCGCGCGGCTCTGCACGCGGTCCTTGCGCTCGTAGAGCGTCGTCAGGAGCTTGAACTCGAGGGCCGTGAGCTCGACTTCGACGCCGTCGACCCAGGCGCGGTGGGCGGCGCGGTCGATGCGCAAGCGGCCGAACTCGACCGGGGGCTCCGCCGCCGCGCCTCCTTCCGGCGGGCGACCGCGGCGCAGCACGGCCTCGACGCGCAGGAGCAGCTCGCGCACGCTGAAGGGCTTGACGACGTAGTCGTCCGCGCCGAGCTCGAAGCCGACGACCCGGTCGATTTCCTCGCCCTTCGCCGTCAGGAACACGATGCCCATCGCCCGCGTGCGCGGGTCCGCGCGCAGCGCCTTGCACACCTCGGTGCCGGGTAGGTCCGGGAGCATGAGGTCGAGGAGCACGAGCGCGGGGCGCTCGGCGCGCGCGCGCTCGAGTCCCTCGCGGCCGCGACCACAGGTCGTGACCTCGTGGCCCGCCTGGCGCAGGTTGAACTCGAGCACCCGCGCGAGGTCGCGTTCGTCTTCGACGATCAGGATCCGGGCCATCGCGTTGCCTCGTAGCCTAAGCCGGTGACGGCCGCGTGACGAGCCGGTGACGGGCGGGCACGCACGCGGCTCCTCCGTCGACGGTCGCTGACGGCTCAGAACCGGCCCGCTGCCCCGAGCCCGGCGTGGAGCCCGGGCGCGCCGTCCGGAGCCGCGGGGTCGGGCGCCACCACCGGCACGACGCGGAGCGAGCCCTGCGCCGCCGGCTCGTCGTCGTCGGCGTCCTTCGGCGGTGTCGCCACGGCGTAGAGCTGGGGCTCGTCGAGGAGCAAGAGGGCGAGGCCCGTGACCGCCAGGGCGCCCGAGAACCCGGCGGCGACGAGCGCAGAGCCGCGGAAGTCGTCGCGGAGATCGAGCGCGTCGTTGTGGCGGTCGCGCTCCGCGACGGTGAGCGCGCGGCTCTCCTGCTCCCGCTCGAGGTCGGCGGCCTGGGCCTGCTGGTAGAAGGCCACCCCCGAGAGCCCGGCAGCCAGGCCCGCGCCGGCGAGCGTGAGCCCGACGAAGGACCACGCGACGATGCGTTGCGGTGTCATGCCGATCTCGATCGCCACGCTGCGCTCTTCGCCGCGCGCGAGGGCGAGATCCTCGACGAAGACTTCGTAGCCGGTCTTGCCCGCCACGACGCGGTGCTGGCCGGAGCCGAGCTCGACCGGCGCACCGAGCGGGGTCACGCCGACCGGCCGGCCGTCCACTACGAGCTCGACGCCGTCGGGCGCCTCGAAGGAGAGCGCGCCGGGCCGTTCCTTGAGCTCGACGTCGAGCGACTTGACGCGGCCGGCCAGCGTCTCCACCTGCCGCTCGATCGGGATGTAGCCGTCGGCGCTGATGCGGACGGCGTAGCGGCCGGGGGGTAGATCGCGCACGAGTGGTGGCTCGCCCGGCTCCTCGTCGGCGAGGGCCACGCGCGCGCCTGCGGTCGGCGTGTCGACGATGAGCGTGGCGAGGGGCGTCGTGACGGGGGCGGGGGGCGGAGCGACCGCGGGCCCCGGCTCGACGGCGGCGGCGCCGGGCCCGAGGAGCTTCTCGATCTCCTCGGCGGCCGTCGTCGCGTCGAGGCGGCGGCCGCCCTGGGGGACCGCCGCGAGGTACGCGCGGTAGTAGCGCAGGGCCCGCTCGAGGTACTCGCGCACCGGCTCGACCGTGTAGAGCCGCCGCAGGGCCTGCGCCGCCGAGAAGCGCAGCTCGGGTCGCGGCGCGAGCTCGAAGGCCTGATCGAAGGTCTGCCACGCCGCGCGGTACTTGCCCGCCTCGTAGGCGCGGGCGCCGGCCTTGAAGAGGCGCTTGGCCTCCTCGATGGCGGCGTCGGGCTGGGCGTGCGCCGGCGACGCCGAGCCGAGGACGCCGAGCGCGGCCACGACGCACAGCGTCGCGAGCCCGGCCGAGCGCGGCCTCACGGCGTCACCGCCCGGCCGTGCAGGATCGCGATCCCCGTCCCGAGCGCGAGCGCCACATCGTCCACGCCGTCGCCGTCGAAGTCGCCGACGGCGAGGCCCGCGACGGGTGGCAGCGCGTCGGCCGTGTCGGACGGGATCGCGAGGGTGGGCAGGTCGCTCGCGTCGAACGCCGCGAGCGGGTCGCTCACGCCCTCTACCTGCGCGAGCTCGCCGCTCGCGTCGAGGCGCCGGGCGCGCAGCAGCGCTTGCCGCGGCATGCCGCCCGTGAGGCTCACGACCAGGAGCTCACGCGCCTCGGTGCCGTCCACGTTGGCGCAGCCCACGCCGACCGGGATCTCGGTCGCGTGCGGCAGCTCGAGCCCGAGCACGTCGCTCGGGCCGACCGGCGTCCCGTCCGCGATGGCCGCGAGCACCTCGGGTCGGAGCACGAGCACGCGCGTCGTGACCGCGTCGGCCGCGGGCAGCTCGACCGCCAGGAAGGCCAGGGCGTCCGGCTGGCCGCTGCCGGCGAGCGCGCACGGCACCACGCCCTCGGTGAGCGCGGGGGCCCACGCGGCCACGACCCCGACGAAGGGCCAGGGCAGGAGCGTGCCGGCGGGCCGCACGCCGTCGAGGCGGAGCAGCCCGCGCGAGACGGCGATGCCGTCGGGCCGGGCGACGGCGAGCTCCGTCGCCGCTGGCAGCCCGGTCGTGGCGTCGAACAGGAGCGCGACCGCGAGGTCGGGGTCGGCGGACGTGGTCCGGGCGGTCGTGAGCCAGGAGCCACCGCTCGCCACGGAGAGCGCCCCGCCGAGCGCCACCGCGTCCGTCGCGACGACGAGCTCGGCCGTGCCCTCACGGCGGATGCCGAGCAGGCTCTCGGGGGCGCTCGAGTCGAGCGGCGGCGCGACGGTCGCGAACAGGCCGGCGCCGGCCGACCCGAGCCCGAAGGTGTGCTGCGTCATGAGCTGCAGGAGCGAGGTGCCCCGGAACGGGAGCTCCCCGGTGAGCGCCTCGAAGCTCATGACGCCGAGGGCGTAGATGTCGCTGCGGCGGTCGACCGGCAGGCCGTTCACCTGCTCGGGCGACATGTAGTGCGGCGTGCCGACGGGCGCGCCCGTGCGGGTCTTGTGCGACACGGTCGTGTCGTCGCCGAGCAGCTTCGCGATGCCGAAATCGAGCAGCTTGACCGCCGGCTTGCCGTCGTCGTCGAAGGTGATGAAGACGTTGTCGGGCTTGAGGTCGCGGTGGACGATACCGGCCTCGTGGGCGGCGTCGAGGGCCCGCGCCACGCCGCGCAGCACGGCGACCGCGAGCGGCGGCGCGAGCGGGCCGAAGTCGCGCAGGCGCTGCTCGAGGGTCAGGCCCTCGCACAGCTCCATGATGTAGTAGTGGCGCCCGTCGTCGAGCGCGCCGAAGCCGAAGATGTCGATGATGTTCGCCGAGCGGATCTTGTTGGCGGCGCGCGCCTCCGAGATGAAGCGGCTGACCATCTGCGGGCTCGACGAGAAGGCTCGTCCGAGCACCTTGATGGCGGCGGTCTTGCCGATGACGGGGTGCACGGCGGCGTAGACCGTCCCGAAGCCGCCCTGTCCGAGCCGCCGCTCGATGCGGTACTCGCCGACCATGCGGCCCGGCGCGAGCTCGGCGTCCTCCGCCACGAAGGCCTGATCCGGCAGCAGCGCCTCGCCGTCCTTGGCGCACACCTCGACCCCGTCGGGGTACTTGCGGCGGCAGCTCGGGCAGATCGCCATCTTCGACGCTCGACAGTCCCGCCGCAGCATATCGGTCGGGCGCCTCGCCCTCAAGCGGTCGGACGCGCCCCCGGCTGCCTCACGCGGCCTGCGGACCGAGCCGACGCACCGGCTCGTGCGCCCGCGCGCCCGCCCGCATGACGAACGTTTGCGCGCCGCGCCGCGGGGTGTAGATCGCTCGGCATGAGGTGCCAGGTTCTAGCCATCCAGGTCGTCCTCGCCGCGGCTGCGTGGAGCGGTTGTGGCGGTGACAAGCCCACCGTCAAGGAGCCCGCGCCGACGGCGAAGCCGGCACCGCCCCCGCCGCCCACCGTGACGGCGTCGGCGGAGCCCGAGCCGAGCGCCGCGCCGAGCGCGAGCGCCGCGCCGACGCAGCCCAAGCCGAGCGGCCGCCCGTCGATCATGATGACGGGCGACAAGGAGATCTCGAGCACCTTCGGCTCGTCCCCGGGCGCGGTGCTGTCGCTTCACGGCGCCGACGGCGACGCGACGCTCAAGATCCCGGAGTACGCGCTGCGGGGGGCGATCAACCTCGTCATGCGCTTCGAGAATGCGGGCAAGGGCTTCGGGACGACGCTCGGGCGCATCGTCAGCATCACGCCCCAGGACGCCGAGGCCGCCAGCCCGACGCCGACGAGCGCCGAGAGCGCCGGCCCGCCCTTCGAGCTGCGCTTCCCGACCTACGGCAAGGACACGGTCAACCTGGCCGTCGGGATGATCGCGGACGAGGGCGGCAAGCAGAAGATCACCTGGACCGTCTACGCGCCCAAGAGCGTCGATGCGACGAAGAAGATCGCGTACTTCGAGATCACGAAGCTCGCGCCCTCCTTCGTCCACGTGACGACGTCGCCGCCCACCGAGCCGAAGCCCTGAGCCCGCCCTAGCGCAGGAGCGCGGCCGCACCGGCGTCGAGCACTGCGCGCGCGAGCCATGTCCGCGGGACCGGGCGCCCGGCGAAGTAGCGCGCGCCGGCTCGCGCGAGCGCGTGCGAGCGCGTGAGCCAGCGCTCGACGAAGGGGCGGGTGCGCACGCCGTACACGACCCCGAGCGCCCGCGCCCGGACGCGCAGATCGAGCCCGAGGCGCGTCCGCGCGAGCGCCGCGGGCCAGTCGGCGAAGTCGGTGTCGCCGCCGAGGATGCGCGGGGCGAGGTAGCGGGCCGCCACCTCGCCGTAGAGCACGGCCTGCGCGATCCCCTCGCCGAGCACCGGGTCGATGCCGGCCGCCTCGCCCACGAGCAGCACGCCCGGGCGTGCGCAGGGCTCGCTCGGGCACAGGCCCCGCTCGGCGAAGCGCCGCACGGCGAGACCGCCCGTCGCGACCCCGAGCGCCTGCAGCCGCTCGCGGAGGAGCGCGGCGAGGTCGGGCCACGATCCGTCCCCGCCCGCCGCCGCGCCGACTCCCCCGGCGGCCTCCCGCCCGAGCCGGTACAGCCCGCGACCGATCATCCTGCGCCCCGCGACCAGGGTGGGGAAGTCCCACGCGTAGCCGGCGATGCGCCGGTCGGAGAGGTCGAAGCGGAGCTCGTCCGGCGCGAGCGAGCCGTCGTCGGGGGTGTCCACCTCGACCGCCTGGGCGCGGAAGCGGCCCTTCGGCAGGCCGAGCGCGCGCCGCACCGCGCTGCCGACGCCGTCGGCTCCGACCACGACGCGCGCCGAGAGCGCGCCGGCGCTCGTCGCGACCTCGATGCTGCCCGGCCGTCGGCGCAACCCCGTCACCCGCACACCGGTGCGCACCGCGACGCCCCGTGCGCGGGCGGCCTCGAGCAGGGCCGTGTCGAAGTCGCAGCGGCGCACGACCCGGCCGATCACCGCGTCCTCGCGCACGCGCAGCTCGCGGCCGCCGGCGCGCACCGCGAGCGCGCGCACAGGCACGCCCGGGACCTCGGGGGCGACACCGATCGCCGCGAGCCGTGCCTCCGCCCGCTGGCCGATGGCTCCGGCGCACACCTTGTCGCGCGGGAACTCGTCCTGGTCGACGACGAGCGTGCGCGCGGCGAGCGCCGGCGCGAGGGCCGCGAGGAACGACGCCGTCGCGGTCCCGGCCGGACCGGCGCCGACGATCAGGAGCTCGGCGTCCAACCCTCGGCCCCGTGCCCCTCTCCCTCGCGGGAGGCCTGCCCGTCAGTTCGACTCTTCGAACTCGGCGTCGATGACGCCGTCGTCCTTCTTGCTGCCGCCGGCCTCGCCGCCGGCCGCCGGACCACCGCCGCCACCCTCGCCGGGGCCGCCCTCGCCGCCGCCGGCACCCGCCTTCTCGTACATGACGCTGGCGATGCGGTGCGCTTCCTTCTCGAGCTTCTCGGCCGCGGCCTTGATGGCGTCGTCGTCGCGGCTCTCGACCGCCTTGCGCGCCTCGGCGATCGACTCCTGGATCGTCTTGGCGTCGCCCTCGGCGATCTTGTCCTTGTTCTCGTGGATGGTCTTCTCGAGCGTGTAGCAGAGGTTGTCGAGTCGGTTGCGGCGCTCGATCTGCTCGCGCCGCTTCTTGTCCTCTTCCTCGTGGCCCTTGGCCTCGTTGACCATGCGCTTGATCTCGTCCTCGTTGATGCCGCCCGAGGCCTTGATCGTGATCTTCTGGTCCTTGCCGGTCGCGAGATCCTTGGCGTGGACCGACAGGATGCCGTTCGCGTCGATGTCGAAGCTCACCTCGATCTTCGGCACGCCGCGCGGTGCCGGCATGATGCCCTCGAGGTGGAAGCGCCCGAGCGTGCGGTTGTACTGCGCCTCGGCACGCTCGCCTTGCAGCACGTGCACCTCGACCGACGGCTGGCTGTCGCTCGCCGTGGAGAAGATCTCCTTCTTCTGCGTCGGGATGGTCGTGTTGCGGGCGATCATCACCGTGGTCACGCCGCCCAGCGTCTCGACGCCGAGCGAGAGCGGCGTCACGTCGAGCAGGACCATGTCATGCACGTCGCCCGACAGCACGCCGGCCTGCACGGCCGCGCCCACCGCGACGACCTCGTCCGGGTTGACGCCCTTGTGGGGCTCGCGCCCGAAGAACTCGGCGACCGTCTTCTGGACGAGCGGGATGCGCGTCGAGCCGCCGACCAGGACGACCTCCTTGATCTCGGCGGGTTTCTTCTTGGCGTCGGCGAGCGCCTTGCGCACGGGCTCCATGCTGCGCTCGACGAGCGGGCGGATCATCTGCTCGTACTTGGCGCGCGACAGCTGCTTCTGCAGGTGCTTCGGGCCGCTGGCGTCGGCGGTGAGGAAGGGCAGGTTCACCGTGGTCTCCTGCACCTCGGACAGCTCCTTCTTCGCCTGCTCGGCCGCGTCCTTGAGGCGCTGGATCACCATCTTGTCGCGCGAGACGTCGATGCCGGTGTCCTTCTTGAACTCGTCGATCAGCCAATCCATGATGAGCCGGTCGATGTCGTCGCCACCGAGGTGCGTGTCGCCGTTGGTCGAGATGACCTGCACGACGTTGTCACCCACCTCGAGGATCGAGATGTCGAAGGTGCCGCCGCCGAAGTCGTAGACGGCGATGATCTCGTCCTTGTCCTTGTCGAGCCCGTAGGCGAGCGCGGCCGCGGTCGGCTCGTTGACGATGCGCTTCACGTCGAGGCCCGCGATGCGGCCGGCGTCCTTGGTCGCCTGGCGCTGGCTGTCGTTGAAGTAGGCCGGGACGGTGATCACCGCCTCCTTCACTTCCTGGCCGAGGTAGTCCTCGGCGGCCTTCTTCAGCTTCTGCAGGATCTTGGCGGCCACCTCGGGCGGCGTCACCTTCTTGCCGCGCACCTCGAAGGCCGAGTCGCCGCTCTTGCCCTCGATGACCTTGTAGGGGACGCGCTTGCACTCCTCCTGCACCTCGCGCAGGCGCATGCCCATGAAGCGCTTCGAGGAGTAGACCGTGTTCTCGGGGTTCGTGACCGCCTGGCGCTTCGCGATCTGGCCGACGAGGATGTCGCCCTTCTCGTCCCACGCCACGACCGACGGAGTGGTCCTCGTGCCCTCGCTGTTGACGATGACCTTGGGCTCCTTGCCCTCCATGATCGCCACGACGCTGTTGGTCGTACCGAGGTCGATTCCGATGATCTTGCCCATGGCGCGCTTACTCTCCCGTTGATTCCGTCGTGGCCGCCCGCGTGCGTGCGGCAGTATCGACCCCGGGCCCGAGGCCTGTCGCGGCCCCCGGCCGGCTCCGTGCCATCGTGTGCAGAGCGGCCCTTGCGGCTCGCGAGCCCGCCGCGGATACCACACCCGGGGGCGGGCTTGCCACCCAATCGCTTCGCGCGCTTGCGCTCGGCGGCTGGGCCCGGTGGATGCCAGCAAGCTAACCACAGCCCCCACAGCGTCAACTGGCATCAAAGTTGCGCATGAGCGTGTCCGACGCGGCGTCCGCGAGACCCGCGCCGGCTCGCCGCGGCCTCCCGCGGCCGGGCGCTCGGCCGCCGCAGCGGCCCCTCCGCCTGCGGTCGGCCCCCACGCCGATCGCGCGAACGCCGCATGGCCCTTGCGCGGGAGGGGGTCGTGAGTTAAGTGTCCGCGTCCCCTGGGCGCGAGCCCGCCGCCCACCTTTGCCAGGAGTCGTGCCGTGAAGTCCGGCCTCCATCCCGAATACAAGCAAGCCACGATCACCTGCGCCTGCGGTGTGGTCATCCAGACGTTCTCGACGCGCGGCAACTTCACGGTCGACGTGTGCTCCAGCTGCCACCCGTTCTTCACGGGCCGCCAGAAGCTGCTCGACACGGCCGGCCGCGTCGATCGCTTCCGCCGGAAGTACGCCAAGCTGAAGGGCTGACGCGCGGGCGCGCAGGGCGGCGGTGCGCCGCGCTCCCGCGGGAGCGCGCGCTCACGGCTGCGCGATCGTCGCACCGGGCACCGATGCCGACCCGGGGCCGACGTGCCTTGCCTGCCGAGCAGCGCGCCGCATCGGGCGTGCGGCGGGCCGTGAGCCGGCGCTCGTGCGGCGCACGTCGGGTGGGATGCGCCTTCGGAGCGGCGTTGCTTCGCCCGTCTCGCCACCGTACCGTTGCTGCGCCTGCCTCACCCTGACGCCATGCTGCTACCGCTCGACCAGTTGCAGGCCGTGGCCCGGCGCTTCGAGGAGCTCGAGCAGCTCATGTGCTCGAGCGAGGTGCTCGCCGACCCGAAGCGGATGCAGAAGCTCAACAAGGAGCGCGTCGAGCTCGAGCCGCTCGTCCGCACGCTCGCCTCGCGGGGCGCGCTCGAGCGACGCCTCGCGGAGCTCCGCGACGCCTCCACCGATCCCGAGCTGCGCGAGCTCGCCGAGGCCGAGATCCCCGAGCTCGAGCAGGCGCTCGTGCAGAGCGGCGACGAGCTGGCGCTCTTGCTCCTGCCCCGCGATCCCCACGACGAGCGCAACACCGTCGTCGAGATCAGGAGCGGCGAGGGCGGCGAGGAGGCCGCGCTGTTCGCGGCCGATCTCTACCGCATGATCGCGCGCTACGCCGCGCGCAAGGGCTGGAAGATCGAGGTGCTCTCGACGAGCGAGTCGAGCGCCGGCGGGTACAAGGAGGTGATCCTGCTCGTGAGCGGCAAGCAGGTGTACTCGCACCTGCGCTACGAGGGCGGCGTGCACCGCGTGCAGCGCGTCCCGGCGACCGAGGCTCAGGGGCGCGTGCACACCTCGACGGCGACGGTGGCCGTGCTGCCGGAGGCGGACGAGGTGGACGTGCAGGTGGACGACGCCGACCTCGAGATCTCGATCGCCGCCTCGGGCGGGCCCGGCGGGCAGGGGGTCAACACCACGAACAGCGCCGTCCTCATCCGCCACGTGCCGACCGGGATCCTGGTGAAGTGCCAGGACGAGCGCTCGCAGATCAAGAACCAGGCGCGGGCCCTCACGGTGCTGCGCAGCCGCCTGCTCGAGATCGAGCGGCGCAAGCAGGAGGAGGCGATCGGCGCCGAGCGGCGCAGCATGGTCGGCAGCGCCGAGCGCGCGGAGAAGATCCGCACCTACAACTTCCCGCAGAGCCGCGTCACCGATCACCGCATCAACCTGACGAGCCACGCGCTCACCGCCATCCTCGACGGCGACCTCGACGTGCTCGTCGGGCCGCTGCGCGCCCACCGCCAGGCCGAGCTGCTGAAGCACGGCGTGTCGCTCGGAGTGTCGCGCTGATGGCGCGCCGGCCCGGCAGCGCCACGGCGGCCGACGGCGCCGCGCCCGGGCGGCGCGCGCGCGCGGC
>JACRDA010000324.1 GCA_016212965.1 Myxococcales bacterium
GAGCCGCCGTTCGTCTTCCAGAAGAGCGCGTCCTTCCACCAGCGCACCTGGTTGGCGTGGAGGTGGTCGGGATCGTCGGGCGGCGAGGTCACGTCGATCTCGGTCTCGTCCCACGGGGATGCGACCACCTTGAAGTCGGTCGAGTTCCCCCAGGCGATGTAGTCCGCGCTCATGAACCAGCTCCGGACGCGACCGTCCGTGTAGTGGCGGAAGACCTCCGGTTTCGGGCTGTCCACCGTGCCGGCGAGCGCCCCCTGGTGCGGGGACGTGAGCCAGTCTCCTTCGCTGTCGTGGCCCTGAACCCCCAAGGCGAACCGCGGCCAGCGATAGCCCGGGCTCCCGAGACTGCACCCGGCGCCGCTGCCACCGGCCGTCTCCTGACTGCCCCGCACCCGCATCACGGCCATGCGGACCGGACCGTCCGCGTCGGCGATCATGTCGGTGATCCACCGCTCCGAGATGCGCCGGAACATCAAGGTCGGCGTGCCGTCGTCGTGCACGTAAAGCGGCGCCTGCGAGTAGATGGCGAAGGCGTGCGCGGGCGTCCAGTCGACGACCATCTTCCGGCAGTCGACGCTCCCGAGCGCTGCCGGACACGGCTCCCAGGCGATCGGCGCGGGCATGAGCTCGGGCGTGGGTGGGTAGTAGAAGCGGCAATCGCACGACCAGTCGGTGAGCTCGCTCCAGCCCGCCGGGACCTCGGGCGGGAACGCGAGCGGCGGGCAGGCGCTGCCTCCGCCCGTGCTCGTCGTCGAGCTCGTGCTCGACGTGGTCGTGGTCGTGCTCGCAGTCGTGCCCCCCGCCCCTCCCGCGCCGCCCGCGTCCTCGTCGCCGGTGCAGCTCGCCGCTGCGAGCCAGCCCCCCGGCACGATCACGAGCAGCGCCAGTCGCGCCCCCCGCGCTCGCGGGCTCATAGCTGCGCCCCGAGCTCCTCGAACGTTGCCGGAGCCAGCGGGAGCTCCGAGAGCCGCAGCCGGAGCGCAGGCCCTTCATCCTTCTCGAGCCGCGCATGCTCGCCGACGCGCACCTCGCGGCCGACGAACGTCCCCTTGGCGACCGCGTGCTCTCCGAGCGAGAGGGTGCCCGTCGTGGCGTAGATGCGCGCGACGACGACGGCGTGGGCGCCGATGCGTGCGGCCTTCGGTGTGGCGTCGACGTGGCCGTGGTCGCCGTTCTTGCCGCGCACGACGATGACCACGTCGGCCGCGCCGAGGTCGGTGCCGAAGGCAGGGCCGACGTAGACGTGGGACTCGGTCTTGAGCCGCCCCGCCACGCGGATCTCGCAGCGAGCCTGACAGACGAGCAGTGCATGGGCGCCGAGCTCGAGGTCGGCAAAATCGTAGCTCCCGCCCGTGAGGCGCAGCACCGTCGGCTCGTCCTCGTCGCCGCCTTTCACGCGCACGTGGCCGTACGCGCCCGGGCCGAGCTCGCGCAGGGTGCCGTGCGGCACGACGACCGCGGCGGCGCCCGGCGCGAACGCGGGCACGGCGGGGGTGAGCCCGAGCGGCAGCGCGAGCGGCGTCACGGCCTCGAGCCCGATGGTCCCGTGGTTCGTGAGCCCGTTGTACGTCACCGCGCCCGTCACCACGGAATCATGGCGCAACCGCACGTCGTCCGCACGGAGCGAGCCCTCGATGACGGCGTGCGCGCCGAGCACGGCCTCGATCTTGTCGACGAGGCATTTCCCGGTCGCGGCCTCCGCCACGGCTACGTCTCCGACGATTCGGGCATGGTCTTCGAGCCAGAGGCTCCTGACGCCGACCACGGTCTCGCTCGGCCAGCCCTCGCGCGCGGGTAGGACGAAAGAGTAGCCCTCGAGATCGACGAGCGGGGGCAACAGCAACGGCCGGGTCCCGCGCCAGATGCCGCTCAGGGCGTCACCCGCGGCGGCATCGATGCGCGCGACGGCGTGCGCGTCGAGGCTCGTGCTCGAGGACGCCAGGAGCACCCCGCCGTCCTTGTCGATCGCAAAGGCGTGCCGGTCCCACGTCTCGTGGCGCGGGAAGGCGCCGAGCAGGCGCGACGCGTTCGACCGCAGATCGTGCGTCCAGAGGCGACGCTCGCGCTGCTGCTCCGGGCCCGTCTCGTCGAGGACGTAGAGCGCATCGCTCGCGAAGGAGTAGGTCGCTGCGAGCACGTGCTCGGGCCGGATTTCGGTCGGCACCTCCGACCACGTGGAGGAGTCGAGCGGCGTGAACCAGGTCTCCCCCGCCGGCTCGCCCGTCCCCGCGCGCTCGCCGCCGACGACGAACACGCCGCCGCGGTAGCGGCTCAAGACCGGCGCATAGCCATAGGCGTCCGGGCTCCCGTCGCGGGGGTCGGGGGCGACGCCTCGATCGGCGTCGGCGAGGATCGAGCCCTGCCCGACCCGGACGCTGTCGACGATGTCGTGGCCGTTCGGCGAGAGGGCGACGGCGAGCGGGAAGGCGCGCCCGCGCCCCATGTCGGCCGACGGCTCGACCGCGTTCGCCCAGCGGAGGCCTGGCTCCGCGAGCCGCGCGCGCAGGGCCGGGCCGAGCGCGCTCGTCGCGAGGCCGACGCGGCCGCCCTCGCCGATGGCGCCCCAGTCGGACCCGGCGCGAACGAGCACGCTCGACTCGCCAGCGGCCGCGTCCCAGCGGGTCCAGTCGGGCGGATCGCCCTGATCGAGGAAGATGTAGGGGTACGGCTCCCATACGGGCGCGAGCAGCGGCGTGCAGATCTTCGTGTGGACGTGGTAGCCGCGCCCGCCGCCGAGCTTGTGGTGGTTGGCGAGCTGCTCACCGTGAAAGCCGGTGCAGCCGCTCGGGCCGCAGGCGTTCACGGTGTCGCCGATCGGCGTGTCGGCGTGGAACCACAAGGTCCCGTCGAGGTCCGTGCCGATGGCGTCGTTGCCGAGCAGGACGGCGTTCTCGCTCGTCTCGAGCTCTGGGTAGATGCCCGTCGCGACCCAGCGCTTCACGTCGGCCCGGTAGTCCCAGCGCCAGACGGGACCGGGCGCGCTGCTGGCTGCGGAGTAGCCGTAGTCGAGCGCCTTCGGGATGGCGTTCGGATCGCCGCCGGTCTCGGCCGGGCTGTTCGTCGACGAGTAGTACAGGCTCAGACGGTGAAACCGTGTGCTCGCTGACTCGACGATGCCGCACGACGGCGGAGGCGGGGCGCCGGGGACGTTAGCGCACTGCGCCTCGTCGAGCACCTGGTCGTCGATGTCCGCGAGCTCCTTGCAGTTCGTCGGCGTGTTCGAGTTCGGTTGACAGTACATCCCCGCTGTTCGTACGCCCCAGACGGGCACGGACAGATTCGCGGCCGTGTTCGAGTACGAGCGGCGCGCGCGCATGTCGAAGCGGTCGCGCTCGATGCTCGTGCACGCGTACGCATAGGGCGAGGCGAAGTAGCTCGAGTGCTGCTGAACCGCC
>JACRDA010000335.1 GCA_016212965.1 Myxococcales bacterium
ACGCCAACTCGGTTCGCAGCAGCAGTGTGGTTGGCGCCGGGGATCGACACGCGGGCGGGCGCTTACGTCGCGGTCCGATGGCGAGACATCAGTCACGACCTCTGTGCCGAGGTACTAGGCGCGCTACGCGCGAGGCCACGGGCTCCAGGCTCATCATCGATCGCATGTTCCGCCTTGTTCAAGGGCAGCCAGCGCGAGCAGCCAGCCAGCGACACCTGCTCGTTGTCGACGAACCGGCAGTTCCCAGTCTGCAGGCCCGGGAATCAACCGCCAAGGCGCCAAGAGCGCCAAGGATAGGGGGGGTTCCGGTTGAGCCGGGAAACGCCGGCGCAGCGCTCTCTTGCGCGCCTTGCGCGCCCCCTGCTCACCTTGGCGCACTTGGGGTCCCCGCGGCGCCGGAGCGAGCTGCGAGCGCAGGCGGGAACCGCGGGGCTGTCTTGGCGGTTGTCCTCTGTGTGCGCCAGGCCGAGTTACCAGCCGGACGAATCCGCGCTCGCCCGGCCCCCTACTCGGCGGTCGGCCTCTGGGTCGGCCGGGGTGGTCGACTTCGCCAGGCAACAACGATGTGACTGATCTTGAGCCCGTAGCCCGCAGTCTGGAGCCTGCGAACGCTGGCGCGAAATCGAGGGCTAGCGCGTCAGGACCTCGGTGCGCAGGTACTCCGGCAGCGGGGCGCGCGGGTTCGTCAGGGCGGTGAGCACGTGGTCGCGCCACGCGCCGTGGATGTAGATGTAGTCGCGCGCGTAGCCCTCGACCTCGAAGCCGAGGCGGCGCAGCACGGCCTCGCTGCGGCGGTTGTGGGGCATGTGGTTCGCCTGGATGCGGTGCATGCCGAGCACGTCGAACACGTGGGCCGTCGAGAGGCGCAGCGCCTCGGTCATGTAGCCCTGTCCCTCGGCGGCGCGGCTCAGGCTGTAGCCGAGCGTGCACGCCATGAACGCTCCGCGCACGAACTGCGTGAAGTTGCAGAAGCCGAGGATGGGCCCGTCGGGGTCCGAGCGCGCGAACACCACGAGGCGCAGTGCGCGGCCGGCGCGGTGGTCGGCCAGATCCTGCTCGAAGCGCCGCTCCCAGAAGGCTCGGCTGAACATCGCGTCGGGGAACGGCGGCTCCCAGGGCGCGAGGTGCTCGCGGTTCTCGGTGAAGTAGTCGACGGCACGGGTCGCGCCAGCCCCACCGGGCATGACCAGCAAGAGCCGTTCGCTCGTGAGCACGACGGGCGATGCATCCACGCCCCCCGGTAACACGACCGCGCGGCGGCGCCAGTCGCTCGTGCACGTCCTGCCGCCCGGGCCACGGGTCTCTGGCTGCACGCTTGCCGCCGCGGTCCCGCTCGGCGAATGCTGCCGAGCCATGAGCTCGGGCCGCGACGACGATCCGCCGGTGGCGCCGTCGGGAGCGCCGCCGCCCGCGTCGTCGGCGCGGCGCTTCCCACCGCGGCCGCGCCTCGCCGAGCACGTGCTGCCGCGGCTCCATCTGGTCGAGGGCGTCGAGCGCGCCGTCCTCCACGACACCGCGCGCGACGAGGTGCTCGTGCTCGACCCGCGCGAGCTCACGCTCGTGCTCGCCGCCGACGGCACGCGCGACTTCGACGGCATCGTGCTCGCGGCCTCGCGGGCCGGGGCCTACCGCCGCGCCTCCGAGATCGCGCGGCTCTTCGCCGACCTCGAGGCGCGCGGGATGCTGGCGAGCGGTGTCCGCGCGCGCTCGCCCGTGCCGCGGGCGGAGCCCGGCCGTCCGCTCGAGCCGCTGCCCGCCTACCGCTTCGCGTGCGACGGCAACGGCGCGTGCTGCCGCACCTACGGCTCGATTCCGTTCGGTGCGCTCGAGGTCGCGCGCGCCCGCACGCTCTTGTCCGAGCCGCTCGGTGCGGAACGAGACCGGCTCTTCGTGCCGCTCTTCGGGAGCACCGGCGAGCGCTCGGCCGTCACGATGGTGGACGGGCGCTGCGCCTTCCTCGACGGCCGGGAGCGCTGCCGCCTCGAGCTCGCCGCGACCGCGGCGCGGCCGCCCACTGGGGGCGCCGGGACCGGCCCGGACGATCCGGCGCTGCGCGGCAAGCCGCGCGGCTGCCAGACCTACCCGACCACCTTCGTCGACGACGGCGTCGCGGTGCGCGTCTCGCTCGTCGTCGAATGCCCCTGTGCGCTCACGAGCCTCGAGGCGGGCGGCGGCCCTGCGGAGGGCGGCGGGCTCGTGCCTGCCGGGGCGCGCAGCGTGGGCGAGCTGTGGCCCGGGGCCGGCGTGCTCGAGCTGCCGGTCGAGCTCGCCGTCGCGGGCGACCGACCGCGCGAGTCGCGCGCCGCGCTGCGTCGCTGGTCGGAGGTCGTGTGCCAGGCTCTGCTCGGGGTCGGCGCGGCGCTCGATGGCGTCTCCGTCGCGTGGTCGCTGGCCGAGGCCGCGCGCACCGGCGGGCTGTCGGAGGCGGCGGCGCGCGCGGCCGTGTCGGCGGCGCGCCCCGTCGAGGTCGGCGCCCTCGCTCCGTGGCTCGAGGCGCTCGCGCTGCACGCCCGCGCGAAGTGCGCTGCCACGGCGAGCTGGCGGGCGCGCGCCGATCGCACGCGCTGGCTCGCGGCGTGGATCGGCGCCGGGGCGAGCGAGCTCGAGCGTCCCGGTGCCGCGGCGCGCGCGCTCGCCGGCGACGGTGCCCGGCCCGAGCACGAGCGGTTGTTCCTGCGAGCGCTCGTGTGGGGGCTCCACCTCGCGGCGTCGGACCGGAGCCTCGAGCTCGCGCTCCGCG
>JACRDA010000336.1 GCA_016212965.1 Myxococcales bacterium
GAGCCCCTGCCGCCCGTCGTCCCCGAGCCCCTCGGTGACGTCATCCTCTCGGTCCCGACGGCCGCGCGCCAGGCCCGCCGCCGCAGGGCCCCGCTCCTTGCCGAGCTCACGCTGCTGCTCGCCCACGGCCTGTTGCACCTGTGCGGGCACGACCACCGCACGCCCGCCGAGGAGCGCGACATGAAGGCGCGCACGCGCGCGCTCGAGGCGGCAGCGGTGGCGCGGGCGCCGCGCGCACGGCCGTAGCGGGCGGGGCCCCCGCCGCGCGGGCTAGCGCGCCGACTCCGGCGCGCCGCTGCCGTCGCGCCGCCGCAGGCCGAACTCCTCGACCGCGCGCGCGACGAGCGTGTCGACGTAGTCGGCGAGCTTCGGGCACTCGATGCCGGTGCCGCCGAGGACGGCCTCGGTGTTGCGCCGGTCGTAGCGCGCGCCCGAGACGAGCTGCTGCACGAGCGCGCGCGGCGAGCGCATCAGCCGGGCGACGCCGGGCGCGTGCAGGAGCGCGTTCACGAGCTCGGGCGGCATGTGGCTCTGGACCGTGCGGCGGCCGCCGGCCTGCGCGATGGCCTCGAACACCTGCCCGGCCGTGAGCTGCTCGCACGAGGCGAGGTGGTAGGTGCGCCCCGGACCCTCGGGGCTCCGACCGATGGCGTGCGCGGCCTTGGCCACGTAGTCGACCGGCACGATGTCGAGGGGCCGGTCCCCGCCCGAGGGCAGCGGGAAGGCCCCCTCGCCCGGGAAGCCGAGGATGAGGAGCACGAGCAGATAGGGGCCGTCGAGCCGGTCGGCCTCGCCCGTGCCGGAGTCGCCCACCATCAGGGTCGGGCGCACGATGGCGATGGGGAGCTCGCGCATCGCGCGGCGCATGAGCTGCTCGGCCTTGAAGCGCGAGGCCTGCACGAAGTCGTGGAAGCCCTGCCCGCAGTCGAGCTCCTCCTCGTAGACCGTGCCCTTGCGATCACCGGACACGTGCGCCGTCGAGTGGTGCACGACCGCGCGCAGCGCCTCGGCGTTCTTCGCGAGCTCGATCACCTCGGCGGCGCCCCCGACGTTGGCGTACTCGGCCGTCTGCCGGTCGATGCCGAGGTAGCTCACGTGCGCGGCGTGGTGGATGCGCCCCACCTCGCGGGCGAGCGTGCGGTACTCGCTGCCCGAGAGCCCGAGGTCGATCGCGGCGACGTCGCCCGCGAGCACGCCCACGCGGCGCCGGTCCGCCTCGGGGAAACTCTCGAGCACGGCCGCCGCCTGCGGCAGCAGCTTCTCGAGCACCACGAGGTACACGAAGGTCCGGGGCTCGGCCGCCAGCAGGTGCGCGCACAGCCGGCGCGCCCCCACCTCGGGAAAGCCCGTGATGAGCACCACGTCCTCGTAGCCCGTTCGCGGCATGCGCTGACCTCGCCTCGGTGCCGCATCCTACTCCGAGGCGGCGCGCACCGAGTAGTCGTCCGGACAGAGACCGCAGAAACTCAGAGACCGCAGAGGCCGCAGAGGAGAGTGAGGCCGCAGAGGGTACAGCGGGTACAGAGGGTACAGAGGGAGAGCGGCTGGAGAGGTCGCGTCCCGGGACACCGGGCTCGCGCGGCCCGCGCCATCCGCTGGCGCGAGACCCAATCGTCTCCGACTCTTCGGCCTCTCTCCCCTCCGCGGCCTCTGCGGTCCTCTCGCTTCTTCGTCTCGCCCGAGCTCGGCTCCACGCTCGCGGGACTCAGTCGGTCTGCTCGACCAGGGTCTCGCCCATCGTGCGGTAGTTCTCGTCGATGTAGTTGATGAGCTCGAGCCACCAGGTCTCGATGTGGGCGCCGTCGGCGCGCACCGAGTCGGTGAAGAAGGTGCCGCGGATGCACTCCGCGACGCCGTCCGCGTTGGGCCGGCAGCGACCGTCGACGTAGACGAGGATCGCCTTGGCCAGGCGGCTCGCCTGGCTCGTGGTCGGGGCGTTCATCCAGTTCGACAGGAACACGATCGCCGCCTGGAGATCGTCCGGCGTCTGGCCGTAGCCGTGGAGCATGAAGATGACCGGGTAGCGCTTGTCCTGGAGGTCCTTGTGCGCGTAGCCGGGCGGCAGCGACACGACGACCGGGCCCGTGCGCCCGTCGCTCGACGTGAAGTCGAACAGGCAGTTGCCGGGCGAGACGGCGCAGTCGGGCGCGCCCGGCGCCGGGTTCTCGGCCGACGGCGAGAAGCGCGCGCGCGGCGCGTCCGGCCAGCGCGAGCCGATGAAGTAGAGCGCGCTCTGCAGGCGGCTGGCGATCTCGGGGACCGTGCCGACGTGCTGCCCGGCGCCGTCCTCGATCTCCTTCGCCGTGGGATCGTCCTTGCCGTAGCGCTGCATGACCACGCCGGGCATGTCGGCCCACACGATTTTGGACGGGTCGTAGGCGTTCTCGTTCGTGATGTCGAGCCCGGGGGGCGCGACGAACGAAGCGTACTGGGCGACCTCGCGCCCGCGCGAGGCGAAGGAGCCCGCGAGCTGGCGCGCGCTCTCGGCGAAGTTGAAGAGATCGCGCGTGCCGCCGTCGGTCCAGAGGTCGAGGCGCCGGAGCGCGGCGTCGTCGAGCTCGCCGCCGGGCACGCTCGGCGTGCGACGGCGCACGACCGAGGAGGAGTCCCAGTCCCAGACGTGCTGCAGGCCGCGCGCCACCGTGAACGCCCCGTCGCCTTCGCCCTGGTCGTAGGGGCTCGCCACGGTGCCCGGCACGCCGTCGAGGCCGTAGTCGTAGAACTTCTCGCCCGCGTCGTAGCGGTGGTTGCCCTCGGTGCCGCTCGGGTTGTACTGCGGCTCGTAGTCGTCGCCGGCCGGATCGAGGTTGTCCGGAGCGTAGCCCGGCTCGAGCGCGCTCGGCGTCTGGTCGGCGCCCCAGTCGTCCCACGCCTCGTGGCCGTTGCGGATCACGGGCTCGAGCTCGTCGCGCTGGCCGTTGCCGTTGTAGTCGACGGCCAGGGCCACCTCCATCGGGAAGTCGTTGCCGCCGGCGGTCCAGGTGTTGGCGTAGGGCGACAGATCCCAGTTCTGGGGCGAGCCGTCGCAGAAGGTGATGACCGGGAAGGTGCCGTCCGGGTTGTACTCGTCGTCGAAGTAGTTCTGGAGCGTGAGCGGATGCGCGCAGCGCTCGTGCGGGCAGTTGTTGGCGATCTCCTCCTGGATGGGGTCGCCGTCGATGGGGTCGACCCACACCTTGCACACGCCGTCCGGGTGGTCGCCCACCTGGCTCGGGTCGTTGGGGTCGACGCCCGCCGGGAGGTTCTCGGCGCCGGGCAGCGGGTTGTCGCCGCTCGGGTTGCCGTACATGAGTGCGAGGTCGCGGAAGATCTGCACGTACTCGTCGCGCGGGAAGCTCCCTCCGGTGCCGGTGCGCGGGTACTCCGCCCACCAGGTGTTGAACGTCGACGGGTGGACGTAGGGCTCCTCGGGGTGGCCGAGCAGCGTGCATTTACCGCTCGTCGGCGGCGACGCGAGCACGCCGAGGCAGGTCTCGTCCGCCGCGCAGTCGAGGTCGGTCGTGCAGGGCGTCTTGGCGAGCGGGATGTCGGCGAGCACCGTGCCGGGCGCAATCGCGCGGAAGCCGGCCGTGTGGTTGTGCTCGATGTGGTCGATGAGCCAGGTCCACTCCACCGGCCCGCCGAGCGGCGCGACGACGTCGAAGAGGTGGTGGTTCCGCAGGCCCATCATCCCCGAGCCGCCGCCGCCCATCGACACGCCGGTCACGGCGCGGTGGGTGAGCCGGCGCGTGTGCGCGGTGGTGCCGGCCGCCTCGGGCACGACGGCCTGGTAGGTGCCGAGACGCGGGGCCTTGAAGGTCACGTGCCAGGCGCCGCCCGCATCCTGCTCGACCCGCGCGTCCGTGACCGTCACGGTGCGCGGCGCGGAGAACGCGGGGCCGCGGTAGGCCATGCGCATGTGCCGCCAGCGCGCCGCCTCGGGCAGGCGCGCGGGGTTCAGGGGCACGCTCATCGGGACGTCGCGCTTGAAGCGCAGGGTCTCGGGCCCGAAGGTCACCGCCGGCCCGAGCGCGAGGTACCCCGGCAGATCGAGGTCGGCCGCGCAGGCGAGGCTCGCGGCAAAGGGCGTCACGCTCCAGAGGAAGCTGCCGCCGTTCGGCTTGTCGCTGCCGGCGGGCAGCGAGATGCCGGCGCCCGCGAGGCTGCCGGCGGCGTCGACCGAGGCGCCCGCGGCGAGCGCCGTCGGCGGCACGTCGTCGGCCGGAGCGCACGCCGGGGGCGCGTCGTCGAGCACGTGCACGGCGAGCGTGGCCTCGGCGTCGGTGCCGTCGCCGCGCGGCACGCGCGCCGTCACGACCGCGTCGCCGAGCACGCCGCCCTCGACCTCGAACGCGATGCGGGGCTTGCCGTAGGAGACGACCGCCTGCGCGGGCGTGGCGACGACGTCGGTCGCGTCGCTCTCGAAGGACAGGGCCGTGTCCGTGCAGAAGTCCGGGTCGACGACCACCTCGACCTTGCGGCGCACGCCGGGCGCCATCGCGACGAAGCTCGGCTCGAAGCGCACCCGCACGGTCGCCGTCCCGGGCGTGACGCACACCTCGCCGGCGGGGATGCCGGCCGGGGGCGGCGGCTCGGGCTCGGTCGTGACCGTGCAGCCGGCGAGCCCGCCGGCGGCGGCGACGAGACCGAGGAGCGTGACGCGGGTGGAGGCGAAGCGAGCGGTGCGGAAGGGCATGGGGGTGGCACCACTCTAACAGACGCGCGCCGCGCCGTGCGCACCGCGTGCCCTCACCGCGTGCGACCGCGCCGTCAGGGCGTGGGCGGCATGGGCTTGACGCCGCTCGCGGCGCCGCTCACCTGCGCGACCGACACCCCGTCGCTCACCTGACCGACCCAGCTGCCGGAGAACGCGGTGATCGCGGCGACATCGTCGAACTCGGCCAGCCCGAGCGCCTGCAGGGCGATGGTGCCGATCTGGCCCGCGACGGCGGATACGTCGCGCGCGTGGAGCCAGCGCTCGGCGAGCGCGTCCTCGCAGAGCAGCTGCAGGCACCCGGCGTCGCACGCCCCGTAGCCCGCGAGCAGGCTCGCGACCGTGGCGCACTCGACCTCGCTCGCGAGCGCGTTCGCCATCGAGGTGGCGGGCGGCAGGGCGTGCTCCGCCGCGACCGCCACGAGGCGGCTCGGCAGCCAGAACAACGTGCCACCGAGGTTGACGTCGTCGAAGGAGTCGGCCGACCAGCTCACGAGGTAGTCGGCCGGGATGCCGCCCTCGTCGGCCGAGACGGGACCGAGCGCCCCGAGCGTGAAGAGCGCGACCCCGTCGGCGCCGACGCTCGACAGCTCGCCGCTGACGAGCGGAGGCGCGGAGCCGAGGCCCGCGAGGGCGTGCGTCGTGACGAAGGCGCGCAGGTCGATGCCGTTCTGCGCGAAGTGCGTCGCGAGGAGCGTGAACCAGCCGCCCACCTGAGCCGCCGCGAGGAAGGCCGCCGGGTCCGGGGACCGCTCCTTCATCGCGACGACGAGGGCGTAGGCGTCGGTGGGCCCCGGCGCGAGCAGCGCGTCGAGCGAGGCGGCGAGCGCGCCCTCGAGCATGGCGTTCCACGGTCCGGGGTCGGGCGCGAAGGCGAGATCCACGTCGAGCAGCGTCGCCGAGAGGTCGAGCGGCTTCGGGACGATGGGCACCGCCACGTCGAGCGTGGTGCCGGCTCCGAGGCTCGGCACGTCGCTGCAGCCCCACATGTAGTGGCCGCCGCGCACGAACACCGCCAGGGTCGGACCCACCGGCACGTCGGGCACGAGCAGCGGGTCGGGCGGCTCGGCGACCGCGGTGAGCGCCCCCTCCGGATCCTCGGGCATGATCGCGGCGAGCGCCGCGCAGCTCGTGCCGGACGCGACGCTCGCGACCCACTCGCGCGTCTCGCGCTGCCCCTCGTACACCGGCACGACGTGCAGCGTCCCGAAACCCTTGTCGCTCACGGCGACGAGCAGATCGACCGCCGGCCCGTCCTTGATCTTGGCGCGGAGCGCGAAGCTCGTGGCGGCGTTCGGCGCCTTGAGCTGCACGGTCGCGCTGCCGTCGGGCGCCGCCACGACGACCGTCGCACCGAGCGACGCGTCGAGCGCCGCGCCCTTCAGGAAGAACGCGATCTCGTACGGGGCCGGCGGGCTCGTGTGGACGGTGACCGCGACGACCTCGCCCGGCGCGAGCGTGAGCGTGCCTTCTTCGTCGAACGCGATGGTGGCGTTCGGCCCGGGCACACCGGTGTCGTCGATCACGAGGAGCTCGGCGTTCGAGGCACCGCAAGCCGGCACCAGCGACGCGAGCCCGAGGGCGATGAGCCCCAGGGAGCGTAAGGATAAGAGCATCGAACTCGCACCAAGCGTAGCGCGCTTTCCGTCGTCTTGCACAGCCGACGTCGTGCTCGCGGCGCGAGGAACGGCCGTTCAGGGCCAGCCGAGCGTGTCGCGGATGCGCCGCTCGACGAGCGGGATGCGGTCCTGTCCCCAGGTCGTGAAGTCGCCGATGCGGAAGGACGGCACGCCCCACAGGCCCGCCTCGCGCAGCGCGGCCGCATTGTCGGCGACCCGCGTGCGCCAGGCGGGCTCGCCGAGCGCCCGGCGCAGCGGCCGCCAGGGCAGGCCCGCGCGCTCGGCGACGAAGCGCAGATCCGCATCGCTCGCCGGATCGCGCGCCTCGGCCCAGATGCCGCGCATCACCGACTGCATGAGCTCGAAGCCGCGTCCGAGTCCCTCGGCGTGCTCGAAGGCGGCGAGGCAGCGCTCGACCCCGACCCCGAGCGGCTCGCAGATGCGGCCGAAAGGCAGGGCGAGTCGGTCGGCCTCGCGCTTGGCGTCCGCGACGACGTAGCGCCGCTTGTGCGCGGGCGCGGCGAGACCGCCGACGAGCACGGGCCGCAGCTCGAGGTCGACGGGGTAGGAGAGCGCGAAGTGCTTGGTGCGGCTGAGGGCCAGGTACGAGTACGGGCTCCGGAACGAGAAGAACAGCTCGAGCTTCGGGCGCCGCGTCGCGCCCGAGCCCCGGACGCGCCCGGGCCGCGCCGCGGCGCGGAAGATGGGCGCCACGCTGGCCGGCGGCGGGGTGTCGTGGGGCGAGGCCTGCAGCCGGTCGAGCGCCTGCCACGTGAGGCCGTGGGCGCCCGCGAGCCCCTCGGCCCGCAGCCGCTCGAGCAGCGTCTGCACGCGGTCGACGCCACCGTACCACTCGCCCTCGTAGTACAGCATGCCGCCGCGGTAGTGGCCGCGCGCACGCCCGAGCGCCGCGGACCGACCGAGGAGCTCCTCGCGCTCCCCGGCCGGGACCGCGCCGTGCGCCGCTTCGAGTGCGCCGAGGGCCGCAGCGTCCCGCGCCCACAGGGCATCGCCCACGCGCACCGCGACCTCGAGCTGCTCGGCCGAGGGGCGCGCGCAGAGGAGCACGGCCTCGGCCCGCGCCGCGAGCGCCGGATCGGGCGGGCTCGGTGCGGCAGGAAACGCGAGCCCGAAGTGCGGGGCGACCTCGGCCGCATCGCGCAGGGTGAAGGCGCGCCGCAGCTCGGGCTCCGGATCGACGTCGACCGCGGGCTCGGGCAGGACGACGACGTCGAGCTCGAGCGGCAGGACGGGCAAGAGGCGCCCGAGCGCCTGGGCGAGCAGGTGGCTGTGCGGGTCCGACGCCAGCCAGTAGAGCTCGAGGCGCCGAGCGCGCCCGGTCGCCCCGCGCATCCACGAGCGCAGGCGCTCGCGCGCATGGCGCGCGGGCTCGCTCAGCATCGCTGCCACGAAGGCGCCGCGGAGCTGCGACAGCGTGCTCATCGCAGCCAAGCTAGCGCCCCGGACGGCAGCGCCGCAACCCCCGGCACGCCGGCCCGAGGAGCCTCGCGCCGACGGGCGCTAGCTCGAGCGCGCGAGCACGTAGAAGGTGCTCTCGCCGGGCGCCGTCACCGCTCCGACCCAGAGCCTTCCGGCGGCGTCCGTCATGAGGGTGAGCGCCGTGCCGGGCGTGGTGAGCGTGAGGGCGGGCGTCGGCGCGCCGACCGCGCCGATGAGCCCGCCGGACACGATGTAGTGCGCGACCACGACGTCGAGCGCGTCGTAGGCGAGCGCGTCGAAGGGCTGGAAGAAGATGAGCCCCGGCGCGCCCGCCGCGGGCCCGAGGGCGGCGAGCTCGGAGCCGAAGCCGTCGAGGGTGAACAGCTCGACCCCGCTCGCCGGCCCGGCGCCCGGCGCGACGCTCGCGGCGGCGAAAGCGCGCAGCGTGAGCTGTGCCGGCGACAGGGTGGTCTGCACCGCGAAGGCGTTGCCGTCCGCGTCGAGCTTGACGGGGCCGTTCGCGTCGCCCCACGTCGCGACCTCCTGCGTCGCGCAGGGCTGCAGGTTCGCGCAGATGTCGGCCGCGTAGAGGCCGGCGGTCTGCGGATCGCCCGCGGCGCCGAGCTTCGTCAGCGAGGTGTGCAGGATGCGCCCGAGGAAGGCCTCCGACGGGACGCCGACGGCCGAGAAGAGGCCCGCGACCGGCTGGCGCTGCGCCACCGACGAGCCGCTGAGCAGCAGCGCCTCGCCGTCGGCGGAGCCGAAGTCGCCGGTCCACGACACGAGCGTCCAGTTCGCGAAGGGCAGGTCGACGGCCGCCGGGCCGACGAACACGCTGCCGGGTGCCTGGATGGCGAGCGGCACGTTCGTCGTCTGGGCGGTGAGCTCGCCCACCTGGTCGAGCGGCGCGCTCCAGCGGCCGAGATCGACGCTGCCCGCCGGGGAGCCGGCCTGCACCGTGAGCGGTCCCCCGTGCCGTCCCCAGCTCGGCGAGAGCGCGTAGGAGACCTCGAAGGGCGCGGTGTACTTGCCGACCAGGCAGAGCCCCGGCTCGGCGATGGCGAAGACGTCCGCCGCGAGGTTGGCGTCGAGGCAGCTCGCCGGCACGCCGCCGCCGCCGCCCCCGGTGCCGCCGCCGCCGCCCTCGGCGCCGCCCGCGCCGCCGCTACCCCCCTGCGAGGTCGTGGTGGTGACGCTGGTCGTCGTGTGAGTCTGGGTGTTGCTCTGCGTCGGGACGCCGGGCCCGTCCTCGGCCGGGTACAGCGGACAACCCGCGAGCGCCGCGACGCCGGCCGCGGTCGCGACGAGGCAAGCCGATTGCGTGGCCAACGAGGACAGGGTGCGCGCCGCCATGGAGACCTCCGTCGAAGGGCCGCGCCGCCCGTCGGGGGAGGCGCGCCGCAAGCTCGAGCGTAGCCGAAGCATGGATCGAAAGTGCCGGTCGCGCACCCGCGCGCGCTCCGGCCCCCCGAGCCGTACCGGCGTACCGCGTGCGCAGCAAGCGCGGCCCACGCCGAGCACGACCCGGTCAGCGCGCCTCGGCGACCCAGGTCTCGGCGGCCTGGCGGAACGCGCCCACGAAGGCCTCCGCGACCGCACGCGGCGCGGTGCCGGGGCGCAGGGTTGCGGTGGCCTTGCCGAGCGCCTCCACCGCGGCGTCGGCGTCCTGGCGGCACTGCTTGCGCCAGAGCTCGTAGGACGGCTCCCGCTGCGCGAACGCGCGGAGCGCGAGATCGCGCCCCACCGGCGAGGCCACGAGCGACAGCGACGCCCGCGTCCACGCGAAGGCCGGCTCGACGCGCGCCACGAGCGCGAGGTCCGTGAGCGGCGTGACGCCGAGCCAGGCGGCGATGAGGCCGGCGAAGTCCTCGTCCGTGATGGGTACGCCCTCGTCCATGTCGAGCAGCGCCACGGGCGTCGTGCTGACGCGCACGTTGCGCAGATCCTTCCAGTAGAGCAGGCGCTGGGGCGGCTTCTGGCCCCGGTAGCGGGCCGACCCCGTCCACCAGCTCACCTCGGTGTCCTGGCGCGTGAGCTCGAACGCGCGCCCGAAGGTGGCGTGGCGCGCCACGGCCTCGAGCACGCTCGCCGGCGGCGGGATCGCGGCGCAGAGCTCGTGGCAGGAGCGGCACAGCTCGAGGTGGCGGCCGCGCGTCGCGAAGGTCGACAGCTCGTGGTTCGTCGTCTGCAGGATGTCGTTGAACGCCGCCGCGAGGCCCCACTCCGCCGCCGAGAGATCGGCGAGCGTGTCGACCGGCGCGAGCGCGCGCGCGCGCCGCACCCGGCAGGCCTGCACCTCCACGCGCCAAGCGTCGTCGACGGCCCCCGCGGCGTGGACGAGGTCCTGCGCCAGGCGCAGGCCGATGGGACGGACGGGACGGAGCGGTCCGCCGAGCAGGAGCGGGCCGATCACCCGCTCCGCGAGCTCCTGCGCGCGCTCGGCGACGCTCACGCGACCTCCCCGGCCCTCAGCGGCCGGGCTCCCCGGCGCCGGCCACCGCGTGCACGTCGCGCAGCGGGTTGTAGCCAGGGTCCTCGAGCTCGACGACCGGCAGCGCTGCCGTGAGCTCGGTGGCGATGGGCGCGGCGCCGAGCCCCGTCCAGGCCTCGTGACCGAGCAGCGCGCCCGCGAGCGACGTGAACGACTCCTGCGCGATGCCCACGCGCTCGCCGGAGCGCAGCAGGAAGACGTAGTCGCGCGCCGGGGCGCCGAGCGCGCGGAACAGCACCTCGGCGGCGACCGCCGGGACGGGCGTGTAGCCGGCCGCCACGAAGATCTGCGGGTGCAGCTGCCGGAAGTAGCTCCCCACCGGGATGCCCTCGATGCCCTCGGGCCGCAGCAGGAACGCGCCCGCCGCCGTGAACGCGACCTCGGTCGTCTCGAGCTGGGCGCGGCCGAGTCGGTAGGCTAGCTGCCGCAAGAGGCCGAGCTCCTCCTTCGGCACGAAGGTCGCCGTCACGTTGCGCAGGGGCTCGGTGTCGTGGGCGAGGCGCAGCGGCACCTCCACCGCGCGCGGGGGCCCGCCCTTGTCGGCGGCGCGCGGGGCCGCGCCCTCTTGCAGCACGACGCGCGCGAACGCGCCGACCGGGCCGAGCGCGGGCAGCCGCGCGACGACGAGCGGCGGCTGGCCGCGCCCGCGGAAGAGCAGCAGACCCTTCGCGTCGAACACCGGGCAGGCCCGGAGCTGGATCGGGTGGCGAAAGCCCACCTCGACGGCCACGCCGGGACCGGCCGGCACGAAGACCGAGATCCCGGGCGTACGCCCGAGCAGGCCCGCCATCCGCTCGGGCACGCTCTCGACCTTGAAGAGGTAGCGGCGCTCCGGCGTCTCGTCGAAGCCGGAGGCCGGGGGCCACTCCGCGACCCCAACCTCGGCCGGGACGACGGAGCGCACGAAGTAGTGAAGGAGCGCCGGACCGAGCCCGTGCTCGGCGCAGATCCAGCGGGGCCCCGCCTCCGTGCCGGCGCTCGGGTCGAGGCGCGGCTCGAGGCGCGTCAAGAGCTCGGCGAGGTCGACGGCGCGCTCCTCGGCGTACTCCTGCGAGAACGTCGTGTGGTTGAGCGACAGCGCCGCCTCGGTCGGCGCGATCTGGCGGAGATCGTAGCCGAACGGCGCGGCTGCGTCGCGGTACTGGACGAAGTGGCGGGACGTGCCGGTGAGGACGTAGCCGCCGGCCAGGCGCGCGATCTCGCTCACGCGGTCCATGCGGTCGGTCGAGTCCGCCGCGAAGCTCAGCACCACTTCGCGGTGGCCGAGCTTCGACTTGACGATCGCGATGCGGAGCGAGCCGAGCAAGTCGCCGAGCGAGGCGCTCGACGTGTAGAGCGCAAGGAACGCCACGAGTCGGTCGACCGACGGCAAGAGGACCAGCCCCTTGGCGCCGAGCGCCACGCCGCGCGCGTCCAGGCCGAGGCCCGGCGTGCGCAGGCGCGTCTGGTGCATGGCGACGCGGTCGAGCACACGCGGAGGCTACACCGACCCGCGAAGCGCGCAAGCGGTGGCCCTCGGCCCTGCCCGAGGCGGCGCCGACCTTTCACGTGCAAGGTTGGATCGTGCAGGTCTGAGGGACCGACGCCCGCGCGCCTGCTCCAAACGCGCGACGGCGCGTCGTTCGGAGCGTGGCACGCCGGGTGCAATGTCTGGCGCTCGAACGACGCGGCAGCGTTCCCCCCCCGCTGCCGCGCGTTTGTTCTCCGCGCGACGATGTTCCCCCCCCTCATCGTCGCGCTTTTTTTTGTCCTCCGCCCGCCATCGGGCGAGCGTGGCGTGCCGCGCCGCGACGAGGCGCTGCGCGGCGTGCCCATCGACGCGCGCGGCCTCGTCCTCGGTCGGGCGGACGCTCGCTCGCGGGGCTCCGACCTTGCACGTGCAACGTCGCAGCGTGCAGGTCTGAGGGGCTGCGGCCCGCGCGCCTGCGCTAACCGCGCGACGGCAGGTGCTCTGGAGGGTGGCACGCCGGGTGCACTGCCTTTCGCTCGAACGACGCGGCAGCGTTCCCCCCCCGCTGCCGCGCGTTTGTTCTCCGCGCGACGATGCTCCCCCCCAGCATCGTCGCGTTTTTTTTTCTCGCTCGGGCCCGCTTGGTCTCGGCTGGGAAGACACGTTGCGCGTTGTTCTCGGACAAGCGATGCGGTGGCTGGCGGCACTTCGGCACCTGCGCGCCGGCACGAGCGCGGTTGTCCTCGAGCGGTGCTCGCGCGACCCGCCGACGCGACCCGCGCCGCCCCCGAGCAGCGCCCGAGGTCCGTGCACGCGCTCAGCGAGGCGACCGACATCACGTTCCTGCAACGGTGATATTTCACAGTTGCCGCGCGCGTGAGGCCGTGCTGCGCCAAGTGCTCGATCTTCCGCCGGCACCGAGCTGGCACGACACGTGCAAACTCGAGCACCGAACGACGCGGCGGCGCTCCCCCCCCGCCGCCGCGCGTTTGTTCTCCGCGCGACGATGTACCCCCCCACATCGGCGCGCTTTTTTTTGTCGCCGCGCCCGACGCCCGCTCACTCGGTCATGTCGTCGAGGATCTCGTTCGACCGGCCGTCGCGGATGAGCGCGTCGTGGCGGAAGGCCTGGCGCAGCGCGACCCAGGTGAAGAACGCGAGGATCGGGATGAGCCCGGCGATCGGCAGGTTGTCGCCACGGCCGACGATCTGCCAGATGCGGGCCCAGCCGTCCCAGCCGGACGTGGCGAAGTAGACCCCGCCGCCAAGCGCGACGAGGAGCGCCATCGCGAGCAGGCCTCGGTGCCGACGCATTGCAGGGACGCTACGGAGGCCGGCCCAACCCGTCAAGCGCCTCTGCGAGCGCAGGTTTCCGTCGACGAATCGAAGAGAATACGCCTCGCGGTGCGCGTCCCGGATCGGCCGCCCGGAGCACGAGCCGGGCGGGCTGGCAGGCCGTGGGGAAGGCCTGCCGGCGGGCCGCGGCCCGGTGGTCGGCGGGTGACAGACCGGTGCGGCGAGCGTAGGCTTGGTCGACTGTCCTTTTTTCCCCTGCGATCGGTCGAATGAGCGAACGGCTCGGCCACGCCACAGACAATCCTGCGCAGCGCTTCACGGTGGAGCGGGAAGTGGGCCGCGGCGCGGCGGGCGTCGTGTTCCGCGCACGCGACGGCGTGACGGGTCGCGAGATCGCGCTCAAGGTCGTCGCCCTGCTCGAGGACGGGCACACGACGCGCGAGCACTTCCTGGCCGAGGGTCGCCTGCTCGCGGGGCTCAGCCACCCGGGCATCGTCGAGATCGTCGCGTTCGGGACCCTCGGCCCCGCGCCCGTCGAGCTCGGCGGGCGGCGCTTCGAAGCCGACACGCCCTACATCGCCATGGAGTGGCTCGAGGGGCGCGACCTGCAGCGGCGGCAGGCCGAGGCGCCGCTGACCCTGCCCGAGGCGCTCGAGGCCACGCGCCAGGCCGCGTCGGCCCTGGCGGCGGCGCACGCGGCCGGCATCGTGCACCGCGACATCAAGCCCTCGAACATCATGATCCTCGAGCCTCGGCCGCGCAGCGCGGCGCCCGGGGACGTCGCGCCCGCGAGCGTGGTGCGCCCGGCCGCACTGCCGATCGAGGGCCTGCGGTGCAAGGTGGTCGACTTCGGCGTGGCGGCCGCCGAGCGCCACAACCTCGGCGACATCGGCTCGATGGTGGGCACGGTCGCGTACATGTCCCCCGAGCAGGCGCGCGGCGACGCCGTCGTCGATCCGCGCTCGGACGTGTACTCGCTCGGCGCGACCCTGTTCGAGCTCATCGCCGGCCGCCCGCCGCACACCGGCCCGAGCGCCATCGCCACCCTGGCCAAGCGCGTGTCGACCCCGGCCGAGCGGCTCGGCGCCCTGCTCGTGGACGTGCCCGAGGCGCTCGACGAACTCGTCGCGAGCATGCTGCACATCGACCGCCACGCGCGGCCGCACATGGCCAAGGTCGAGCGCGCCCTCGCGGCGCTCTGTGCCGACCCGCGCCTGCCCGCCCTCGCGGCGGGCCTCGAGCAGCAGAACGAGTCGGTGCACTCGAGCGCGAGCCGCCTCATGACCGCGCTCGTGGCGCTGCACGTCGGCACGGGCGAGGCGCGCGAGCGCGAGCTCGGCTGGCTGCGCGAGAACGGCGCCCAGGCGGCGCCGCTCGGACGCGACGCGGGCGTGGCCTTCTTCGGCGCGCGGCGGGCCGTGGGCGGCGAGGCGGCGGTGGCCATCGAGGTGGGGCAGCGCATGGCGGCGGCGGGCGCCCGGGTGGGCGTCGCGACGGGCCGCGCGCACGTCACCATGGCGCGCCCGGTGGGCGAGGTCGTCGATCACGCCGCGGCCCTCGCCCGCGACTCCGGCGAGGGCGAGCTCGTCGCCGACGAGACCTCCACGGAGCTCGCACGCAGCACCTTCGACTTCACGCCGCACCCGTCGGGCGCGTCGCTCGTGGGCGCGCGCTTGCCCGAGCACCGCGCGAGCGGCGAGCTCGCGCCCTTCGTCGGGCGCGACGGCGAGCTCGGCACCATGCTCGCGGCCTTCGAGCGCTGCTGTCAGAAGCGGACGCCCATCGTGGTGAGCGTCACGGGGCCGCCGGGCATCGGCAAGAGCCGGCTGGCGCGCGAGCTGCGCAAGGGCCTCGAGACGCAGACGCGCAGCGACTGCCCGGACCCCTTCGTGGTGCAGGCCCGCGGCGAGGCGTACGGCCGCGCGCGCGCGCTCGGCGGTGCGGGCGACGCCCTGTGCGATCTCTTGCGCATGCCCAAGACCTCCACGGTGGAGGACTTCGAGCGCACCCTGTCGAAGCTCGCGCTGCAGCACGACGAGGGCAACCTCCTCGCGCGCCTGCTCGCCGGCCGCCCCTTCCCGGCCGAGATCGAGCCGCGCCGCGCGCGCGACATCCTCTACCTGGCCATGACCGAGCTCGTGCTCACGCTGACGCGCGGCGAGCCGGTGGCGTTCATCCTCGAGGACACGCAGTGGTTCGACCCCGAGTCGGTCGCGTGGTTCGACCACCTTGCGAGCCGCGCCGCGGGCCGCGCCCTGTTCCTGCTCCTGCTCGTGCGCCCGTCGTTCTGGAAGGACGGGCCGCAGCGCTTCGCGGAGCGCGAGCACGTGCGCATCGAGCTGCGCCCGATCGCGCGCCGCGCGGCGATGGAGATCGCGCGCGCCGTCATCGGCTGCGACGCCTCCGACCCGAAGCTCGGACAGGTGGCCGAGCAGGCCGCGGGCTCGCCGCTCTTCGCCGAGGAGCTCGCGCGCGTCATCGCCGCCGGCAAGCCCTTGGCGGCCGTGCCCACCATCGAGGCGGCCATCCAGGTGAGCCTCGACGCGCTCGACGGCACCGCCCACG
Organism: Myxococcales bacterium; assembly: GCA_016212965.1. GTDB lineage: Bacteria > Myxococcota_A > Polyangia > Polyangiales > Polyangiaceae > JACRDA01. Next base: position 15,555 of record JACRDA010000336.1, read on the forward strand.
AGGCCCTGCTGCGGATGAGCGCGCTCGGCCTCGCGGTGTGGGACAAGGCGGTGGCCGCCCTCGGCGTGCGCTCGGCGGCGACCGCGCTCGCGCGCCTCGGCGAGGCCGACCTCGTGGTCGAGCGCGAGGCGAGCCGCTTCGCGGGCAACCGCGAGTTCTGGTTCAAGCACGCGCTCGTGCGCGACGTCGCCTACGCCTCGCTCGGCGAGGGCCTGCGCGCCGAGCTCCACGCCGCGGCGGCGAGCTGGCTCGCGGAGGTGGGCGAGGACGCCGCGACCGTGGCCGAGCACTACGACCTCGGCGCCCAGCACGTGCTCGCGGCCGACTACTGGGAGGTGGCGGCGCGCCGCGCCCTCGCCACGAACGCCCTGTCCCACGCGGTGACGATGGCCGACCGGGCGCTCACCTTCGCCGAGGGGCGCGAGGTGGCCTTCGGGCGTGCGACCCTGCTCGACGAGGTGTACTCGCGCCTCGACGAGCGCTCGAGCGAGCGCAGCGTGGCCATCGAGGCGATGGCCGACAACGCCTACGACGAGGCGAGCGAGCTCCGCACCATGGGCGCCCGGGCGCGCTATGACGACGCGCGCTCGATGGGCACCGACGTCGAGGAGCGCCTGCTCACGGTGCGGCAGCGCGCGGCCGCCCTCGGCCTGCTCGACGAGGAGGCGCGCTGCTCGGCCACGCTCGCGACGCGCTACGCCTACGCCGGCGACTTCGCCAAGGCCGAGCTCGAGGCCGAGCACCTGCTCGACCTCGCCCTGTCGCGCGGCGTGCAGGCCGCCGCGGTCGACGCGTGGCAGACGCTGGCGGTCGTGCGGCAGACGCGCGGCCAGCTCGCCGCCGCGCTCGAGGCGCGCCGCAACGCCGCCAAGGCGGCCCGCGCCGCGCGCTTGAAGCAGCGCGAGGCGATGCTCACCATGAACCTCGGCTTCGCGTTGAGCACCATCGGCGCCCGGGCCGAGGCGCGGCACGAGATCGAGGCCGGCATCCGCATGGCCGAGGAGATCGGCAGCTCCGGGACGGCGCGCCTCGGGCGCATGCTGCTGCTCGGCTACGCCGCCCACTTCGGCGCGAGCGCGCGGAGCACGAACGACCCGAGCCTCGACGCCGCGCTCGCCGAGCCCCGCGCGGCGGCGGACGAGGCGGCGAGCGGCACCTGGACGGTGCGCGACCGGGTCACGCTCGGCGTGCTCTTCTACCGCGGCTGCGAGCTCCTGCTCCGGCCGGAGGCGAGCGTGGCGCGCGCCCGCACGCTGCTCAAGCTCGCGGCCGAGGCCTACCGCGCGACGGACAACCGCGACGTACTGCCGGCGGCGCTCGGCTTCTGGTCCGAGGCCGAGCGGCGCGCCGGCGACGTCGAGCTCGCCGAGAAGATCGCCGCCGAGGCGGCCGACCTGCTCGACGCGGGGGCGCCGAGCCTGCTCAACGAGGCGCCGATCTACCTCGCCCTGCACGCGGCGCGGCTCGGCCGCGGCGACCTGCCGGGCGCGCGCCAGGCCATCGAGCGCGCCATGCCGGTGCTCCTGCGGCGCGTGGACGGCCTGCGCGGCACGAGCTACGCGCGCGAGTTCCTGCTCGGGCTCACGCACAACGCCCAGCTCATCGAGCTCGCCGAGGGCTACGGCTGCGCGCCGCCCGAGATCCTGCGGATCCTCGAGGGCTGACCGCCCCTTGCCCCTTGCCGCTCGCCCCTCGGTCGCCTACGCATCGCATCCGATGGAGGCACCCCCGCTCGTCGCGACCCTGAGCTCGCGGCGCTTTCTGTTCGTGACCGGCAAGGGCGGGGTCGGCAAGACCACGGTGACCGTGTCGCTGGCGCTCGCCTTCGCGCGCCGCGGCAAGCGCGTGCTCCTCGCCACGAGCGGCGCCCACGACCGGCTGTCCCCGCTCTTCGGCGTGCCGCCCATCGGCCACGACCTCGTGAGCCCCGAGCCCAACGTGTGGGTCTGTCGCATCGCGCCCGAGCGCGCCGTCGAGGAGTACGGCACGATGGTGGTGCGCTTCCGCTCCGTCGCGCGCGCGCTCACCGAGAACCGCTACACCAAGGCCTTCTTCCGCGCCGTGCCGGGGCTGTACGAGTGGGCCGTGCTCGGCAAGGCCTGGTTCCACACGACCGAGGAGCTCGACGACGGCAGCCCGCGCTTCGACGTGGTGCTGTTCGACGCGCCCTCCACGGGGCACGGCGTCGACATGCTGCGCGTGCCGAAGGTCATCCTCGACGTGGCGCCACCGGGCATCCTGCGGCGCGACGCGGAGCTCGCGTGGCAGATGTTCCGGAGCCCCGAGCAAAGCGGCGTCGTGGTCGTGAGCCTGCCGGAGGACATGCCCACGACCGAGACCATCGAGCTCGTGGGGTCGGTGCGCGCGCTCGAGCTACCGGTGCTCGGCCTGGTCGTGAACCAGGTGCTCGAGCCGTTGCTTGAGCGCGACGAGCGCGAGGCGCTCATCGAGCACCCGGAGCTGCTCGAGGTGGCGCCCCACCGGCACCGCACGGCGGCCGAGCGCGCGCTGCACTCGGGCGCGCGGCGCGCCGCACGCGAGCAGCTGCAGGCGCGCAGCCTGGCGCGCCTCGAGCGCGAGCTCGCCGTCCCGCTCGTGACGCTGCCGTTCCTGCTCGAGGGCGCGGGCAACCCCGCGGCGGTGCGGACCCTGTCCGGGCATCTGTGAGCAGGCCGGACGTCAGCGCGCCCGCCCCGCCAGCGCCACGCCCGCGGGCCCGAAGGCGAGCGAGGCGGCGGCGTAGAGCGCCGGGAGCCACATCGGGATGCCGAGCAGATCCGGCTGCATGTGGTCGAAGGCGCCTCTCGCGATGAGCGTCACCTCGACGAGCGGGCCGACGAGTGCGGCGACGGCAGCGAGCAGCGCGGCGCGCGCGCTCCGGGCGACCGCCGCGAAGAGCAGGAGCGCGCCGGCCGCGAGCACCGCGAGCTTCACCGCGTTCGATGCAGGCAGAAAGCCGCTCGCCGCGTACAGGCCCGCGAACAGCCCGAGCGCGGGCGCGATGCGGGCGCCGCTCGGGCGCGGTGCCACGGCGCGGCCGGTGAGACGCTCGAGCGCCGGGTAGGCGCCGAGCACCGCCACGCCCGCGCTGCCGAAGAGCAGCGGCGTCCACCACGCGGCGCGCGCGAGCACGGGGCTCGCGTACGCCGTGGTCCCGCTGTGGGTGTGGAGCGCGTCGAGGGCGGTGCCGGCGACGGCGCCGATGGCAAACGCCACCGGGACGAAGGCGCGCGCACGCATGCCGCGGGCCCTAGCACGCCCCGGGGCACGGCGTGCCCGGGCGGCGCCGTCGCGTCGCGACCGCTCGAGGGATCACTTGCCCTTCGACGCCTGCTTCTCCTTCTTGCGCTTCTGCTTCTCCTTGATGGTGAGCTTCTCCTTGTTGTTGGTCTTCGGCTTCTCCTGTCCCTTGGCCATGTGGGTCTCCTCGCTGCGCGTGAGCGCGCGACCGAGTTGTACCGCGATCGCGGCCTCGTGCTCACGCGATATCTCGCGCGCCGCGACCGTGAGCGGCGCTGGTGCGGCGGCCGCGCTTGCGGCACGGGCCCGAGGTGTTAGCGTTCGACGGATGGGAGAGTCGGGGATGGGGACGCGGCCGCGCGTGAACAGCGTCGCCATCGAGCTCACGGCGCACTGCAACCAGAAGTGCGACTACTGCTACAACGAGTGGCGCGACGACAACGGCGCGAGCCTGGGGCGCGGCGCCCAGTCGCCGCTGCTCTTGCGCGTGAAGAAGCTCTTCGCGGCCCTCGAGCTCGACCACGTCACCCTGACGGGCGGCGAGCCCTTCTCGAGCCCCGAGGTCTGGCCGCTGCTCGACCTCTGCGCCGCCGCCGACCTCGGCGTGCACATCATCTCGAACGGCGGGCTCGTGACCGACGCCGTGGCCGCGCGCCTCGCCGCGTACGGACCGCGCATCCGTTACGTGCAGATCACCCTGAACGGCCCCGACGCCGCGCTCCACGGCGAGCACGTGGGCGGCGCGGAGCACTTCGACAAGACGCTGCGCGGCGTCGCGGCGTTCCGGGCCGCGGGCGTCATGGTCGTGGGCTGCACGGTCGTCACGCGCCAGAACGCCGCCGCGGTGGGCGCCACGCTCGAGCTCTGGCACGGGCTCGGCGTGCGCCACGTGGCGCTCAGTCGCTTCAGCCCGGCCGGCTACGCGCGGAGCCATGTGGCTCGGCTGATGCCGAGCCGCGCGGACATCGTCGAGGCCTTCACCCAGGCCCTGCCCTACGCGCGCGAGCGCGACATGCGCCTCACCTGCACGATGCCGATCCCGCCGTGCGTGCTCGACTGGCAGGAGTACGCGCCCATCGAGCTCGGCGTGTGCGCCATCGCGACGCCCCTGCAGGAGTTCGCGCTCGGCCCCGAGGGCAAGCTCAAGAACTGCACGCTGCACCGCACGGCGATCGGCGGCGCGCGCGACATCCTCGACGAGGGGGTCGACGTCGCCGCGCTCGTGACGGCGCCGGAGGTGCGGCAGTACCACGACCGGCTGCCCGAGTTCTGCCAGGGCTGCCTGCACCAGAAGAGCTGCGCCGGGGGCTGCGGCGCCGCGGCGGAGTGGGTGCTCGGCCTCGCGGGCGAGCGGCGCCTGCCGGATCCGTTCCTGTGGCAGCACGTGGACGACGACTTCGAGCTCGAGCTCGCGCGGGCGCGCGAGGGCGGCGGCGCGGGCGCGGAGCGGGCGCCGGGCGCCGGCCGGCGACGCCTCGAGGTGATCCTGTGAGGCGCGCAGCCGAGGAGACGAGATGAGCGACGACCGAGACCCGAAGAAGCGCGACGCGGGCGGCGACGACGAGGCGCGCCGCCACATCCTCGCCCGGCGGGCGAAGTTCGTGGCGGTGGCGCTCGGGACCGCGGGCCTCGCAACGACGGCCTGCGGGCCGCGGACGTGCCTCGACATCGACGACCGCCGGGACGGCGAGGTCCCCGCGACGCCGTCCGCCGACGCGGGCGCGGCGACGGGCTCGAGCGCGGCCACGTCGGGCACGGCGAGCGCCGGCCCCGACACGGCCGCGAGCCCGAGCGCGGGCGAGCCCGACGCGGGTGCGCCTCCCGGTGCGAGCGCCACGGGCTCCGCCCCCGCGGACGCCGGCGCGCCGCGGCCCTGCCTGAAGCTGCCGCTGCCGCCGACCGTGTGCCTGAAGATCAAGCCGCCCCCGACGGCGACGGGCGGGTAGCCCCCTCGGTCTGGTAGGATCCCGTCCCATGACGCTGAGCGCGCACGACCGTCCGAGCGACCCGGCCCCCGCCTCCGAGGGCGCGTCGCGCCATCACATCCTCGCGCGCCGCGCGACCTTCGTCTCGGCCGCGCTCGCGGGCGGCGGGCTCGGCGGGGCGGGCGGTGCCTGCGTCTGTCTGTCGGTCGAGCCCGCGGGCGACCGGCACGACGCCGGTACGACCGCGCCCGACGCCGGCACGCCCGCCGCGACGAGCCCCGCCACGGCGACGGCCCCTGCGGGCACCGGCACCGCGCCCGGCACCGGGAGCGCCGTCGTCGGCGCGGCGGACGCCGGGACGCCCGTCCCGACCGCGAGCACGACGAGCACGGCGACGCCGCCGCTGCCCCCGCCCCGGGTGTGCCTCAGCCTGCCGATGCCGAAGCCGCCGAAGAAGATGTGACGCGCGCACGCGACGCGCGCGGCCCCCGAGCATCGCCATGCCTCCGCGCCCCGATCGCCCGCGCGTGCTGCTCCTGTGGCCCGGCGGCCTGTTCGCCGGCGGCGCCAACTTCGGCGTGCCGCAGCTCCTGTCCATCGCCGCCGCGCTCGGGGCCGCAGGGGCCGTCGTCGACGTCGTCGACCTCGACATGGAGCGCGCCTTCGGGCCCGTCGATCTCGCGCGCATCGCGGCGCCCGGCTACGACCTCGTCGGCATCTCCTGCTACTCTTCGTACGACTATCTCAAGGTGATGGTCATCGGCGCCGAGCTGCGCCGCGCCCTGCCCCGCGCTTGGCTCGCGACGGGCGGCTACCACCCGAGCGCCCGGCCCGACGACTTCCTCGGCGCGGGCTCTCCCTTCGACTACGTGGTGGTGGGCGACGGCGAGGCGCCGCTCGTCGGTCTGTGCACCGCGCTCGTCGCGGGCAAGCGCCCGCTCGGGCGCGTGCGCGGTCCCGAGTCACTCGCCGATCCGAACGCGCTCGCGAGCTACGACTGGGAGCTGCTCTCGCGCTACCGGCCCATCGCCCACCGCATGGCCTCGCAGGCCGAGATCTACTTGTCGCGCGGCTGCCCGTACGACTGCGCCTTTTGCATGGAGCGCGCCAAGCGCGACGTCTCGTGGCGCGCGCTCGAGCCGGGGCGCGCGGTCGAGGAGATCCACCGCCTCGATCGCTTCCTCGATCTGTCGCGCTTCACGCTGTTCATCGCCGACGCGCTCTTCGGCATGAAGAACGCCTGGCGCAAGACCTTCCTCGAGGAGCTCGCGCGCCGGCCGTGCCGGGCGCGCAAGGTGTGGCTCCTCATCCGCGTCGACCTCATCGACAAGGACGATCTCGCGCTCATGGCGCGCGCCAACGTTTCGCCCGGCTTCGGGCTCGAGTCGGGCGATCCCGAGCAGTTGAAGCGCATCCGCAAGGCCGGCAAGCTCGAGAGCTACCTCGAGAGGATGCTCGACGTGGCGCAGACGGCGCGCGAGCTCGGCGTGCCCTTCGGCTGCAACGTCATCGTCGGCCACCCGGGCGAGACCGAGCGCTCGCTCCGCACGAGCGCCGCCTACCTGCGCCGCCTGTTCGTCGACGATCCGCGCGGCACGAGCGGCTTTCTCTCCGTCGATCCGTTCCGCCTCTACCCGGGCTCACCCATCGACGAGGAGCGCGCGCGCTGGGAGCGCGAGACGGGCATGCACGTCCACCGCTACCCGTGGTGGCACGACGGCGATCAGGATTTTCTCGCCGAGTGGGTCGATCCGTCGGCCAGCCTCGACTTCCGGACGGCGCTCGCGCTCAAGCGCGAGCTCTTCGACCCGATCCTGCGCGCCATCCCCGGGCGCTTCCGCTACGACGGCCCGGCGCGCGACTACTACGAGCGCGCCATCGCCGAGCAGGTCGAGCTCGCGAGCCCGCGCCGCGAGCTGCACACGCTCGCCATGTGGCAGCTCTGGAGC
>JACRDA010000331.1 GCA_016212965.1 Myxococcales bacterium
GTGCCGCCCGTGCCCGCGCCTGCGCCCGCGCCCGTGACCGCCGCCGCCGCGTCGAGCAGGCCGCCCACGGTTGCCGACTCGACGCCGCCGGTGAGCCAGCGGCCCACGCGCGACTGGCTGCCGGCGGCGAGCGCGGCCGGTGGCGAGCCTGCGCCCCCGAGCCAGCGGCCGACCCTGCCGATGGAGCGCGCCGTCGAGGCCGAGCCGGCGCGCACGCCCGGCGCGACCCACAAGGAGCGCGAGCGCGCCTTCGCCGAGGAGGTGCAGCGCGCGCTGGTCGCGGCGCGCAGCGCCCCGAGCCCGGCTCGCGACCCCGGGGCGCGACGCCCGAGGGTAGAAGACGCGCCGGAGATCGCCATCGCGGCGGCGGCGAGCCCGGGTGGCGAGGAGCAGGACGCTGCGCCGGCCGCGCGGGGCGAGCGCGCGCCCGTGTCGTTCGGGGCGCCACCGAGCAGCGCGCTGCCACGCAAGCTCGGCGGGGACGCGACGCCGGTGCTCGCCACCTGGCGCAAGAAGAGCCCGGCCCGCACCTACCTGCCCTTCGTGGCCGCCGGCCTCGCCGGTCTGGCGGTCGTCGGCTACTTCGTGCTGCGCCAGCCCGCCGCACCCGACGAGCTCGGTCCCCGGTCGAGCACCGCCGCCTCCCCACCCACGGCGACCGCGCCCGCCACTTCCGCGGCGAGCACGAGCGCGACGAAGAGCGCACCGCCCCCCGCATCGACGAGCCCGGTGGCCGTGTCGAGCGCGTCCGCGAGCGCGCCGCCTCCTCCGCCGCCGAGCGCGTCCGCGAGCGCGCCGCCTCCTCCGCCGCCGAGCGCCTCCGCGAGCGCGCCGCCACCGCCCCCGCCGAGCGCATCCGCGAGCGCTCCACCACCTCCGCCACCGGGCGATCTCGCCGCCTGCGTGCTGCCGCTCTTCCCACCGGACACCTTCGCAGCCGATGCGAAGCTCGACTTCGTGTGCAGCGAGCGCGACGGCGTGCGCGGCGCGCAGGCGCTGCGCACGGCCGTGGTGACGGCGGGTCGTGGCCGCGGCCCCACCGATGCGATGCGCGAGTGGGCACAGCTCGGCTGGTACAAGCTCGCCGTCTTCACCGCGCTGCGCGTGCGCTGCTGCCCCGGCGCCCCCGAGATCACGGTCCCGGCTGCCGCGGCCAAGTGCCGGCTCGCCGAGGCGGCCTCCGCGCTCGGCCGAGCGGCCGTCGAGGGCGACGACGCGGCGGTTGGCTCGGCCGTGAAGGACTTCCAGCGCGCGGCCGACTGCCTGTCGGTGCTCGGCGGAGCGGCACTCGCGGGCGAGATGGCGTCGCCGGGGCCCGGCGAGTACCCGGTGTTCAAGGCGACCGTGAAGCGCTGCCGCGCCCTGCGCTGACGCTGCGCGACGGCGCGCGACGCACCGCGGCGCGCGACGCATCGCTTCTGTTGCCAAGCGATTGCTGCGGCGACGATGGATCGCACGGCGCGCGCGTCCTCACCGTTCCGCGCGCGCGCCTTCCGACGTACAATCCACGCGATGTCTTCGCGTACGACTCGTCGTCCGTCGCTGCTCGCATCCTTGGTGCTCACCGCGCTCGGCGTCGCCGCCTGCGCCCCCGGCGAGGGCGCGCTCGACGACCGCGTCGGGCTCGCGAGCGACTCGATCCAGGGAGGCTACCTGGACGAGACCGACAAGGCCGTGGTCGGCATCTACATGAACAACATGCAGAGCCTCTGCAGCGGCTCCTTGCTCGCGCCCAACGTCGTGCTGACGGCGCACCACTGCGTCGCCAACTCGCCCGAGCAAATCAGCTGCGGCTCGGCGAGCTTCGGCAGCCCGTGGGCGCCCGGCAACTTCTTCGTCACGACGTACACGGACACCGGCTTCCAGAACTACTTCACGCTGTTTCCGCTGCAGCTGCCCAAGTGGCACGCGGTCCGGGAGGTGGTGGTGCCCCCCGGCGGCAACAGCGTGTGCGGCTTCGATCAGGCGCTGCTCATCCTCGCGGACCCGATCGACGCGAGCGAGGCCGCGCCCCTCGTGCCGGCGGTCGACGTGCCGCTCGTCGCGAACCAGGAGTACCGCGCCATCGGCTTCGGTCTGACCTACGACTCGCAGAACGCCCCCGTGGGCAGGCGCTACCGCCGCGACGGCCTGTTCACCGAGTGCGTGGGCGCCGAGTGCCCCGGCATGTACCAGGTGGCCGACCAGGAGTTCGAGGGCGACACCGGCGTCTGCCAGGGCGACTCGGGTGGGCCGGCGATCGATCTGCTGAACCGCGTCGTCGGCGTCGCCTCGCGCGGAGGCTCGGGCTGCACCTACCCGACCTACGGGCACGTGTTCAGCTGGGGCCAGTGGATCAAGGACACGACGGTGTACGCCGCAGGCCTCGCCGCCGTGACGCCGCCACCCTGGGCCACGGGCTACCCGACCGACCCCATCTACTCGGCACCGATCGGCGCCGCGTGCACACAGCCGGCCGAGTGCCCCGGCTCGACCTGCCTCGACGGCTACTGCACCCGACCGTGCAACGTGGCCGCGCCCTGTCCGGACGGCTACGAGTGCACCGTGGACGGCAGCGTGTGCCGCGCGGTGCCGCCGCCGCCGCCGCCGGCCGAGCCCCAGGAGATCATCACGACCGAGGAGTGGACCTGCACGGTGCGCGCTCCGGCGAGCAACCCCGATCCGACCAAGCCCGTGCCGTGGAACATGCTCCTCGGCGGCAGCGTCGCGGCGCTCCTCTGGCGACGGCGCCGGCGCGGCTGACGCGCCCGGCCGCCGACCGCAGCATGTCGCTCTCGCGACGGCAGTTGCTCGCGTGCGTCGCGGCCTTCGGGAGCGCGGCGTGCAGCCGCGCCGAGCGCTCCGCGCCGGGGCCGGTCACGCGCGTCGTCTCGCTCTCGCCCAACACGACCGAGGCGGTGTTCGCCCTCGGGGCGGGCGAGCGCCTCGTCGGGCGCTCGCGCCACTGCGACTACCCGCGCGAGGCGGCGGCCCGACCCGTCGTCGGCGGCTTCGCCGACCCGAACCTCGAGGCCGTGCTCGCCCTCGCGCCCGACCTCGTCGTCGGCGCGCGCGGTCCGGCGGGCCCCGACGTGGCGCGCGCCCTCGAGGCGCAGGGCATCGCCACGTACGTCCCGGTCGTCGACTCGGTCGCCGACATCGGCGCCCTGCTGGTCGGCCTCGGCGAGCGGCTCGGGCGGGTCGCCGCCGCCCAGGCCCTCGCGGACGGGATCCGAAGCGACCTCGAGGCCGTGCGTGCGGCGCACGCCGCAGGGCCGCGCGTGCGCGCCGCCATGGTCTTCGAGGCGAGCCCGCTCGTCGTCGCGGGGCCGGGCGGGTTTCCGGACGAGCTGCTCGGGCTCGCCGGTGGCGCGAACGTGATCCGCGCGGGCGGCGCCTATCCGCAGATCGAGCTCGAGCGGCTCGTGGCGCTCGACCCCGAGGTCCTCATCGACGCGTCGGCCGAGCTCGACGTGCCTCCGACCACCCCCTCGGCGCTGCTCGGCCTGCCCGGCTTCGCGGGTCTTGCGGCCGTCCGCGGCGGACGGGTGCGGCGCTTGACGACCGCGGCGGCCGTGCGCCCGGGGCCGCGCATCGCGCTCGGTCTGCGCGACGTCGCGCGCGCCCTGCACGGGCCCGCATGAGCGCGGGCCCGCGGGCGCCGAAGGAGCGGGTCGACGTCCTGGTCGTGCGCCGCGGGCTCGCGCCCACGCGCCAGAAGGCGCAGGCGCTCGTGATGGCCGGCCAGGTGTTCCGCGGCGACGAGCGCGTGGACAAGCCCGGCGCGCAGCTGCCGGCGAGCGCGGAGCTCGTGGTGCGCGCGGGCGCGCGCTTCGTGTCGCGCGGCGGCGACAAGCTCGAGGGTGCGCTCGCGGCGTTCGCGCCGCACGGCCTCGAGCCCCGCGGCAAGGTGTGCCTCGACGTGGGCGCCTCGACCGGCGGCTTCACCGACTGCCTGCTCGCGCACGGCGCGGCGCGCGTCTACGCGGTCGACGTCGGACACGGCCAGCTCCACCCGCGCCTGCGCGCCGACCCGCGCGTCGTCGTGCGGGAGGGGGTGAACGCGCGCGCGCTCCGCCGAGCCGACTTCCCCGAGCCGCTCGAGCTCGTCGTGGTCGACGCCTCGTTCATCTCGCTCGGCAAGCTCCTGCCCGCCCTCGCCGCCCTGCTCGAGCCGGGCGGCGAGCTCGTCGCGCTCGTGAAGCCGCAGTTCGAGGCGGGCCGCAAGGAGGTGTCGCGCGGGCGCGGCGTCATCCGGGACGCGGCCACCCGCGAGGCGGCCATCGCCACGGCGACCGACGCGCTCGCCGCCTCGGGACTCGCGCTCGTCGCGGCCGTCGACAGCGCGGTCCACGGGCCGAAGGGCAACGTCGAGCGCTTCGTCCTCAGTCGCAGATCCAGTTGACGACCGCTCTCTTTTTCCTGCCCGCGCGCGCGCGGGCTCGGCCATACTCGCGCGCGTCGCGGCGGGCGCGCAACGGCTGCGCGCGAGAGGCCGCAGACGACGAGGGGTTACAAGCTCATGAAGTTCGTTCACCAGGAGCTCAACACGAGCGATCCGGCCGCGGCCAAGAAGTTCTACAAGGGCCTGTTCGGCTGGAAGTTCGAGGACATGAAGATGCCGAACGGCGAGGTCTACACCGGCATCAAGGCCGACGGCGTCGGCATCGGCGGCATCCAGAAGCACCCGATGCCGGGCGCACCGACCGCGTGGCTCGGGTACGTGGAGGTGCCCTCCGTGAAGAAGACGATCGCCAAGGCGGTCAAGCTCGGTGGGTCGATCTTGCAGGACTACCTGCCCATCGGGGACATGGGCGCCATCGGCGTCGTCGCCGACGCCCAGGGCGGCGTGTGCGGCCTCTGGGAGGCCGCCAAGAAGCCCAAGGCCAAGGCCGCCGCGAAGAAGAAGCCCGCGAAGAAGGCCGCCAAGAAGCGCTAGCGGCTCCGGTCCGGGCGCTCGTAGCAGCCGCTGCGAGCGCCCGGGGCCGCGTCCCCGCGGCCTTCGCCCGCCGGCGGCTCGCGGCGGTTGTCGGGCGGGCCGGGCGACGCTAGGGAAGCCCGAGAGGAACGCACCATGAAGCTCTTCATCGACTCCGCAGACCTCGCCGAGATCAAGGAAGCCCAGGCCATGGGCGCCCTCGACGGCGTGACCACGAACCCGTCGCTCCTGGCCAAGGCCGGCCGGCCGATGCGCCAGGCGATCACCGCGATCTGCGAGCTGGTCGACGGCCCCGTCTCGGCCGAGGTGCTCGCGACCGACACGGACGGCATTGTGAAGGAGGCGCGCGAGCTCGCGGCCCTGCATCCGAACGTCGTCGTGAAGGTACCGCTCATCGCCGACGGCCTGAAGGCCGTGCGCATCCTCGCGGGCGAGGGCATCCGCACGAACGTCACCCTGTGCTTCTCGGCGCCGCAGGCCCTGCTCGCGGCCAAGGCGGGCGCGACCTACATCTCGCCCTTCGTGGGGCGCATCGACGACGCCGGCGGCGACGGCATGGAGCTCGTCGAGCAGATCGTGCTCATCTACCGCAACTACGACCTCGAGACCGAGGTGCTCACGGCGAGCGTGCGCAGCCCCGTGCACTTCGTGCGCGCGGCGCTCATCGGCTCGCACGTCGCGACCGTGCCGCTCTCGGTCATCAAGCAGCTCCTGAAGCACCCGCTCACCGACTCCGGCCTCGCGCGCTTTCTCGAGGACGCGAAGAAGATCCCGAAGGCGTGAGCGCTGCGCCCAGCCGGCGCCCGAGCCGGCGAGCCACCCCGGTCGCGCACGTGGTCCGGGTGAGCGTGGCCGGCGGCCCCTTCGCGGGCGTGCGCGCGGACGTGCTGCGGCGCCGCGCGCACAAGATGCTCCTCGCCCTCGCCCGCGCGCCGACCGAGCTCAGCGTGGCGCGCGGCGACGGCGCCGCCCTGCGGGACCTCA
>JACRDA010000339.1 GCA_016212965.1 Myxococcales bacterium
CGACCTCGACCCGGCCGACGGCTGCTCGGCCACCTGCACCGTCGAGCTCGGCTACAACTGCACCGGCACGACCCCGAGCGTCTGCACCTCGACCTGCGGCGACGGGACCAAGGCCGCCGACGAGGCGTGCGACGACGGCGACCTCGACCCGGCCGACGGCTGCTCGGCCACCTGCACCGTCGAGCTCGGCTACAACTGCACCGGCACGACCCCGAGCGTCTGCGCCACGACCTGCGGCGACGGAACCAAGGCCGCGAGCGAGGCCTGCGACGACGGCGACCTCGACCCCCTCGACGGCTGCTCGGCGACCTGCACGGTCGAGCTCGGCTTCAACTGCACCGGCACGACCCCGAGCATCTGCACCTCGACCTGTGGCGACGGCACCAAGGCCGCCAACGAGGCCTGCGACGACGGCGACCTCGACCCCCTAGACGGCTGCTCCGCCACCTGCACCGTCGAGCTCGGCTACAACTGCACCGGCACGACCCCGAGCGTCTGCAGCACCACCTGCGGCGACGGGATCCCGGCCGGCTCCGAGGGCTGCGACGACGGCAACGCCAGCAACAACGACGATTGCCCGGACGGCGTCGGCGGCACCTGCCAGGCGGCGACGTGCTCGGACGGCTTCCTGCACAGCGGGGGCACGGGCACGGAGTCCGACGTCGACTGCGGCGGGAGCTGCGCGGCGTGCGTCAACGGCGACAGCTGCAACGTCGGCGCCGACTGCGTGAGCGGCGCCTGCCCGGCGGGCACCTGCGTCGCACCGGCGGTCGTGAGCACGACGCCCGCGAACCTCGCGGCGGGCGTGCTCGAGAGCGCGACCGTCGCCGTCACCTTCAACGCGGCGATGAGCCCCGCGACCCTGACCTTCAAGTCCGCGGTCGACGATCTCGGCTGCTCGGGCGCCGTCCAGGTCTCGACGGACAACTTCACGACCTGCATCGCGTTCGCGAGCGCCGTCATGTCCGGCGGCGACACCATCGTCACGCTGACCCCGGCGCCGGCGCTGTCCTACGGGTCGGTGTTCAAGATCCGCGTCACCACGGCCGCGCTGTCCTTCACGGGCACCGCGCTCGGAGCCCAGTTCGAGCTGGCCGACGGGTTCACGACGCGCAACGCGCCGGCGGCGAGCGGCGTCGTGATCAGCCAGGTGTACGGGGCGGGTGGAAACGCAGGTGCCACGTACACGAACGACTTCATCGAGCTCCACAACCGCGGCAGTGTCGCCGTCGACGTCTCCACGTGGAGCGTGCAGTACGGCGGCACCACTGGAGGCTCTTGGACCAGGACGAACCTGACGGGCTCGATTCCCGCGGGTGGCTACTACCTCGTGCAGTGCGCTGCGGGGGCGGGCGGCACGCAGCCGCTCCCGCCGGCGGACGCCGCAGGAACGCTCGCGCTCGGCGGCACGAACGGCCTCGTCGCCCTCGTCGGCAACCAGACCACGCTGCCGTCGGGCTGCCCAGCCTCCGCAGTCGACGTCGTGGCCTACGGCACTGCCTCGTGCTTCGAGGGGGCAGCCGCTGCCCCGCCGACGAGCGCGACCACCCTGTCGATCATCCGGCCGGGCACGGGCTGCATCGACACGAACCAGAACGGCGCGGACTTCATCACGACGACTGCGTTCCAGGCGGGCAACCCCCGCAACTCCGGCACGCCGCTCTACGTCTGCCGCTCCGTCCGCAACGAGACCGCCGACAACCTGGAAGCCGACTACTGCACCGTGCTCGCGCCGCTCTCGGTGAGCGTCCAGACGGGCACGCCGCTTCCGACCGTGACGGGCCAGATCTACGAGGCCGGCGTCACCGAGGCGGGCGGCGCGAGCGCGCTCGTGACGGCCGAGCTCGGCTACGGGCCGCGCGACACGAACCCCGAGAGCCAGGCGGGCTGGACCTTCCTGCCGACGATCTACGACGTGCAGGCCGGCAACAACGACCAGTACAAGTTCGACGGCCTTGCCCCCGCCGCGGGCACGTACAGCTACGCCTACCGCTTCAGCCTCGATGCCGGGCAGAGCTGGACGTACTGCGACAAGTTCGGCACGGGCGACTTCGGCGCCGGCTCGAACACCGGACTCAACTTCGAGACGCCGCGGCTCCCGCTCATGACGGTCACGCCGTGAGACGGTGCGCCGCGCGCCCGATCGCCGCTTTCGCCCGCTTCGGGCTCGGGGCGGTCGGGCTGCTCGGCTGCCCGAGCGACCCCTGCCTCGGCAACGACGACATGACGCCCGCGCACCTCGAGGCCTGCGAGCTCGCGTGCGAGCGGGGCAACGCGAGCGCCTGCGACCGCCGGAGCCAGGTCGAGCGCGGGCTCGGGCAGCTCTGCTCGCGCAGCCACAGCGCCGTGGCGTGTCGCGCCCTCTGCCAGGCCAAACACAGCGATCCGGGCGCCTGCGCCGCGCTGAAATCGATGCCCTGAGCGCCGCGCCACCTCACCCTGCCGGCGCGCGCCGGCGCGCACCGCGACCGACCTGCCGTGCCCGTGTACCGCGACAAGCTGTTCCGCGCCAACGAGGTGCGACGCATTTTGCGACGCGCCTCCGAGCTCCGCGACGAGGATCTGCGCGAGCCGGAGGACGCGGCCCGGGCGCGCTCGCTCGAGGAGGTCGAGGCGCTCGGCGTCGAGATGGGCATCGCCCCCGAGCTCGTGCGCCGCGCGGTCGCCGAGGCGGTGCCCGAGCCCGCGCGGCGCAAGGTCTCGTTCCTCACGGGCGGCGTGTCGAAGATCCTCTTCGAGCGGCGGCTTCAGGGGCGCTTCGGCGCCGCCGATCACGCGCGCGTCGCGCGGCTCGTGCGTCGGGTCACCGGCGACGCCGGCAACCCGCAGGCCCTCGGCGACGCCCTCACCTGGACGGCCCGCAACCCGCTCCGCCCGCTCGTCGTGAACGTCGAGCCCGACGAGGACGGCGTCTACGTGCGCGTCGAGGAGGGCCTGCAGGGCCTGCGGGGCCAGCTCTTCGGCGGCCTGCTCGGCGGGCTCGGGGGCGGCGGGCTCGGCCTCGTCGTGCCCTTCGGCCTCGAGCTCGCGGGGCGCTTCGTCCCGGTGCTCGGCTTTCTCTGGGTGCTCGCGGTGTACCTGCTCGCGCGCTCGCTCTATGCGACGCGCTCGGCCAAGCGCGAGCTCGAAGCGGCGACGCTCTTCGAGGAGCTCTGCCGCCAGCTCGAGACCGGTGCGCCCGCCGGGCCGCGCGTCGACGCCGTGGCGGCCGACGTGGACGAGGCGCGCGACGCCGACGAGGCCCGCGAGGTGGACGAGGTCCGCGACGAGGCGGAGCGGCCCGCGCCACCGCGCCGGCGCCGCTGACCGCACCCGCCGACCACCCTGCCGGGGCTCGCGAGCGCCGCCGCGCCGTCGTACGCTCGAGGCGATGATCGACCTCGGGACCTTCGAGCGGGTGGTGTTCTTCACCGGCGCCGGCATCAGCGTCGAGAGCGGCATCCCGACCTACCGCGGCTCGGGTGGCGTGTGGGCCGCGTACGACTACCGGCAGTACGCCTGCCAGGAGGCCTTCCTGCGCGATCCCGACAAGGTGTGGGAGTTCCACGAGGTGCGGCGCCGCCGGGTGGGCGCGTGCGAGCCCAACCCGGGCCACCGCGCGATCGCCGCCTTCCAGGAGCGGCGGCCCGCGACGCGGGTCGTGACCCAGAACATCGACGGTCTGCACGCGCGCGCCGGGGCCACCGACGTCATCGAGCTCCACGGCTCGCTCTGGCGCTTGCGTTGCGAGCGCTGCGGCTCGGTCGAGCCGAGCACCGACGTGCCCCTGCCCTCGCGGAAACACGCCTGCGGCGCGTGGTACCGCCCGGACATCGTCTGGTTCGGCGACGCGCTCTCGCGCGCCACGATCGACGCGGCGCTCGCCGCCATCTCGGCCTGCGATGCGCTCGTCGCCGTCGGCACGTCCGCGGTCGTGTACCCGGCCGCCGAGCTACCGCTCGTGGCGCGCCGGCGCGGCGCACGCCTCATCGAGGTGAACCCCGAAGAGACGCCCCTGTCGGACGCCTACGACGTGCACCTCCGGGGCAAGGCGGGGGACGTCCTGCCCGAGCTCGTGGCGAGCGTCGTGGGGGCGACCTGAGGTGGCGCCGGACGACGCCCGCCGGCGCATCCTCGAGCGGCGCGCGCTCTTCATGGCGGCCTCGCTCACGGCCCTCGGCGGCTGTCCGCGCGAGCCGGGGCACGCCGCGGAGCCGACGGCACCGGTCGGTCCGGGCCCGGCGGGCTCGAGCGCGACGCCCGGGACCGCCGGGCCCCCTCCGCGGCCGAGCTACGACCCCGCCGCCGCCGCCTCGTCGAGCGCCTCGTCCGCGACCCCCGAGCCCGGCCCGTCCGCGGCCCCGTCCGCGGCCCCGTCCCCCACGGTCGTGCGCGTGTGCCTGTCGATCCGCATCCTCGAGCACGTGCGCTTCGCCTCGGGCACGGCGCGCGTGCTGCCCGAGAGCGACGCGGTGCTCGAGGCCGCGCTCGCCGTCCTGCGCGAACACCCCGAGGTGCGCGTCGAGGTGCAGGGGCACGAGGACGTCGCCGAGCAGGGCTACGCGCGGCTCGACGTGAGCCGCGCGGTCGCCGTGAAGAAGTACCTCGTGGAGCACGGCGTCGAGGCGGCGCGGCTCTGCGCGCGCGGCTACGGCGCGAGCATGCCGCTCACGCGCCCGGACGGCCCCGACCACGGCGCCGCGAACCGGCGCGTGAGCCTGCGGCGGCTCGAAGAGGGAGAGGAGTGCAGCGGACGATGAAGGATGCGATCGCAGGACCCGCGGACGGGTCGGCGCGCGTGGTCGAGGACCTCCCGACGCGCGACGGCTACGATCGCTGGTCGGCGCTCTACGACGAGGAGGACAACGCGCTCTGCCTGCTCGAGGAGCCCCACGTCGACCGGCTCCTCGGGCCCGTCGAGGGGCTTTCGGTCGCGGACGTGGGGTGCGGCACGGGGCGCCATGCCCTGCGTCTCGCCGCCCGGGGCGCGCGCGTCACCGCGCTCGACTTCTCGACCGGCATGCTCGGCAAGGCGCGCGCCAAGCCGGGCGCCGATGCGGTGCGCTTCGTGGAGCACGATCTGCGCGAACCGCTGCCGCTCGCCGACGCGAGCCAGGACCGCGTGCTCACGGCGCTCGTGCTCGATCACGTGTCGTGGCTCGTGCCGTTCTTCGCGGAGCTCGGCCGCGTGTGCCGTCCGGACGGCTTCGTCGTCGCGACGGTCATGCACCCCGCCATGCTGCTGCGCGGTGTGCAGGCGCACTTCACGGACCCCGGCACCGGCCGCGACGTGCGCCCCGCGAGCGCGCCGAACGCCATCGCGGACTACGTGATGGGCGCGCTCGGCGCGGGGCTCGTGCTCGAGCACCTGAGCGAGCACGCGGTCGACCGGGCGCTCGTGGCGCGCTCGGCCCGCGCGGCGAAGCACCTCGGCTGGCCGCTCCTGCTCCTCATGCGCCTGCGGCCGCGCTGAGGGCGGACCATGGTCCCGACGACGCAGCACGACCCGCGCGCAGCGCTCACGACGGCGGCGCAGGCGGCCCTCGCATACGTCGCGGCGCGCGCCCGGGCGACGGGCGCCGAGGCCGAGGTGGCGGCCTGGATCGCGCGCGCAGGCGAGCCCGCGGCGACCGTCGAGCGCGTGTGCGCGGGCCTGTGGCAGAGAGCGCGCGTCGCCCTGCACCTGCACCCCGATCGCCTGCTCGCCGACGGCACCAGCGTCGCCGAGGGCCTGCTCGCGACCGGTCGCTACCGCAGCCAGTTCGAGACGCACATCTCGAACGGCAGCCGCACCGCCTTCCCGGGCGGCGAGCGCGAGCTCTGGGAGGCGCGCCTCTTCGGCGGCGCCTACGCCGCGAGCGGGCCCGAGGAGCG
Organism: Myxococcales bacterium; assembly: GCA_016212965.1. Taxonomy (GTDB): domain Bacteria; phylum Myxococcota_A; class Polyangia; order Polyangiales; family Polyangiaceae; genus JACRDA01. The sequence continues at coordinate 5,854 of JACRDA010000339.1, forward strand.
CCCACGCTACGGCGCCCTGCACGCGCTCGGCCACGCGGACGGTCCGGCCCCGCGTTTCGGCTCGTGCTACCTCGTGCTCGCGCCCGAGGTCGCCGAGCGGTGCACCTTCGCGTGGGGCGACAGCCACACGGGGCCGGAGCACGTCGGCACGCGCGCGCACTTCGCGCCGGTGCTCGCCGCATGGCTCGCGTGCGCGGCGACGACGGGCGCCGCGCTCGGCGTGGCGCTCGGGCTCGCGAGCCTCGTCCGGGCGCTCGCGAGCGAGGCCGAGGCGCCGCTCGCCCCGGAGCGCGGGCGCCTCGGCCGCGCGCTCGACGACTACGTCGAGGCCGAGGTACACGGCGACGTCGAGCTCGCCCGGGACGCCACGGCGCTCGTGGTCGATCCGTCGTTCGACGGCACGCCGACCGGTCGCACGCTCGAGGCCCTCGCCGCGCGCTCCGAGCTCGCGCTCCATCGGCATCCGGGCTTCGTGCTCGCGCCGGCCGACGTGCCCGACGACTTTCGCGGCCCGCGCATGCCGGCCCTCGCGGCGCGCGTGGCGGCCGCCTTCGCGTCCACGCCGGGCGAGCTCGACGCCGCGACCATCGGGCGCGCGGCGGCGTCCCTCGAGCGCGAGCCCGGCGCGTGGGCCGACTGCGGCCCCGACGAGGAGTCCCTGCAGCACCTGAAGCAGCTCTGGCACGTCGTCGTGCGCTTCGGGCGGGCGCGCGGCTCCGTTCCCGTCCGCAGTCGAACGTCCTAGAGTGCGCCCCGTGACCCGAGCGGAGGCCAGGCGGTGACGAGCGACCTCGGACCGTGGCTCTCCGTCGCTGCGCTGCTCCTCGCGACGACGACCTGCAAGCACCACGCGCAGCCCTGGACCGCCCCGACGGCGCGGCCCGACGCAGCCGCCCGCGCGACCGCCGCCGCGACGGCCTCCGCGAGCGCCGCGAGCGCCTCGGCCGCCGCCGACG
>JACRDA010000330.1 GCA_016212965.1 Myxococcales bacterium
CCGGGCTCGCCCCGGCGCCACTCGGCGCTCCGCCGCCCGCGCCCGCGGCCTTCGGTGCCGCAGCGTTCGGCGCGGACGCCGCTGCACCGGCTCCCGCCGCCGCGCTGCCCGCCGCGCCCGCCCCGCAGGCGCCAACGGCGCCGGACCACACGAGGCTCACGAGCGACGACGCCGGCCTGCGGGCGCTGGTCCTGCACCAGCGCGCGGACGGCTCCTTCGGCGGCTCGGTCGCGGCGACCTCGCTCGCGGTCCTGGCGCTCGTGTCGCACGGTCACACGGCGCGCGAGGGGCTCTTCCGTCCAGAGTTGCGCCGTACGCTCGGATGGCTCCGCACCCGCATCGCGACGGCGCTCGGCGACGAGCTCGCGTGGCTATCGCTGGCGGTCGCCGCGCTGACCATGCCCCACGGCGAGCCCGCCCCAGCGGGCCTCCCGGCCCCGGCCGCGGCAGCGCTCGAGGGTGCCGCGCTCGGCGACGGCTCGGTTCTGCGCGCCAAGCTCGGCGCGGCGCTCGCCGCCGTGCCGCCCGGCTGGCGCGCCGATGCGCTGGCCGGGGCGCTCGCCGCCGCGCACGAGCTCGGCTGAGGAGGCTGCGAGGCGTCGCGGCGCCGGCCCTGCCGCGACGCGTCAACGACGCGCGTCATCGCCTGGCTCTTGCGCACCTGGGCGTTGGGGCGGAACATGACCGGATGCGCCGCGTTTTCTTCGGTCTCGCGTGCTTCGTCGCCGTCCCATCCCTGGTCGCCTCGTCGGGCTGCGCCGCCGGTACGGCGACGGGCACCGCCACAGACAGCGGCACGGGTGCGAGCACCACCTCGAGCACGAGCTCCTCGACCTCGACGACGACGACCAGCACCTCGCAGGGCGGCACCGGCGCTGGCGGCGGCGGAGCGACCGGCGGCTTCGGTGGCTTCGGTGGCTTCGGCGGGGCCGGAGGCACCGGCGGCACGGGCGGTGTGGACCCCTGCCAGGCGGGCTGCATCGGCGACACCTACGACATCGACGGCAATCCGCTGACGGGCGTGTGCGGCTGCGAGTACGGCTGCGTGTGGCAGAGCGACGCGGATCCCATCGACGACGCCTACGAGGACGCCAACTGCGACGGCGGCGATGGCTTGACCGAGCAGTGCGTCTACGTGTCCGCGAGCATCGGCACCCCCGGCGGTGCGGGCACGCGCCAGGACCCCATTGACACCGTCGCGGCGGGCATCGCGATGGCGCAGCTGCAGAACGTGCCCGCCGTGTGCCTCTCCGGCGAGCTCTACCAGACCCAGGTCGAGGTCGTGTCCGGCATCAGCATCTACGGCGGCTTCGATCAGAACGACCCGGACTTCAAGTTCCGCCGCTCGCCGAACGTCACGACGACCGTGCGCGCGCAGGGGCTCGTGTTCGACGCGCCGCAGATCGATCAGGAGACGCACCTCGAGGGCATGACGATCGACGCGACCGCGGCGGTCGGCGGCGGGGCCAGCACCTACGGCGTGCGCCTCGGCGGCGGCCTCGGACAGCTCTACGTGCAGTACAACATCATGACGATCGCCGCGGGCGCCGACGGGTCGCCGGGCGCCGCCGGCCAGGACTACCCGAGCCCGACCGCCCCGGCCGGCGACGGCGGAACGAACGGCTGTCAGGGCGGCGGCTGCGGGCAAGGGGGCCCCCAGCCCGGCTGCACCGAGTACGGCGGCAAGGGCGGCGACGGCGGCTACAACAACGGTAGCGGTCAGGCGGGCTTCGCGGGCAGCGGCAACGCCGCGGGCGGCTCGGCCGGCGGCGCCACGGGTGCGTGCTACAGCCAGAGCGGCACCGGTGGTCCGGGGGCCTTCGGCGCCGACGGCAGCCACGGCACGACCGGCACCGGAGGCGGTGCGCTCGGAGGCGTAGCCTCGGGCGCCTACGTGCCGTCGAACGGCGGCAACGGCAGCGACGGCACGAACGGCAAGGGCGGCGGCGGCGGCGGCGGCGGCGGCGGGGGCTCCTGCATGCTCTGGGGCCTGTGCAGCTGCAACCAGGACACCGGCGGCGGGGGCGGCGCGGGCGGCTGCGGCGGGCTCGGCGGCAAGCAAGGTGCCGGCGGCCAGGGCGGCGGCGGGAGCTTCGCCGTCTTCGCAGCCGGCGGCCGGGTCGTCGTCCGGTACAACGACATGACGACCCACAAGGGCGGCAACGGCGGGCGAGGCGGCAACGGCAGCGCCGGTCAGTTCGGCGGCAACGGCGGCAACGGCGGGTCGAGCAACGACGACAGCGGCGGCGGCGGCGTGGGGCGCAAGGGCGGCGACGCCGGCAACGGCGGTCCGGGCGGCGGCGGCGGCGGTGGCCCGAGCGCCTGCCTGGGTCGCGCGGCCTCGGTCGTGTTCACGTACGCCACCAACAGCTGCACCACCGGCACGCCCGGTTTCGGCGGCGACGGTGGCACGAGCCCGCCGCCCTCGAACGCGACGGCCTCGCCGGGCCTCGTCGGCACCGCGGCCGCGAACCTCCAGATCAACTGACGCGAGCCCGACCCATGCGCATGCGCCACGCCCTCCTCGCCGCGCTCGGCGCGCTCCCGGCCGCGCTCGCGCTCGGCGCCGCGTGCAGCACCCGCGCGAGCACCGCGAACGTGTCGACGGGCGGCGGCGGCGAGGGCGGCCTGCAGCTCTACGACGGGGGCACGGGCGGCGACACGTCCGATGCCGCGTGCGCGGTGTACGAGGAGACGCCCGAGAACCGGCCCGTCAACCTGTACGTCATGTTCGACAAGTCCTCGTCGATGTTCGGGGACAAATGGAACAGCGCGAAGGCGGGCCTCACGTCCTTCGTGCAGGACCCCTCGCTCGGCTGGCTCCGCGTCGCCCTGCGCTTCTTCCCCCGCGACCCGGACGCGACGCCGGCCTGCGATCAGTTCGCCTACAAGGAGCCCACCGTGCCGTACGGCGCGCTGCCCGGTACGGCCGCCGACCTCATCGCCGCCCTCGACCTCGAGGCGCCGGACGGCTTCAGCACGCCGATCTACCCGGCACTCGGCGGCGCCATCCTGAAGGGCATGGAGGTCCTGCAGGCGAGCCCGACCGAGGCCTCTGCCGTGCTGCTCGTCACCGACGGCGCGCCCCAGGGGCCGGCCCCGACTTGCGGCGGCGTCAACCCGGAGGACACGCAGGTCATCGCGGATCTGGCGGCGATCGGGCGCGCCCAGGGGGTCTCCACCTACGTCGTCGGGCTCCCGGGCGTGAACCAGACCTTCGCCAACACGGTGGCGGCAGCCGGCGGGACCGAGACCGCCATCCTGGTCACCGCCGCGAACGTGCAGGCCGAGTTCCAGCAGGCGCTGTGGCTCATCGCCGGGGACGCCGTGCCCTGCGAGTACGATCTGCCCGCGCAGGTCATCAGCGGCGAGATGTCGCTCGGCCTGGTCAACATCGAGGTGACGCCCGGCAACGGAGGGGATCCCTACGTCGTGCCCCAGAACCCCGCCTGCAATGGTGCCGGCTGGACCTACGACGACCCGGTCGATCCGACCTCCATCGTCCTCTGCCCGGCGACCTGCACCGCCATCAAGGCCGACATGGGCGTCACCGTGAAGGTCGTGCTCGGCTGCGCGACGATCATCCTCTGAAGGAGTCGTCAGTCGTCAGTCGTCAGCCCGAGACCAGAAGTCGTCAGTCGTCAGTCGTCAGTCCCAGAGGCAGCAGGAACGTCTGCTCGGCCCGCTGGGCCTCTGCGGGGCTGCTGGGAGACCAGAAGTCATCGGTTGTCAGGTTGAGCCTCCGCAGGGCTGAAAACTGAAAACTGACAACTGATTACTGGGAACTCTTCCCTTCAGCGCTCGCGCACCGCGAGCTCGGCCCTGAGCCGCCGCGTGTCGATGACGCAGCTCTTGTCGCTGCACACGCTGAGCTTGAGCGTTCCCTCGAGCGCGAAGCGCCCGGCGCGCATGATCCGGAGCGGCAGCTCGAACACGAGGGTCCGGCGGTCTTCGCTCAGCCGCGCGTCGGCGAGCTTCGCGACCGGTCGGGGCAGGTGCACGCCGTCGGGGGGCGCCAGCATCGCGAGCCGCGTGGGGTAGAGCGCACTCACCTTGAAGCCGTCGCGGGCGGTCAGGATCACCCGCAGGACGCCGTCGACGCCGGCCACGAGCGCGGTCGACTCGACGGCGAGGTCGTAGCTCTCGCCCTCGACGGCGCCGAGGCGCACGGGCGGGCTCGGGGTCGGCGGGGCGGCGAACGCCGAGCCGGACAGGGCGAGGAGGGTCAGCACGACGATGGAAGTGCGGCTACCGGCTGGCATCGCTCGTTCGACGGACGAGCACCGGAATCGATGCAGCGCTCGTCAGCTCAGCGTCACGACGAGCACGACCGCGAGGACGCCGAGGAGCACGACGGCGGCGATGGCGAGGACGAGGCCGGTGCTGCGGGACCCCGTCGGCACCCCCATCACGAAGTCGTCGTCCTGGAACGCGGCCCCGTTCTCGGCCGGGTCGCCCGTGACCACCGGAACGGGCTGCCGCGAGCGCGGCACCGGCAGGTGCTGCTTGCCCGCCTCGATGCGGGCGGCGAGCTCCGGCTCGCGCAGGTAGGCCCACTCGCGATGGTCGCCCGTGAGGCCATAGGCCTTGCCGAAGCGGTCGGCGAGCTCCGCGAGGGAGCCGACGCGCGCCTGCGGGTCCTTGGCGAGGGCGTCGACCATCACGTCGTCCACGCTCTCGGGCACGTGCTGCACCTGCGCGACGGTGCTCGGCGGATCGGGCTCGCGCCCGAGGATGGCGAGCAGGATGGCCGGGCCGGTCGACCCCCCGAAGGGCACCTTGCCGGTGAGGCACTCGTACGCGATCGCAGCGAGCGACCACACGTCCGCGCGGTGGTCGAGGTCGGCGAGCCCCTGCGCCTGCTCGGGCGACATGTAGTAGGGCGAGCCGATCGTCGTGCCGATGATGGTGAGCTTCTTGGCGCCCTCCGAGTTGTCGCGCACGCTGCCGAAGTCGAGCAGCTTGATGCGCGTGCCCTCGGGCGTGTCGCACACGAAGATGTTGTCGGGCTTGATGTCGCGGTGGACGATCTTGTGGGCGTGCGCCTCGCCGAGCCCGATCGCGAGCTGGGCCAGCATCTGCACGACGCGCGCCGCGCTGATGGTCTTCTCGCGCTTGAGCTGCACGCGCAGCTCCTCGCCCTCGAGGTACTCCATGACGAGCGCGTAGCTCTCGTCCTCGGTCTCGAGGAAGTCGAGCACCTCGACGATGTGGTCGTGGGGCAGCTTGGCCGAGAACGAGAACTCGCGCTTGAAGCGCTCGACGGCGATCGGGTCGGTGGCGACGTCGGCGTGCAAGATCTTGAGCGCGACGCCGCGGTGCTCGGTGCGGTCGATCGCCTGGTACACCCGACCCATGCCGCCGTCGGCGACCTTGCGCCGCACCTCGTAGCGGCCACCGCAGATCACCGCGCCGATGCGCGCGTCGTCCGGGTCGGGTGGCACCACGACCTCGGCGCTCGGGCAGAGCGGCTTGCCGTCGATCGGGCAGAAGCCGTCGCCGTCACCGAAGAGCCGCTGACACGCTGCGCAGGCCTTCACGCTCCGCTCCGGTCGCTCGTGTTGCCAACGGGGAGCCCGGAGGCCCCCCGAAACCGCGCGTCAGCCGCCCTCGCCCTCCGCGTCGCTCGCGGCGGGCGGGGGCTCGTACCAGATGATGCGGTGGCAGTGCGGGCACTCCTCGAACTGCGTGCGCGACAGCATCTGGTGGAACATGGCCGGCGGCAGCCCGATGTGGCAGCCGAGACAGGTGCCGTCGTGGGTCTTGGCGAGTGCCACGGGCCGACGCGCGGACACGGTCTGGTAGCGGCGCAGGATGCGGGCCGGGAGCTTCGCCGCGAGCGCGGCGCGCTCCTTCGTCTTCTGCTCGAGCTCGGCCCGGATGGCCGCCCCGGCCTGGCTCGCGCCCGAGGGATCGGCCTCGAGCTGCGCGCGCAGCTCGACCTGCTTGGCCTCGCCCTGGACGATGCTGGCGCGAGCCTGGTCGATGAGCCCGACCACCCGGCGGATGTCCTCGTCGCGGTCGCGGCCGAGCTTGCGCAGTTCGTCGACCTCGCGCTCCGCCGCCTGGCTCTCGCGCTCCGTCCGCGCCCGGCCGAGCCGGTCGCGCGAGCGCTCGATGAGCTTCTCGTGCTGGCGCAGCTCGGTCATGAGCTCCTGGCGCGTCTTCTCCATCTCGACCACGCTCTGCCGGTCGCGGGCGAGCTGGGCATCGATGTCGCGCAGCGACCCCTTGACGCCCTCGAGCGCGCTCTGCTCCTTGTCGAGCTGCTCGGTGAGGCCGCGGATCGCGGAATCGAGCGCGGCAAGACCCTCGAGATAGCCGATCTGTTCGACGATGCTCACTTCAAGCTCTCTCCACAATACGAATGCAAGCCTGGCGATGGGGTGGGCCCACCTGGGTTCGAACCAGGAACAACCCGGTTATGAGCCGGGGGCTCTGACCGCTTGAGCTATGGGCCCGACGGTTCGTGTGCTCCCTCGGCCTGCCGCCTCGGTCGAGCCGGACCAAGCGCCGAGTCGCCCGCCTCCGGCGGGTCGCCCGGCATCGGTCGCTCGGCGCACGCCGGGCGACCCGGGGAGCGGCACCGGCGGGTCGGCGTGCCGCGTCTGCTCGGCGGACGGGCTGCTCCGGAGGGCACCCGACCGCGCCCGGTCGCGCGGTCCCGTCGCCGCGCGCGCGCGAGGTGGTGACCTCGTAGGTGCGCGCGCGACAAGGATAACGACGTGGGTCGACCACCGCCCGTGAGGCTAGTGGAACCGCGGGCGCATGGGAAGCGCCAATGCCCCGGCACGGCCGCGGGTCCGGCCGCCACGTGACGCCCAAGAAGGCGCAATCAAAGCGTGTTTACGGACGTCGTCGGGCGGCCCGGAGCTACGGCACCTCGTCCACCGGCCCGGGGGGACGGGCCGATCCGTCCGGCGCGGCGCTGCCGGGCCCGGAGGGCGCGACCGAGCGCGCCGGCAGCGTGCGGCGGCGCGGCAGGCTGGTGCCGTTCGGCCACAGGCGCCGCGCGGGCTTGCCGCCGTCGGCGTCGCGGCAGCAGCGGAACCCGACCTGCGGCGCCTTGTACGAGGGGGGCTCGTCCGTGTCGAGCGCACGACAGGTCGCCTCGTTCGGCCCCCACCCCCCACCCGCGACGGACGACTCGAATGGTGGGCCCGCGGGGCGTCCGCCGCGCAGGTGCACCCACTCGGCGACGTTGCCGCTCATGTCGAGGACGCCGAAGGGGCTCACGCAGCGCGGGGCGGAGCCGCTCGGCACGCGACCGTCGATGCGCTCGAGCTCGCCGGACACGAGGGCGGGCGTCGCGAGGGCGCGCCGGTCGGGGCTGTAGACCTTGCCGTCCACGTTGCAGACGCCGGGCACGCGCACCGTCCCGTGGGGATAGGGGTAGCCCTCCGCGCCCTCGCAGCCGAGCATCCACTCGTCCTCGTGACACAACCGCTTGCCCTCCGCGGCGCAGGCGGCGCGTGCCTGCCGGTAGTCGACGAGCACCGCCGGCTTCGTACCGGGGAGGTTCGGGTACTCGTGTCGGTCGATGCAGAACCGCAGGTCGCTCGGTCGGCCCTGGCACAGCGCCTCGTCGGCGAAGCGCACGCAGCGCCGGTCGCGCACGTGCGGCTTGCCGGCGAGCGACGGGTCCTCGGGCACGTGCTCGAGGCAGCGGTGCGCCACGAACGGGCAGTAGCGCCCCTCGACGAGCAGCATGCCGTCGGGGCACGCCGGTGGGCCTGGGGGGCTTGCCACCTCGGCCGCCGACCCCGCCGCGACGACCGGGACGGGCTCCGCCGGCGCGGGGCCGAGGTCGGGGTCCGCTGGCTCCTCGTGCCCCCGAGCGAGCGGGACGGTGGCGGCCGGCGGCTCCGCGGCGGGGCCGGGATCGAGCGCGAGCTCCGCCTGCAGGCGCGGCAGCATGAGGAGCGCGGCGCCCACCAGGCTCGCGAAGAGCGCGCCGGCGAGGGCGAGGTAGCCGCGGTGCTCGCTCTGCGTCACGGGCGAATCATGGGCCTGGAACCGCCGGCCGTGCCAGTTTGGTACAGGCCGGAGCGTGCCGGGCCCCGGTTCCTGCCCCGTTTCGCTGCCCCGTTCCGGGCGTCGCCGGGGCCGTCTTCCTCCGAAGGCGACCCGCCGCGCCGCGGCCGGTGACGACCGCGCGGGGCGCGTGGTACACCGGGTCGCCCGGCGTGGACCGCTGCGGCGGCGAGCCGGCTCGCGTTGCCATGGGCTACCTGACGATTCGCGGCGCACGCCAGCACAACCTGCGGGGGATCGACCTCGAGCTGCCGCGCGACCGGCTCGTGGTCATCACCGGGCCGAGCGGCTCGGGCAAGAGCTCGCTCGCCTTCGACACCATCTACGCCGAGGGCCAGCGACGTTACGTCGAGTCACTGTCGGCCTACGCGCGGCAGTTCCTGGAGCAGCTGCCCAAGCCCGCGGTCGAGGCGATCGAGGGCCTCTCGCCGGCCATCGCCATCGAGCAGCGACCGCTCGCCAAGAACCCGCGCTCGACCGTGGGCACGGTCACCGAGATCGCCGACTACCTGCGCCTGCTCTACGCGCGGGTCGGCACCCCCCACTGCCCGAGCTGCGGCAAGCGCATCGAGGCGCAGACGCCGCAGCAGATCGTGGACCGCATCCTCGCGCTCGGCGACGGCATGCGCGCCACGCTGCTCGCGCCCATCTGCCGAGCGCGCCGCGGCGAGCTCCGGGTCGAGTTCGAGCGGCTGCGCCGCGACGGCTTCGTGCGCGTGCGCGTGGACGGGGTGGCGTGCGACCTCGGCGACGAGCTCCACCTCGATCGCAACCGGCCCCACGACCTCGATGTCGTCGTCGACCGAATCGTGGCGCGCGCGGGCGCGCGGGCGCGCATCAGCGACTCGGTGGAGCTCGCCCTGAAGCTCGGCGAGGGGGTGCTGCTCGTCGACCCCGAGGGCGCTCCCGGCGGCGAGCCCGACGCGCGCGGCGAGCCCATCTGGCTGTCCGAGCGCTTCGCCTGCGTGAGCTGCGGCGTGTCGCTGCCGCCGGTCGAGCCGCGCATGTTCTCGTTCAACGGCCCGCACGGGGCCTGCCCGACCTGCGGCGGGCTCGGCGTCCGGATGCGCGTCGACCCCGGCCGCATCGTGCCGGACCCGAAGCGCACGCTGCGCGAGGGCGCCGTTCTCGCGTGGGGTCGGCGCGGGTCGCTCTCGCTCGCGACCGAGACGGCGCGCGCCGTGGAGCTCTGCGGGGTCGACGCCGACGTGCCCTGGCAAGCGCTGCCCACGCGCATGCGCGAGCTCTTGCTCCACGGCGCGGCGCCGGCCGAGCCGGAGGGCGACGGCGCGGTGCGCGGCGCCGGCAAGCGCCGCCGGCGCAAGGGCGAGGCCGAGGCGCGCGCGCCCTACGAGGGCATCGTGCCCCGCCTCGAGCGCCTGCTCGAGCGCGGCGAGCCCGTGTTCGGCGACGCCGAGGGCGAAGAGCCGGACGAGCTGCTCGGCGAGGCGGAGCTCGGCCGCTTCGTCGTCACGCACCCCTGCGAGGCCTGCAAGGGGGGACGGCTCCGGCCCGAAGCGCTCGCGGTCCGGCTCGGCGGCATGAACATCGCCGAGCTCGGCAAGCTGTCGCTCGACGCGGTGCGCGCACGGCTGCTCGCCTTGCAGGCGAGCGAGGAGCACAGCCCGAAGGACCACGCGATCATGGACCCGCTCGTGCGCGCCGTGGTCGCACGCCTCGGCTTCCTGCTCGACGTCGGGCTCGACTACCTGTCGCTCGACCGCTCGGCGCAGACCCTGAGCGGCGGCGAGGGCCAGCGCATCCGCCTCGCCACCCAGATCGGCTCGGCCCTGGTCGGCGTGCTCTACGTGCTCGACGAGCCGAGCGTCGGCCTGCACGCGCGCGACAACGCCCGCCTCCTGGCCGCCCTGCGCCGCCTGTGCGACATGGGCAACACCGTCATCGTCGTCGAGCACGACCGCGATGCCATCCTCGCGGCCGACTACGTGGTCGACATGGGGCCGGGCGCCGGCGTGCACGGCGGCCTGTGCGTGGCGCAGGGCACGCCCGCCGAGATCATCGCCGACGCCGCGTCCGTCACCGGGCCGTACTTGCGCGGCGAGCTCGGCACCCCGATCCCCACCCACCGCAAACCGCCCGGCAAGGACCACATCCGCGTCCACAACGCGCGCGCCAACAACCTGGCGGGCATCGACGCCTCGATCCCGGTCGGCCTGCTCGTCGCGTGCACCGGCGTCTCGGGCTCGGGCAAGAGCACGCTCGTCATCGACACCCTGCTCGCCGCGGCGCGCGCCGCCCTCTACCGCGCACAGGGCCCCGTCGGCGCCTGCGACGGCGTCGACGGGCTGGAGCACGCCGACAAGGTCGTCGCCATCGACCAGGCGCCGATCGGACGCACGCCGCGCTCGAACCCGGCCACCTACACCGGCCTCTTCAGCGCGCTGCGCGACATCTACGCCGAGCTGCCGGAAGCGCGCGCGCGCGGCTACAAGGCCGGGCGCTTCTCGTTCAACGTCAAGGGGGGCCGCTGCGAGGCCTGCCAGGGCGACGGCGTGCTGCGCGTCGAGATGCACTTCTTGCCCGACATCTTCGTCACCTGCGAGGCCTGCGGGGGCAACCGCTACAACCGCGAGACGCTCGAGGTCCGCCACCGCGGCCTGTCGATCGCCGACGCGCTCGCGCTCACCGTGGACGAGGCGCGCGTCCACTTCGAGCCGTTCGGCAAGCTGCGCGACCGGCTCGACGCCCTCGGCCGCGTGGGGCTCGGCTACGTGTCCTTGGGGCAGCCGGCCACGACGCTGTCGGGTGGCGAGGCCCAGCGCGTGAAGCTCGCGCGCGAGCTCGCCAAGCGCGCCACCGGTCGCACCCTCTACGTGCTCGACGAGCCGACGACGGGCCTGCATTTCCGCGACATCGACCTCCTCATGATCGCGCTCACCTCGCTGCGCGACGCGGGCAACACCGTGGTGCTCATCGAGCACAACATCGACGTCATCGCGTGCTGCGACTGGGTGGTCGATCTCGGCCCGGGCGGCGGGCACCACGGCGGGCGCATCGTCGCCGAGGGCACGCCCGAGGACGTGGCCGCGAACGAGGCGTCGCTCACCGGGCATTTCCTGCGCCTGCGCCTCGCCAGCCACCCCGCGCGCCCCGCGGCGCGCCGCCCGAGCAGCCGCGCCCGGCGCGGGTAGCTGCCATCCAGCCGACGAGGGGCGTCATCGGCTCGAGCGCGTGGTGTCCCGTCGCCGGTTGGTTTGGCCGGGTCAGGCCCCCCCGTGCGCGCCGATCTCAGCCCTTCCGCTTTTCGGTCTCCGGCGCCTCCCCGCTCGGCCCCGGCGGCTCGGAGCCGCTCGCGCTCCGCTCGAAGAGCTCCGGGAAGTGCTGCTCCGCGCAGTCGGGGCAGATGCCGTGGGTGAACTGCGCGCCCGTGTGCTCGGTGATGTAGCGCTCGATGCGCTCCCAGTAGCCCGTGTCGGAGCGGATCTTCTTGCAGTGGGCGCAGATCGGCACAAGGCCCGACAGGGTGCGCACGCGCTTCAGGGCCTCGCGCAGCTCGCTCACGAGCCGCTCGTTGACGGCGAAGGCGGCGCGCAGTTGCTCGGTGGCCTCGCGCAGCGCGACGTCCGCGAACGAGACGACCACGCGCCGGCGCGCCTCGCCCGGCGCACCGAGCGGCTGCGCGTTGACGAGCACCCACGCGGTGGTCCCATCCGCACGACGAACCCCCATGAGGGTGCCGGACACCGGTCGCCCCGTGGTGCGCGTGATGACGGCCGGGTGCTCCTCGCCCGGACACGGTGAGCCGTCCTCGTGCACGGACTGCCAGCGCGGATCGAGCGACGTCCCGCTCACGCTCCCGCGCCCGCTCACGCACCGTCTCACGCGCCCGCCCCCGCTCCCGCTCCCGCCCTCGCGCCACAGCCTGCCTCTCCGGTCCAAAACCAACCGCGACGCTTGACGTCAGGATGCACCCGGATAGCATCGAACGCCTACGGGGTGCACGGGGCGCGGCGCTGGCGAGGAGGGCGGGATGCCGACAGCAGGGACGTCGCGGGCGGTTCGTTCGAACGTGGCGTGGACGACACGGGCGGGGCGCACCCTGTGCGCCGCTCTGTGTGGGGGGGGGGCTCGCACTCGTCGTAGCCACTGCGGGCCCATCGCTCGCGGGTTGTGCAGCAGCGGATGACGCCGAAGGCGCCGAGGGCTTGGGTGTGGCGAGCTCGGAGCTCCTCGGCGGCACCGTGGACAGCGGCAACAGCCCGAAGTACCCCGGCGTCGTCGGCGTGTGGCGGACCGGCGGAGGCATCGCCACCGGTACCGTGCTGTCGCGGACGGTCGTCGTCACCGCCGGCCACCTCGCCGCCGACATGCTGAGCGGTTGCAGACCGTTCTCCTACTACCGCAGCGGTCACGATGACGAGGGCAACCAGCTGCGCGTCAACCTCGGCGACGCGAACGGTTTGGTCTTCCAGGGTAGCGGCGACGAGTACCGAGTCGACGCCATCGCCGGCCTCCGCCGCTACACGCCGAGCAACGCTTACGACTGCTGTGGCCAGGCGGGCGCGCTCTGCGATGCTTGCAACATCCAAACCGACGGCTCGTACGCTGCCGGCCTCGCCCGCATCTCCGCCTTCGACTTCGTGCTCCTCCACCTCGATCGTCCGCTCCCGCTCGCCTCGCCACGCCCCATGAACTTCGTGGCGCGCATCACGAACGGCTACACCGACGCGACGACCCACGCCTACCCAATCCACCCGGAAACTTGGGCCGGCACGGTTGTCGCGACCGCGGTGGGCGGGGGCTTCTACGGTCCGAATCTCGGCGACTTCGGCCAGCGGAAGTATGGGTCGACCGCGATCCTGGACCTCGGTGTCCCAGCAGAGCTGCCGGCGCCTTTCCTTCCGTGGCACTGGGACGTGGTTGCGGGCGCCGATCGCTGCGACTCGTCGTGGCTCTCTCAGCCGCCGCCGACCACCGAGGAGTTCACCTGCGACCGCTGCACGCTCCTCGTGGGCAACCAGTCGCCGCTCTTGCCCCCCGATGCCCCGATCGGCCAGGGCGGGGACTCGGGCGGACCGCTCGTCGTCAACGACTGGCGCTCGGGCGCCACGCGCATCGAGGGGTTGCCGCTCGATCCCGATTTCTCGAACCCGGCCCGGGGCGCACCCGTCGTCGTCGGCTTCGGGGCGCCGGGGCTCGTCATCGGGGACTTCGTTCCGAGCGCCATCGCTGTCACCTGGGACTCGCCGTTGCCGGGTGGCGATGTCGCGGAGAGCGGCACCTTCATCCTGAAGCATCTGAACGACTGGGACCAAGACGGCGTCGTCGACGCGTTCGACAACTGCGTCTTCACGCCCAACGCCGACCAGGCAAACTGCAACGACGACGCCGAGCAGAAGTACGGCTTCACGCCGCGAGGCGACACCTGCGACCCCGTCCCGTGCGCCAATGTCGCCGTCGGCGCGAAGGTCGTCAAGACCGAGATCGTCGACGGCATCCAGTACGGCCGGGGCGTGCACGCCAAGCTCGAGATCAGACCCTCGGGCTCCCACTTCACGATGAGCGGCCTCCAGAACCACGTGCCGCTCGACGACGTGAGCGTCGGTTCGGTGCGCACCGAGTACCGGTTCTGCCAATCGAACGACGCCGTCTCCCCCCCGGTCGAATGCCTGGACCCGGCGGTCATCGACAAGAACCACGCCACCGACGCCGAGCCGGTGCAACCCGATGCGGCAAGGCCGTGGATGCGGGTCCGCATGCGCGTTCCAGGTCCGATTTGCCTGAACTGCCCGCCGCCCTTCACGGAAGAGCTCCTGTACCACCCTAAGGCCGCCCAGCACCGCGACTGGCTCTACTTCGACGACTATCAGAGGTGGGTGCAGAGCGGCGCCATCACGGCCCCCGGCTGCGACCCCGTCCTCGGCTGCGATTGCCAGAGCGTCTACCACTGCGGCACGAACCTCGACGGGCGCTTCTGGGTGCACTCCGACACCCCGAAGGGCAGGTTCACCGACCAGGTGCCAAGCCCCTATTCCTTCGACCCGTTCTATCCTCCCACGACCGGGTTCGATGACATCAACGGGGCGCAGTCCCCACTCGACGAGCAGCTGTCGAGCCACTACGAGCCCCTCGCTCCCGATCCGCCCTACGCCGCGAAGCTCCCGCATCCGGTGCCGTTCGCCTCTCCGAGCTGGATCTACCGCGTCCCACGGCGGCCCGGCGTCGATCCGCCGGGCTGGGACGCGCCGCACGGCGAGGCGAGCTACGTCCTGCCGGTCGATGGCGGCGGCTACGGCCTGCTGCGAACAGGGGGAGAAGCCCTCGCCGTCACCGAGCTCCTCGGGGCCAACCTCCGGGCACTGCTGGCCACGCCGGGCATCGTCTGGGCTCCGGCCGTCGAGGCGCACCTCACGGTCTCGCTCGGCGCCGCCGCAGACGGGTTCCACGCGCTCGCCTTCGCGGCGGACGGGACCGATGTCGTCGAAGGCGTGCTGCGCGACGGCTTGCTCGCCGGCACGACCGCGGACTTCGCGCGGGTGCCGCCCACCCGTGCGGGCTCCCCTTCACCTCGTCACGACTTCGCCGGCGTCTTCTCGCGCGCCGAGGATCGCGCGTTCGTCGTCGGTGGCGTCGAGGACGCCACGAGCGAGCTCGCGGGCGACATTTGGTACCGCGCGGTCGAGGGGGAGGGCGAGTGGCAGGAGGCGCCGCTTGGAGACTTCCGGGTCGGCACGGTGCTCGCCGCCACCTGGAGCTACGTGGACCATCGGCTCTGGGTGCTCGACGAGGTGCCTGCCGAGCCTGAGCACGGCGCGCACGGCACAGAGGAGCACGCCGGGCACGCGGACGACCACGGCCACGCAAGCCACGGCGGCCATGACGACAACGGGGACCACGGGGATTGCGAGCACGGTGGCCATGCGGGCCACGGCGACGAGCACCACGGCGGGCACGACGCCCATGGCGCGGCGACGGGTCACGCGAGCAGGGCGCGTCTCTATCGGGTGGAGCCGTACCTCGGCGTCGTGCAGCTCGTCGGGGACTGGGCGCGCCATCCGAGCTTCGACCGGCACTGGCTCGCGCTCGACATCGACGGTCAGGTGCTCCTCGTCGCGTCGAGCGCCCATGCGCACGCCATCGCGAAGCTCGAGGCGACCGCGTACGACGCGCTCGCGCCGCTGCGCGTCTCGTTCCGCCATCGCCCGAAGGGTCTCGTCCTGCCGCCCATCGTCGACGAGCTCGGCTACTCGTTCGCGCGTCGCGGGCCGGGCGGAGCGGTGGTGCTCGAGCGCGTGGCCGAGCTCGGCCTTCACGCGTCGCCGCTCTCCGACCTTGCAGGTGCGCTGTGACTCTCGGGCGCCTCCGGACGACGCCCGGCCGGCGAGCGGCGTGCGGGCCACCGTCGCGCCACTCCCCCGCTGGGCTCGCTCCGGCGCTCGTGTCTTGGGCCTGGCCCGCGTTGCTGTCGGGTTGCACGGCTTGCGGCACGAGCCCCGAGGAGCCGCTTGCGAGCTCTGCCACGACCTCGAGCCCGAGCTCCTCGACGACGACGCAGTCGACGACGACGACGGGCGTGACGAGCACTTCCACGACGACGATCGAGGGCTGCTGGTCACCGTCGGGCTGCGCGCCGGGGCCTGCGCCGGACCCTCAGCCGTGCGACCCCGCCTGGCCCGGTTGGGAGACCTGGGACGACTTCGCGCCGAGCTGCGTCTATTGCGTGCCGGCCTCTCCAGAGGCGCTGCCGCCGCCAATCGAGTGGGAGCCGTGCGACCCGCTCTCGGCCATGCCGAGCGGCTGCCGGCAGATGAAGGTCGACTGGCCGGTGGCGGCGGGGTACACGCCGTTCGGCTACGTCGCCGCGGCGGACGTCCGGCCCGACGGCACGGTCGCGATCCTCGTCGTGCGCAACTCGAGCGTCTCTTCGCTGGATTGGGGTGAGCTCATCGTGGCCGACGCCGACGGTCCGGTGAGGAGCGCCATGCTCCAGCTCGGCAAGACGGGCTGCTGGTTCGCCGTGGAAGAGCTCGTGAGCCTCCAACAGGGCAAGTACGCGTTCAGGATCCTGCAAGGCGACACGCACGCCGAGCTCAAACGCGAGGTCATCGTCGGGGGCGCGGCGGGCGAGCTCCATCCCAAGGCCCAGTGGGTCTGGGAGGAGTCCTGGGGTCACCCGGTCGCCGCGTCGGACCTCGCGTGGGCGAGCTGGGACAGCTTCCGAGTGGGCGTCGCGAAGTGGGGCGAGGCCTGGCACGAGGTGTACAGCGGCCTACAAGACGGCCTCGAGCAGGTGCGGGCCAAGGTGTGGCACGACTTCGTGTACTGGCGAAGCAGCACCCTTGGGCACAACAACGCGACGGCCTGGACACCCGACACGGGCGTCTACCCCTTCATCGCGTTCCCCTGGGACTCGGGCCGCGGAGTCGAGGGTCTCGGCACGGACGGCGCCCAGATGGTGTGGATCTACGAAGAGGGCAAGGCGCCGGGCGAGTGGACCTACCCCACGCGCTCGATCATGGTGGCGCCGTTCACGCGCGACCCGGCGCTGCTCGCGCCCGTGCGGCTGCGGTCCTACCCGGTCCCCTACCCGGCGATCGTGCAGTTCACCGTCGGCTGCGGCTACGCCGGGATCAGCGACGATGTCAATCACGTGCTCCTCGTGCGCCTCAGCGACGGGTGGAGCTGGGAGCTCGTGCCGGGGCCGGTCCCCGCCGCGGGGCCGGCCGGCCGATGGTACTGGGGCTCGGTCTACGCCATCACCTGCGAGGAAGTGTTCGTGCGCGGCGGCGTCGGCATGAACATCGCGCGCGTCCGGCTCGACGCGCTCGGGCCCGGAACGCCGCCTGATTCGCC
>JACRDA010000342.1 GCA_016212965.1 Myxococcales bacterium
GACCTCGTTGCCGCGCACGGTGCGCACGTGATCGTGCGCGACCACGGTCTCGCGGCTGCCGCCTACCGTCACGGTCTCGTCGCCCCGCACCGTGCGCCGATGGTCGTGCCCGACGACCTCGTCGTGGTCGCGCTCCGCGTGGAGGTACACCTGCTCGGCGCCGGCCGCGTCCTCGAAGCGGAGCTCGTTGCTACCCTCGCCGCCGGGGCTCGTGCGCGTGCGGAGGCCGCTCTGCGTCTTATGGTCCGGCAGCGCGAAGGGCACCGGGTGGGTGCGGTTGTAGAGCGTGCCGAGCACGATGGGCCGATCGGTGTCGCCGCCCGAGAAGCCGACCACGACCTCCATCCCGACGCGCGGAATGAACTGGCTGCCCCAACCGCTCCCCGCCCACGCGTGCACGACCCGGATCCAGCACGAGCTGTGCTCGTCCTTCTTGCCGGTGCGGTCCCAGTGGAACTGCACCTTGATGCGGCCGTGCTCGTCGGTGTGGATCTCCTCGCCCGGCGGCCCCACGACCGTCGCGGTCTCGAGCACTTGCTGCACGCGCCGCCGCGGCGGCTTCGGGCGGGCGGGCACGTGGGCGGGTAGGCAGCGAAAGCGGTTCTCGTAGATCGCGCCGCTCGACGCCTCGGCGCCCGCGCCGGCACCCGCGGCTGCGCCTGCGCTCGATCGCCCGGCCGCCGCGCGGCTCGGTCCGACCTCCGGCGCTTCGCCCCGATGGTCGATGCGCTCGAGCACGTAGCGCGCGCACAAGCTCGCGGCGGGGTGTTCGACGAGCTCGAAGGTCCGGCCGGCGGCAAGGCGCCGATAGCCACTCTCGCCGCGCGCTCGCTCGGTGCGCGCGCGCAAGCCCTCGAGGAGCGAGCCCGCGCGCCAGGTCGACAGCTCGGCCTCCTCGATGTCGTAGCGGTAATCGTAGATCTCGAGCGGCACGCCGCGCGCGCGCCGCGACGCCGACTTCCCCGTGCGCTCGTCGCGAGCGTGCTGCCGGAGCGCGAGCTCGGGCCGCAGGAAGTCGAACGCTCGCACCTCCGCCGCGTCCGGCGCGAGGTTCACCTCGCCCGCGAAGCCCTCGACCGTCGCTGCCGCCTCCCGGAGACCGGTCGCGCCGCGGAAATGGAGCACGGCCTCGGTCTCGACGTCGCGGTAGGCGGCAGGCGTGTCCGAGACCACGAGGAGCTCGCCGACGTCGAGCCCGCTGCCCTCCGGCGGATCCTCGAACCAGTAGAAGATGCCTTCCTCGGACAAGAGGCGCGCCACGAAGGCGAAGTCCGTCTCCTGGTACTGGACGCAATACGTACGTGGCTCGTAGCGGCGGAGCAGGCGTTGCTCGAAGCGCACCCCGTGCTCCTCGAACAGGGCCGCGGCGATGTCGGGCACGGACTGCTCTTGAAACACCCGCGAGTTGCGCCGCCTGCGAGCCAGCGAGAAGCGCGGCACGAGCTCGACCTCGTACCAGGCGAGCCCATGGGCCTCGACCGCTCGGAGCGCGAGGCGGCTCACGACGCCCTGGATGCGCCGCGCCTCGCCTCGACCATCCTGAAGCACGAGCCGCGCGGGCGCGCCGAGGAGCGCAGCGGGCGGGCCGACCACGGTAGGGTCCGCTCCGAAGGTCACCGCGAAGCGGAACGGGCGCCCGACGTGCTCGGTACCCGAGAAGCGCGCCACGGCGAGCGCATCGGGCTCGAGCTCACCGAGCACGAGGTCGAAGTGGCGGGGGGTCACGGACGTCACGGACCTCATGGATACCACCATGCCGAGGTGCATGTCACCATGGCCATAACCGCCTGAGCCTCCCGGCGCGCCGGCCGACGCTAGGCCCTGTTCGCCGGCGGCCGGCCCGTGATAGGAGAGCACCTGGAGATGACGACGGCCCGACCTCAGGTGACGCTCGAGGAGTTTGCCCGTACGACAGCGCTCTTGCGTGCTCAGACCGAGCAGGGCGCCGAGCCCGGCGCCACGCAGCGCCTCCTCGCGGGCCGGGGGCTCGATGTCGCGGGCTGGGACGGGCTCCAGAAGCACTGGAACGACTGCCTCGAGGCCGACGTCGCCAGCGGGCGCCACGACCGCGCCATCGCCTTCGCACGGGCGTTTCGTGTCGAGCGCGAGCGGATCGCCACAGAGGGGCTGCCCGCGCTCGAGGACGCGCCACCAGAGCCGATCGCGCCGACCCACGGCGCAGAGGCGGTGGCACCACCGCGGCCGATGGCATCGCGAGTGCCCGCACGATCCCCGTCCATCGACGAGACGTCGACGGAGCTCCGCGGCCTCGGGCCCGTGCTTCCGCTCGCCTTCTCGGAGGACGCAGCTCCCCCGGAGGCGTTCCTGGCCGAGCTGCGAGCTCGGTCGCCGCAGCAGGCCGTTCGGCCCGCGGACGCCGCAGACGTGAACATGACGACGGCCGTGCGCCTCGAGGACCTCGACCTCGGGCGACCTGACCTGCCCTTCGAGCCGCGCGCCGACGCGCCACCGCCAAGATCGGCCCGGTCGTTCGAGGTCTCGCCCCTGTCGACCGACGTCGGCTCGACCGTCGCCGTGCGACTCGGCGATCTCGACCTGCGCGCGCCGAGCACCCCCTTCGTCGCGCCGAGCTCCGTGGTGCCGACGGCCCCGCTGCCGCCCTCGTCGCTCGTGCCGCTCACCCTCGAGCAATACGCCTCCCTGTGTGCCGAGCTCTCGGCGGCACCAACCCGCAGGCAGGAGATCCTGTTCCGCTACCGGGTCGCAGACGAGGCCGCGCTCGCGCGGCTCGACGCGGCGTGGGCGGGGCGCCTCGCTGCCTCCCCCGGCGAGCGCGTGCGCTACGACGGGCTCGTGCGCGAGTTCCTCCTGCACCTGCGCACGCACGGCGGGGGCGCGGGCCATGGATCTCCGCGCTGAGGCCGAGCTCGGCGACCGCGCGACGGAGGGGCGCGGGGACGTGACGACGCGGATCCGCGAGCGCTCGTACCGCGTCGTGGGAAGCGACGCCCCGACCTTGCGGCGCTGTATCGAGCTGCTCGGCCCACCCATCGAGGACCGCATGGGCCGTGGCTGCGCGGCCTACACGCGCTGGCAGGTGCGCTGGTCCTACCAGGCGCGCGAGGGTCGTGGGGCCTTTCGGCCCGAGGACGTCCGGGTCGCGTGCGATGCGACCGTGACCTTGCCACACTGGGACGCTCCTCTGGGCGCGCCTGCCGAGCTCGTGACCTTGTGGCAGGAGGTCCTGCTCGAGCTTCGCGCGCACGAAGAGGGCCATGTACGAATCGGGGTCGAAACAGCGCACGAGGTCGTGCGCGCCATCGCCGCCGCGCCTCCCGCTCCGTCCGAGGCAGCCCTCCGCGCCGACGTCGCGGCCCGGATCGACGCCGCCATCGCGAGCCGCCGCGAGGCGGAGCGCCGCTACGACGCGACTGCAGCCCTCGGGCGCGACGCGCATTCGGCCCTCGGCCGGCTCGCAGCGCGCCGCTGAGGGGGCGAGGACGGGTCAGGGGGGGCTGGGTGCGGAGGCGAACGCCGACTCCGCTCAGAGCCAGCTCGCCTCCCGCCGCGCGCCGATCGCGTCGGCCAGGAGCTCGGCGGCGCGCACGCCGTGCTGCAGCGCCTCCTCGAAGAGCGCCATGCCGCTCTGATCGACGTGCGCCCAGAAGATCCGCGCGCCGAGCTCGGCGGGGACGGCGAAGGGCTTCGGGCCGAGGAAGCCCGGGCGCGGGCGCGGCATCGCGTGGCCCCAGACCATCGCGTCGACGCGCTCGATGTCGGCCGCGAGGTCGGGGTGCGCCGGCCGCAGATCGAGCAGCATCTCGCCGACGAGGGCGTGCCAGGTCTTGCCGACGAGCTCGCGCCGCGCGCGCTCCACGTTCGAGCCCCCGTAGGCGCGGAAGTAGGTGAGCACCGTGCGCGGCGCGACGTCGAAGAGCTGGTGGCGCGCGTCCACGTAGCCGAGGCCCGCGGCGTCGTAGAGCACCGAGTCCCAGCTCGGGTTCGCGCCGCGATCGCGGCGGAGGTGCAGGTTGCACACGACCCAGGGCGAGGCCGCACGCAGTGGCAGGCGCGCCGCGTCCGTGGGCGGACAGAGGCGGCGCGCCACGAAGGCCGGGACGGCGAGGACGGCGGCACGCGCCGCGAGCCGGCGGGTCTCGCCGCGCACGGCGTCGAAGTAGCGCACCTCGACCCCGCGCGCCGTCGGCTCGACGCCGAGCGCGACGGCGCCCGTCACGGCGCGGAGCGGCGTCCGCTCGAGCATGCGGCGCAGGAGCCAGCCGTTGCCCTCGGGCCAGACGAGGTAGTGGCTGCCCGCGAGCTGCTCGGTGCGCGGCTTCCGCGCCGCGAAGTAGTGCAGGCCCGCCCAGGCCGACACGTCCTCGGCGTGGCCGCCGAAGTCGTCGCGCGTCGCGTAGTCGACGTACCAGCGCAGAAAAGGCGTGCGATAGCCCTCGCGCAGGAGCCAGTCCGCCATGCTGATGCGGTCGAGCTCGAGCCAGCGCGGATCGCGCGACGAGCGCTCGACGGGGATCTGGAACACCGGCCGCCCGTCGCGGCCGACCGCCTCCTCGAGCTCGGACTCGGCGGCCTCGAAGCGCGCGAGCTCGGCGCGCTCCGCAGGCTCGAGGGCCGCCGTCGGCGTGAGCCCCTCGTGCCAGCGACCCCGGTAGAAGAGCCGCTCCTCGGGTGCGTGGCACAGCCGCTCCTCGTCGAAGCGCGGCAGCCCGGCGGCGTCCCAGCCGGTCACCACGCCGAGATCGGACAGCACGCGCAGCACCGCGCGCGCCTCGGGGCCCGGGGCCGGCAGGTAGTGCGCGCCCCAGGGGTGGGACACGACGCCGTCGTCACCCCACGCGCTCGTGCCGCCGACGAAGTCCTCGAGCTCGAGCACGGTGAGCGCGAGCCCGCTCGCGCGCAGGCGGTAGGCGGCGCCGAGCCCGCTCGCGCCCGCGCCGACGATGACGACGTCCGTCTGCTCGGGCGGCGCCGTCGGCGCCGGCAGCGCGGCGCCGCGCAGCAGGTGGCCCCGCGTGTGGCTCGCGCCGAGCAGCCGCCCGCCGAAGGGCTTCTTCTCCGGCACGAGCTGGTGGGCGAGGAACGCGGCGCCGATGGAGGAGAGCAGGGCGCGACGCGAGACGTGGCTCACCGCGGCCACTCCGTCCACTCGCCGGCGTAGATCGGCACCAGGCGCTGGTCGCTCAGGCGGTTCACGGGCGCCGGCACGCGCGCCATGTCGCGCGGGAAGTCGAAGAGCTCCGGCAGGCGCGCGTCCTCGAGAAAGCGCAGGCCGAGGACGCGCAGGTGCTCGGGCTCGGGCAGGCCCTCGGCGCCGCAGAGCACGTAGCCCCACTCGCCGAAGCTCGGCACGTAGGCGTGCAGCGGCCGCGCCGTCCAGCCGGCCGCCTCGAGGGTCGTGACGATGCTCCAGAAGCTCTCGCGCGCGAAGTAGGGCGAGGTCGCCTGCACGACGGCGACGCCGCGCATGCCGACCCGCTCGCGCAGGCGCTCGTAGAAGCTCGCGGTGTAGAGCTTGCCGACCGCGTAATTCGCCGGGTCGGGAAAGTCGACGACCGCGAGGTCGAAGGCCTCGGCCGCGCGCTCGACGTAACCGTAGGCGTCCTCGGTGAGGATCTCGACGCGCGGGTCGGACAGGGCGCCGCGGTTGAGCTCGACCGCGAGCGGTAGCGTGCTGAACAGGCGCGTGACGGCGCCGTCGAGGTCGACGAGCACGATGCGCTCGATGGCGGGGTAGCGGAGCAGCTCGCGCACGGCGAGGCCGTCGCCGCCACCGAGCACGAGCGCCGTCCGCGGGTCGCGTCCGAGCGCCGCGACGGCCGGGTGCACCAGCACCTCGTGGTAGCGGTGCTCGTCGTCGGAGCTGAACTGCAGGTTGCCGTTCAGGAACAGGCGCGTCGTCGAGGTGCTGCGCGTGAGCACGATGCGCTGGTAGGGCGACTGCTCGGCGTAGACGACGGGCGCGCCGAAGTAGGCGGCCTCGGTGGCGCCGAGCGCCCGGTCCACGAGCACCATGCCGACGGCGAGCGCCCCGGCGACGACCAGGCACTGCGCGCGGAGCGCGAGCCGCTTCACGCGCTCGACCGGCAAGAGGAAGGTGCCGAGGAACGCGACCCCGGCGTTGAGGATGCCGAAGAGCAGACTCGTGCGCTGCAGACCGAGGCGCGGCACGAACACGAGCGGGAACAAGAGGCTCGCGATGAGCGCGCCGATGTAGTCGAGCGACAGCACGCGCGCGACGAGGTCCTTCAAGGACAGCCGGAACTCGAGCAGCCGGATGAGGAGCGGGATCTCGAGCCCGACGAGGGCACCGACCACGAACACGACGAGGTAGAGCGCGGCGCGGAAGGCCCCGAGCGCCGTGTAGACCCCGAACAGGAGCGGCGCCGAGGCACCGCCCACGAGCGCGATGCCGAGCTCGATGGCGATGAAGCGCTCGAGCAGCCGCCCCGTCACGAAGCGCGACAGGTACGAGCCCACGCCCATCGCGAACAGGTAGACGCCGATGACCGACGAGAACTGCAGCACCGAGTCGCCGAGCACGTAGCTGCCGACCGTGCCCGCGATGAGCTCGTAGACGAGCCCCGAGGTGGCGACGACGACGACCGAGGCGAAGAGGGCCGGCGACACCAGCCGGTGGCGGAGCACGGCTGGCGGCAGGGCGTCGCCCGCTCCGTCAGGGCCGGCGCGGCCGGCGCGGCCGCCGCGGGCGGAGCTCACCGCGGAGCCGTCGGGCGTCCGGGGCGCGCGCTGGCTCGGCTCTTCGACCACCGGAGAGCGGTCTAGCCAGGTCGTCAGCTCACGTCGAGCGTCGCCTGGCCCGAGGCGCCGCCGTAGAGCTGCGTAATCTCGATGCGGTACTGCCCCGCGGCCGCCACCGCGAAGGTCACGGGCGGCGCGCTCTGCGGCCGGCCGGTCGGCAGCTCACGCACGACGCGGTCGAGGATGACCTTGCCGCCCGGGGCGCGCACCTTGATGGTGAACGGAGGCGAGGCGTCGTCGAACGCGCGGAAGACGAGCTTCGCCGTGCCGCCCGAGGTCAAGCCGGACGCGTCGCAGATCGTTTCGATCTCGCCGGAGCTGACGATCTTGGCGGGCACTGGGAGGGGTTCCTGCGGGGGCGGCGCTCCAGCCGCCGGGCCATTGTATGAAGGTGGCGGCCCTTGTGCGAATTTGGCGCCATCGGCGCGGGTCGCACGACTTCCTCCGTGCGGCACGACCGCCGGAGAGAAGGCCGGAGCGACCCGGCCGCAGATTGACACCTTTTCTGTATCAAGCCGCAGGGTTGCGTGTAAAGCGGCGCCGTGCGGGGCGGTCGGGGACGAACCCCCGGCCTCAGGTTTCCCGGGTCCAGCGCAGCCGCGGCTTGCGGGCGGCCCGCGCCTCGTCCAGGCGCCCGACGCGCGTCTTGTGGGGCGCCGTCTTGACGAGCTCGGGCTCGGCGTGCGCCTCCTTCAGGATGGAGCGGAGAGCGGCCACGAACTCGTCGAGGGTCTGCTTCGTCTCGCTCTCGGTCGGCTCGATCATGAGCGCCCCGTGCACGACCAGCGGGAAGTACACGGTCGGCGCGTGAAAGCCGTAGTCGAGCAGGCGCTTGGCGATGTCGAGCGTCTTGACGCCCGTCTCGGCCTGCACGCGCTCGTCGCTCAGCACGACCTCGTGCATGCAGGGCAGGCTGCTCGCCACCTCGAAGTCGCCGCGCAGCTGCGACCACAGGTAGCGGGCGTTGAGCACGGCGAGCGACGTCGCCAGGGCGAGCCCCTCGCCGCCCATCTCGCACACGTAGGCGTAGGCGCGGATGAACATGCCGAAGTTGCCCTGGAAGGCGCGCACGCGGCCGATCGACTGGGGCCGATCGCGCTCGAGGCGCAGGCCCGAGCCCGTGTCGACGACGACCGGCGACGGCTGGAAGGGCGCGAGCCGCGCCTTGAAGAGCACCGGGCCCGAGCCGGGGCAGCCGCCGCCGTGCGGCGTCGTGAAGGTCTTGTGCAGGTTGAGGTGCAGGACGTCGATGCCGAGGTCGCCGGGCCGCACGCGCCCCATGATGGCGTTCGTGTTGGCGCCGTCGCCGTACACGAGCCCGCCGGCCTCGTGCACGAGCTCGGTGACGGCCGGCAGGTGGGTCTCGAACAGGCCGAGCGTGTTCGGGTTCGTGATCATGAGGCCGCAGAGCTCGCCCGCGCCGACCTCGGCGATGGCCCGCGCGACCTGCTCGGGGTGCAAGAGCCCGTCGGCGGAGCGCGGGATGCTGACCGCCTCGAGGCCCGCGAGCGTGCAGCTCGCCGGGTTCGTGCCGTGGGCGCTCTCGGGCACGAGCACCTTGCGCGGCGCGCGCCCGTCGGCCCGCTGGCAGGCGCGGATCATGAGCAGGCCCGTGAGCTCGCCCTGGGCGCCGGCCGCCGGTTGGAGCGAGGAGCCGTCCATGCCGGTCACCACCGCGAGCGCGCGACCGAGGCGGTGCATCACCTCGAGCGAGCCCTGGGCGAGCTCGTCGGGCATGAGCGGGTGGAGGTTGGCGAAGGCCGGTAGGCGCGCGGCCCACTCGTTGATCTTCGGGTTGTACTTCATGGTGCACGACCCGAGCGGGTAGAGCTGCGAGTCGATGCAGAAGTTCCACTGCGACAGGCGCACAAAGTGCCGGAAGGCCTCGGGCTCGCTCACCTCGGGCAGGCCCGCTGGCGTGCGGCGCGCGAGCGGGCCGAAGTGCCCGGCCGGGTCCACGCGCGGCACGTCGAGGGGCGCGAGCGAGGCGCCCGTGCGGCCGGGGGCACCGCGCTCGAAGATCGGGGGCTCGTCGAACGAAAGGCCGGTCGTGGCAGTCATGGCGCCCCGAGGGGTACCACCGCGTCGGCGCCGCTTCCAGCGGGCAGGCCCCGGGGCGCCGTCGGGAGCGAGCCCACCCTCCGCACCCTGCGGGACGCTGTGTTAGGCTCCGCGCATGAAGCTCCGATCCCTGGCCCGAAGCCTGTCGCTGTCGCTGCTCGTCGCGCTGCCCCTCGCCGGCGCCGCCGCGGGCGTGGCGGGCTGCAAGAAGGACGACGTCGCGGCGAGGATCGCCGACGTGAAGCCCGGCCCGATGCCGGACGGCGCGAGCTGGACCGGCGTCTACTACAGCCCCCTCTTCGGCGAGCTACACCTCGTGCAGGAGGGCAGCGCGGTGACCGGGCGCTGGAACCGACCCGTGAAGGACCGCTGGGGCGAGCTCCACGGCTCGGCGAACGGCAACCTGCTCAAGTTCGACTGGCGCGAGATCCCGTACGGGCTCGTCACGGCGACGTCGGAGAAGCGCGGCAAGGGCTACTTCGTCTACACGCGGCCGCCCGGCGACAACATCGACGACACCTTCAAGGGCGAGGTCGGCAAGAACGACGACGAGGTCGGCACCACCTGGGACGCCATCAAGCAGCGCAACGTGAAGCCCGACATCGGCTCGATCGGCAACGCCTCGGCCGAGGACGTCGGCGGCGGCGACTGGGACTCCCACAACAAGCAGAAGGGCACGCCCGAGAAGCCGAAGCCGCCCTCGAGCGCCAAGCCCCCCGAGCTGTGAGCGCCCGGCGACCTCCGGCGGGCTCGCCCGCGGGCGAGCCCGCGTTCGACGCGCCGGGCGCGCTCCGCGCCACGGCGGCGGGGGTGGAGCTCCCGGCCGAGGAGACACGCGCGCTGTGGCAGCGCTTCAGCGCGTACATGGACGAGCACCGCGGCGATCTGCCCGGCTTCGCGGCGAGCGAGGGCTTCGCGTACGCGGCGGCGCGCTACACGCGGGGCGCCGCCGTGCTCGAGCTCGCGCACGAGGCCCCGCCGCCCCCACCCCCGAAGAAACCGGCCACGCGCCGGGGCGCAGGTCCGCGCCGCCCGACGGGGCCGGCGCGCGGGCCGCGTCGCCGCGGGTAGGCCGCACGGCGTCGTGACGAGCGCCGAGCTCGAGCCGGGCGCGACCGGCAGTGGCCCGACGCCGCGCCGCGGCGCCACGGGCCTCGCCCTCGCGGCCATCGGCCTGTGGAGCAGCCTGGCGGCGCTCTCGGTGGAGCTCGGCCGCGTGCCACCCCTCTTGCTCGTGGGGTGCAGCCTGTGCATCGGCTCGCTCGTCGGCGTGCCGCGCTGGCGCGAGTGGCGCGTGCCGTGGCCGACGCTGCTGCTCGGCTGCTACGGGCTCTTCGGCTACCACTTCTGCCTTTTCATGGCGCTGCGCTTCGCCCCGCCGGTCGAGGCGAACCTCGTCAACTACCTGTGGCCGCTCCTCATGGTGCTGCTCGCGCCGCTCGTGCTGCGGGGCGCGCGCCTCGGGGCGCGGCACGTCGCAGGCGCGCTCGCCGGGCTCGCGGGCACGGTGGTCCTCGTGTCGGGGCAGGGCGCGCCCGACGGCTCGGGCCGACACCTGCTCGGCTACCTGCTCGGCCTCGCGGCGGCCCTGATGTGGTCCACGTACTCGCTCTTCACGCGCCGGGTGCGCCCCTTCCCGACCGGCGCCGTCGGCGGGTTCTGCGCTCTGTCGGGTCTGCTCGCCCTCGGCGCGCACCTCGTGCTCGAGGCGCCCTACCGCCCGAGCCTGCGCGAGCTCGCGCTGCTCGTGCCGCTCGGTCTCGGGCCCATGGGGGCGGCCTTCTTCCTGTGGGACGCGGCCTTGAAGCGCGGCGACCCCCGCGCCATCGGCACGCTCGCGTACCTGACGCCGCTCCTGTCGACCGGCTGGCTCGCCCTGTTCGCCGGCGGCGAGCTCGGCCCGCGCGCCGGCGTCGCGCTCGCCCTCATCCTCGCGGGCGCCTGGCTCGGCAACCGGCAGCCGCGCCGCGCTCCGGGCCGCTGACACACCCGCACCCTCGCCGAGCTCGGTCGATTGCGGTGGCGCACCCGCCCGGCGATGCTCACATGAGGGCGGAGGAACGCGCCCCATGCTCACCCTGCGCCCCGAAAGTGCGCGCGGCCACGCCGACCACGGCTGGCTCGACTCGCGCCACACGTTCTCGTTCGCGGACTACCACGACCCGCGCCACATGGGCTTTCGCGGCCTGCGCGTCCTCAACGAGGACCGGGTGCAGCCCGACTCGGGCTTCGGCAGCCACGGGCACCGCGACATGGAGATCGTGTCGTACGTCCTCGGGGGCGGCCTCGAGCACCGGGACTCGATGGGCACGGGCTCGGTCATCCGCCCGGGCGACGTGCAGCGCATGAGCGCCGGCACCGGGGTCACGCACAGCGAGCGCAACGCGTCGCCGACCGAGGTCGTGCACTTCCTGCAGATCTGGCTCGTGCCGCGCGAGCGTGGCCTCGCGCCCGGCTACGAGCAGAAGCACTTCGCGCCGGGCGAGCGCGACGGGCGCCTGCGCCTCGTCGCCTCGCCCGACGGCCGGGACGGCAGCCTGACCGTCCACACCGACGCCTCGCTGTACGCCGGGCTGTTCGGCGCGGGCCAGACGGCGGAGCTCGCGCTCGCGCCGGGGCGACACGCCTGGGTCCACGTCGCCCGCGGCACGGTGCGCGTGAACGCCCACGCGCTCTCGGCCGGCGACGGAGCATCGCTCTCCGACGAGGTGAGCGTGCGACTCGAGGGCGTCGACGCGGCCGAGGTGCTCGTCTTCGACCTCGCCTGACGACCGCGACCGTCAGCTCTCCGCGATCACGATCACCCGATCCTCGTCCCCGAAGGTCAGGTGCGACGCCTTCGCGGGGTTGAGCACCACGCCGAAGGCGTTGGCCGCGGCCGACGCGCGCGCCGCGACGCGGCATCCTATCGCGACCTCGCCGCGGCGCCGCGCGGACGCGACGACGGTGCGGAACGACACGGGCGTACCGAGGGTCACGTACTCCTTGGCCGGCTTGAGGTAGATCTCGCAGCCCTCCGGGTCGAAGAGGTCGGTGAAGACGGCGTTCAGGTCCTTCGACTCGGCCACCTGCGCCATGAGCAGGCTCACGAGCCGGTCGCTCACGATGAAGTCGTCGGCACGCCCCGCCTCGGCGAGCTGGCGATTGCGCACGTCGAGCATCTCGCTCACGATGCTGAAGCGCGCCCCCGACGTCTGGGCGATGCGCCGCAGGTGGAGCAGCGTCACGAGCGTGCGGGCGTCGGCCTTCTGGGGTGCGAGCTGCCCCGAGTAGCAGAGCAGGATGACGTGATCGTAGGACGGCACGTCGAGGGCCTCGAGCTCGCGGCGCCCGGTCGTGTCGCGCACCTCGTGGCTGATGGAGAGGTTCTTCACGCCGGCGCAGTCGCGCGCGAGGTCCTCGGCGGCCGTGCCGAGATCCGCCACCACCTTGAGCTCGGAGCCGGGCGCGACGTACTGGTCGAGCTCGTTCACCATGAGCGAGCCGCGACCGTTCCAGCCGACGATGAGCGTGCGCTCGGGCTTGCGCGGCTGGGGCGCCGCGTCCGCAAAGGCCTGGGTGTCGACCCGCTCGTCGACGCCGGACATGTGGATGGCGCTGTCGTCCTCGGCGATGACGATGAGGTCGTCGCCCGGGCCGAGCTTCGTGTCCGTCGGCGGGTTGAGGAGGATCTGGGCCGCGGCGGTGCGCACGCCGATGACGGACGAGGTCTCGAAAGCGAGTAGAGCGTCGCCGAAGGTCCTGCCCGCGAGGCCGCGGCTCGAGGTGAAGTAGATCTCGACACCGCCGAAGTCGAGCAAGTCCGAGTACACGGCGCTGAGCCCCGACTGGCGGCAGGTCTGCACCATCATGCGCGCGATGAGCGCGTGCGCGTCGAGGGTCTCGACCTCGTCGCCCGCCACCATCTTGACGACCTCGATGTTCTCGCGCCCCTCGAGCTCGGCGACGATGTGGTACTTCTCGCGCGTCCGACCGGGGTTGTTGACGAGCGCGAGCACCGACTTGATGGCGCCCGAGTCGGGGTCGTCGTCCTCGGGGCTCAGGATCAGGATCGCGCGGGCGCCGTCCGGGTTGACGATCTCGAGGTCCCCGATGTCGATGGGGCTGCCGGTGCGGCAGATGATGCGCACGCGCCCGGGCTTGCGCACGCGCGAGGCGATCTCGTCCTCCATCTCGACCTTGTCCTTCTCGGCCAGGATCACGATGCGCGGCTTGGGGTGGCTCTGATTCGCCTCGATGAGCTGGTCGAGCACCGTGGCGATCTTCGACGACCAGCCGAGCACGAGGATGTGATCGTTCTCCACGACGAGGCTGCGACCCTTGCGCAGCTCCTCGATCTTGGCCTCGATGCCGCTCGTCAAGAGGCCGATGAAGGTGCTGACGACGAAGATGCCGGCGATGGTGAAGGAGAGCATCACGACGAGGAAGTGCGGCGCCCCCTGGTCGCCGCCCATCGTGCCGGAGTCGAGCGTGCGCATGAGGCCCATCCACAGGACGTGCGCGAAGCCGTCGGCGCCCTCGGGCGGGGGCTCGCCCTCGGGGGCGACGCCCGCGAGCCACCCCACCAGGCCGATGGCCACGACGGTCACGACGGAGCCGAGCGCCAGCATCCCGATGAGCACGGCCGAGCCGCGGCTCACGAGGTTGTCGAACCGGTACCGCACCCTCGACGCGAGACTGATCTTGCGCACCGCCGCCACCTCCCTCGCCCGCAACCCTAGTACGGGCGACCGGACCCGAGGTGCCGGATCGAACGCGAGCCGGCGGCTGCCGCGGTCGGCCCCGGACCGAAGGTCAGCGGGCGCGGGCGTCGGCGCCGTGCTTCGCGAGGAAGTCGAGCATCACGGCGTCGAGACTGCGGTCCGTGAGCACGGTCGCGCCGAAGGAGACGCGTGCGTCGCCCGGCGGCTCGGATCCCGAGGGGACGCCCGACCGCGGGCTGCGCGACACGTAGCGGTAGCTCCCGACGCTCGGCTCGCCCTGCGGCGTCGCGCGCTTCGCGCCGCCCACCCCGCCGCCCTGGTACGGCGTCGCGCGCTTGACTCCGGGAGGCGCGAGCACCGGCCCCGCCGGCGTCGGGACGAGCTGCGGGGTCGGCGGCGGCTCGCCACCCGCGTCGATCCCCTGGATCTCGCGGTAGAAGGCGTTGTCGGCGTCGGCCGCCGCCGCCTCGAGCACCTCGATGGGAACGCTGGTCCCGATGGGCAGCGTGCTCGACATGCTGCCGCCCGGCGGGCTGCCGTCCGGCGCGGTCGGCATGGGCTCGCGCGGGGGCGGCGCCGGCGCTCCGGGCGGCCTGCCCTGCGGCAGCGGCCCCGCCGCC
>JACRDA010000332.1 GCA_016212965.1 Myxococcales bacterium
CGGCAGGACGCGCGTCAACGGTTCGGCCGACCAAGTCCACGTAGACGTCGCCGTCAACGTCCACGACCACGTCAACGTCAAGGTCAAGGTCAACGTCAACGCCAACTCGGTTCGCAGCAGCAGTGTGGTTGGCGCCGGGGACCGACACGCGGGCGGGCGCTTACGTCGCGGTCCGATGGCGAGACATCCGTCACGACCTCTGTGCCGAGGTACTAGGAGCATGTCGGGAAGAGACGGGTCGAGCGCGTCGAGCGCGCCGCGAGCTTCGATCCGCGGCCGAAGCACGACGATCCGATGGAGTGGCACCGCCACCGCGTGCACCCGGTGCTCTGGCAGGCCCTGCGCGCCGGCGCGCCGAAGGGCGTCGCCCGCCGCGAGCTCGACGCCTTCACCGCCAAGGAGAAGAGCTACCTCGCGCGCCGCCCGCGCTTCTCCCAGACCAAGGACAAGGCCCCCTGGGAGTAGGCGCGTGAACCGTCGGCGCCGCGCTGCGCTTCGGGCTCACCTGCGGTCTCGACGACGAGCCGTCGCGCCGCGCGGCACTTGCGGAGGCCGACGTCGACGCCGATGGCGTCGAGCCCGAGCGCGTTGGCGACGGCGAGCACCGTGCCCCGCCCGCAGAACGGATCGACCACGGTGCGCGTCGGCGTCTCGGCAAGGAGGTAGCGGCACACCGCGAGACACGCCTCGACGCCCATCGCCTTGCTCCACGGCTTGTGACCGACGTCGGGCAAGACGTCGCCCTCGGGCCGGGCCGGGACGCCCCGGGCCTGGCGCGAGAAGCACAGCAGGTGCGAGTAGCCGGCTCGCCCCTGCGTGGCCGTGCCGGCGGGCGCGCGGCAGGCGATGCGGTGCCACACGAGCGACGCGCCCTCGGCCTCGGCGGCGCGGGACGCGAGGTAGCCCTTGTCGATCCACACGCCTCGATGGACGATGTCGCTCTGGAAGAAGACCGTGACGCCGTCGTCCGGCACCCAGCGCAGCACGGTGCGCGCCGCCTCGACGGTCCACGCCCGCCACGCCGCGAGATCGAGCCCCGGGGTCTCCGTGAGGTCGGGCATCGACGTCACGACCGAGCTCCCGGGCTCGGCCGGGTGCGCCGCGAGCCACGCGAGCGCTTCGGCGTGCACGATGAGGCGGCGCGGGGCCCGGGGCGGCGGGTGCATGGGGCCGCACACTCTCCCAGGCGCGGGGCGGACGAAAGGGCGCACACCCGCGACCACGCCGCCGTAGCCACCGTCCGCAGACTCGACACCGGGCGCGCTTGGTGCCGCTCGGGGCGGCCGGGTAGACTGGGGCCCCGCGCCGGTGGGACGGTGCGCGGCCGAGGACCATGGCGATCGCGATTCTCGTGGTGGACGACGAGCAGGACTTCGTCGACAGCGTGTCACGGGGGCTGCGGCTCGAGGGCTACTCGGACGTCACGGCCGTGACCCGCTCGAGCGCGGTGCCGGCCCTGCTCGACGCCAAGCGCTTCGACTGCGCGCTGCTCGACGTCACGATGCCGGAGCTCGACGGCCTCGCGCTCCTGAAGCTCATCAAGGAGCGCAGCCCCGAGACCGAGTGCATCATGGTCACCGCGCAGCAGAGCATCCCCGTCGTGGTCCGCGCGCTCCGTCTCGGCGCCTACGACTACCTGCTCAAGCCGACGACGCCGGAAGAGCTGTGCCAGACGCTCGAGCGCGCGCTCGAGCGCCGCCGGCTCCTCGAGGCCCTGCAGCTGCGCGGTGCTGCGGAGCACGCTGCGGCGCTCGCCGACCCCGGGGCGTTCGCGGAGTTCGTCACCGCCGATCCGCACACCCTGCGCGTGCTGCGCGAGGCCGAGCTCCACGCCGGCTCGCGCATTCCGATCCTGATCACCGGCGAGACGGGCGTCGGCAAGGAGGTGCTGGCCCGGGCGATCCACCGGGCGAGCCCCTGCGCGGCGGGGCCTTTCTTGCCGATCAACATGCTCGCCGTGGCGCCCACGCTCTTCGAGGCCGAGTTCTTCGGTCACGCCAAAGGGGCCTTCACGGGGGCGGACCGCGATCGGCCCGGCTACCTCGCCCGGGCCAAGAACGGCACGCTCTTCCTCGACGAGATCGGCGATCTGTCGCTCGACAGCCAGGGCAAGCTCCTGCGCATCCTGCAGGAGGGCGAGTACCTGCCCGTCGGCAAGACCCGCGCCGAGCGCGCCGAGGTGCGCATCGTGGCGGCGACCAACCAGGATCTGCCGAAGCTCGTCGCGACGCGCAAGTTCCGCAAGGACCTGCTCTACCGCCTGCAGTTCGCCCACCTCGAGCTGCCGCCG
Source organism: Myxococcales bacterium (assembly GCA_016212965.1). Classification (GTDB taxonomy): domain Bacteria; phylum Myxococcota_A; class Polyangia; order Polyangiales; family Polyangiaceae; genus JACRDA01. Next base: position 2,291 of record JACRDA010000332.1, read on the forward strand.
CTGCGGCGCCGCCGCGAGGACATCCCGCTGCTCGCCGCGCGGCTGCTCGCCGCGGCCGGTCACGCGCAGGCCTCGCTCTCGGAGCGGGCCGAGCTCGCGTTGCTCGGGCACGCCTGGCCCGGCAACGTGCGCGAGCTGAAGGGCGTGCTCGAAGCGGCCGCGAACCTCGCCGAGGGCGGCGTGATCGAGCCCGAGCACCTGCGCCTGCGCGGTGGCGCGGCGCCTCCGGTCCAAGCGCGCGGCGTGCCGGTCGAGGTCGGGCAGCTCGAGCCCCTCGCCGCGGTCGAGCGGCGCCACATCCTGGCCGTCTACGACGCCGTCGGGCGGAACAAGAGCCAGGCCGCGCGCGTGCTCGAGATCGGGCTGCAGACGCTGCATCGCAAGCTGCAGGCCTACGATGTCCGCTAGGCGCGGACGGTGGACGCGTGCGCGCCTCGCCCTCTTGCTCGCCGTGCTCGCTCTCGTCGTGGCGAGCGCCGCGGCGTGCGGCGGCGCGCGGGTGGAGCCGAGCGGGCAGGCGCGGGGCTGGCTCGGCGCGTCCTTCAAGGCGCGCGCCGGCGACGACCCGGCGTGGTCCGATGCCGATCTCGACGACGGTGACTGGGCCGAGGTCGACTCGGCACTGAGGCCCGGGACGAGCATTCCCGGTTGGGCGGGCATCGGCTGGTTCCGCGGCTGGATCGACGTACCCCGGGACGCCGCGGGTCGGTCCTGGCCGATCTACGGCCGCTTCGTCGGAGCCGCGGAGGTGTTCATCGACGGACAACGGCAGCTCGCGGCGGGCGATCCCGACGCGGTCGTGGCGGGGGGCCCGACCCCCATCGACTTCGACACCCAGACGCCGCGCTGGGTCACGTTCTCTCGCCCGGGGCGCCAGCTCATCGCGGTGCGCTTCGCGTCGGACGACGTCGGCGCGCTGCATCGCGTCGGCTTTCCGGCGAGCGCGACGAACGAAGGCATGGAGTTCGACAAGCAAAGCGTGCTCGGTCAGCTGCGCGTGGTCGGCGGCTACCGCGTCACCGAGGGGATCGCGCTCTACGCCGGGCCCGTGCTCGTCTCGTATCGGAGCGCCAGCGGCAAGCGGCTGTCGGACATCAGCTACGTGCCGACCCTCGCCACGAGCCAGCGCGGCGGCACGACGCAGGACCTCGGTCTCGGCTACGTGGTGGGCGTGGAGCTGCTCTAGCAGGCCACTCGGCCGCCGGGCGCGCGTCGCGACCGGACCTCGGGCGCACGGACGGTCACACTCGCGCCCCCGAAACCGATGTCGAAGAGCGTGCGCCCCATGTCTTTCGCGTGCCTCTGCATCTGCCAAGCCTGCGCGGTGGTGCCGCCACCCATCCCCCGGTGCGAGCCGAGCCCCCCCGCGCCCGCCGCCGCGCCTACCGCGCCGCCCGTGCCTCCGCCGTCGCCCGCGCCGACAACCCCGCCCGACGAGCAGCTCGCGTGGGCGCCGCGTGAGCCCGTCACGCTCACCGTCGGGACCGGAGCGGTCGCCGCGCGCTCCGTCGCGATCTCGTTCCGTCGACTCGGCGAGCGCGGACCGGAGCGCGTCGCATCGATCGCGCTCGACGGCGAGGACCTGCTCGCCGCCGACTGCACCAGCGTGACCTCGGGGCTCTGCAGCCAAGCCCACCGCGAGCTGCGTGGGCTCGGGCCCGCGACGCCGCGCCACCGGGACATCTTCGGCAAGGGCGGCCACATCGCCCTCGTCTCCCACGCGTCGTTCGAGGACCGCGCCTTCGCCCTGTTCACGTCGGGGACCTGGGGCTCCCCCGAGTGCGGCACCTACGCCTACTGGATCTTGAAGCTCGACGCCCAGGGCGTCCGTGTGACCGAGCCGGTCGAGGGCTGCTTCCTCGGCCCGAGCGAGGGGCAGGACGAGCGACCGCCCGTGCCGCTCGTCGCCTGGACGGATCCGGCGATCCTGTGGCTCGAGTCCCCCGCCTACCTCGAGCCCAGGCTCGATGTCTACGCGCTCGACGAGCGCTCGATGACACTCCGGCTCGCAGCGAGGGCGACCGCCCGGGCCGGCCAGTAGCTTCGCCCACGGCGCGCAGCGCCGCGTGGACGATGCGTGGGCCCGTGAGCGCCTCAGACGGCCGCGAGCGCCTGCGCGAGATCGGCGTTGAGGTCCTCGGGGTGCTCGACCCCGATGGACAGGCGCACCAGGTTCTCGGAGATGCCGAGCCGCTCGCGCTCCGCCGCCGGCACGTCGGAGTGGGTCATGCTCGCCGGGTGCTCGGCGAGGCTCTCGGTGCCACCGAGGCTCACGGCGAGCTTGAAGAGCTTGAGGGCGTTGAGGAAGGCGAAGGCCTCCACCTCGCCGCCGACCAGCCGGAAGCTCACCATCCCGCCCGGCGCCAGGCACTGCCGCCGGTAGACGGCGTGCTGCGGATCCGTCTCGGCGAGGTGCCCGAGGTAGAGCACCTTCTCGACCTTGGGGTGGTCGGCGAGAAAGTCGGCCACGTAGCGCGCGTTCTTCATCTGACAGGTCATGCGCAGCTTCAGCGTCTCGAGGCTGCGCATGAGGAGCCAGCCGGTGCACGGGCCGCACATCGTCCCGTGGAAGGTGCGCATGGTGCGCACCTCGGCCATGAGCTCGCGGCTCCCGAGGCAGACGCCCGCGATGACGTCCGAGTGGCCGCCGATGTACTTCGTCGCCGAGTAGAGGACGAGGTCCGCGCCGTGCTTCAACGGGTGCTGCCACAGCGGGCCGAGGAAGGTGTTGTCGACCGCGACGACCACGCGCCGCTCCGGGGTCGACAGGCGCCGCGCGAGCGCCGCGCACGCGGCGATGTCGACGAGGGTGTTCGTCGGGTTGGCGGGCGTCTCGACGAACACGAGGCGCAGCCGCTCGGCGAGGCCGCGCGCCGCGACCAAGGCGTCGATCTCGGCCGGCGAGGCCCCCGCCGGGAAGCCGACCGTGCGCACGCCCCAGCGCTCGAGGACGTGCTTGAAGAAGTAGTCGGTGCCGCCGTAGAGGGGCTCCGAGAAGAGCACGACGTCGCCCGGCGCGAGCAGCGCGAAGAGCGTGGTCGCGATGGCGGCCATGCCCGACTCGAAGACGGCGCACGCCTCGGCCTCGTCCCACAGGCTCAGCCGGTCCTCGAGGATCTCGAGGTCGGGGTTGTTGAGGCGCGAGTAGATGAGCCCGATGTTCTCGGCCTCGCGCGGCGCGCGCAGCCCGTAGGCGAGCTCGAAGAAGGCCTTGCCTTCCTCGGCGCTCTTGAACACGAAGGTCGAGGTCTGGAAGATCGGGCACTTCAGCGCGCCCTCGGAGAGCGCCGGCTGGTAGCCGTAGCTCGACATCAGGCTCTCGGGGCGGAGCGGCTTGTCGCCGATGTAGCCCTCGGGCTTGCGGGTGGCGGTCATGCCCGCCGTATACACCCGCACCCAGGCGGGAGCCTCGCCGAACGCCCCCGCCGCTGCCGTCAGCCGTCGGGAAAGTCGACCCCGGAGAGCGCGCGCTCGATCGCGGCCCGCAGCACCTCGGGGCTCTGCGCGCCCGAGACCGCCAGGCGCTGGTCGAACACGAAGAAGGGCACGGCCCGCACGCCGCTCTCTTGCGCCTCGACGCACTCGGCGCGGGTCCGGGCGCGCTCGCGCTCGTCCGCCACGCGCGCGAGCGCCTCGTCGCGCGCGAACCCGTGGTCGGCCGCGAGCTCCGCCAGGACCTCGGGGTCGCCGACGTCGCGCCCCGCGACGAAGTAGGCATCGAAGAGCGCGCGCGCGAGGGCGCGCTGGGTGCCCTTGCCGATGGCCGCGCGCAGCAGCGTGTGGGCGGCGAGTGTGTTGACCGAGCGGCGCACCTTGCCGAAGTCGAGCGCGAGCCCGCTCTCGGCCGCGGCGGCCTCGACGCGCGCGAACATCGCCTCGGGGTCGCCGCCGTACTTCTTCTGCAGCCGCTCGCGGAGATCGACCCCCTCCCGCGGCGTCGACGGATCGAGCTCGAAGGGGCGGAAGGTCACGGTGGCCTCGACCTCCGGCAGATCCGCGAGCGCGAGCTCGAGCCGGCGGAGGCCGATGAGGCACCAGGGGCAGACGACGTCCGAGACGATGTCGATGGCGATCTTCCGCACGGCACGGCTTCGTAGCACGGCGCGGCGCCACGGCGAGCGCGCGGCGGCGCGCGCGGCCCCGACGGACCCGACGACAAAGTGCGCAACTCGGCGCCGGCCGGGTCGACGTAGAATCGGTGGCACCCGCGGGGCTGGCCCCCCGGGCGCGGTCGAGCGCAGAGGAGCACACATGTGGCGAGTCATCGGCGGCGTCAGCCTCGTCTTCAAGCTCTGGATGCTGGTCGACGCGGTGCGGCGCGACGCGCAGGGGCGCTGGATGTGGGTCATCACGGTGCTGCCCTTCGGCGAGTGGGTGTACTTCTTCGCGGTCAAGCTCCGCGATCCCGGCGGCCGGCAGATCGTGAACCGCCTCCGCGCCCGGCTCGCGCCGCGCCTGGGCGTGGCCGAGCTGCGGCGCCGGCTCGAGCGCACGCCGTGCGTCGCGAACCAGGTGCAGCTCGCGCAGGCGCTCTACGACGAGGCGGCCTACGAGGAGGCGCACGCCCTCTTCGCCGAGGTGCTCGCGGCGCGGCCCGACGACGTCGCCGCGCGCTACGGCCTCGGCCTGTGCCGGCTCGAGCTCCACGACGACCGCGGCGCCATCGAGGCGCTCGGCCGCCTCGTCGAAGCCCGCTCGATGTACCGCGACTACGCCGCCTACCCGGCGCTCGCAGAGGCGCACTTCGGCGCCGGCGAGGCGGAGCTCGGGGTGGAGGTGATGCGCGAGCTGTACCGCCAGGCGCCGCGACTCGGGCACGCGCTCGCACTCGCCCAGGCGCTCAGACGCGCGGGTGAGCGGGAAGAGGCGGCACGCGTGCTCGAGCGCGCGCTCACCGACCGCGACGAGGATCCCTGGCGCGCGCGCCTGCGCACCTGGAGCGAGGCCCAGGCCGCGCGCGCCATGCTGCGCGACCTCGCGCCCGCCGCAGTGCCCGCCTCGCAGTGACGGGCTCCTCGCACTCGGCGAGCGCGCGCGGCCGCCGCGCCTCGTGGCCCACGCGATCGCTCAGGAGTCCGGCGCCTCCGCCTCGTCGTCGCCGAACAGCGCGCCCACGTCGAGCTCGATCGCGTCGAACGGCTCCGCCCGCACGCGGTCGCCGCGCTCGGCGGCGAGCACGTCGACGTACCCCTCGGGCGCGAAGCGGTGAACCGTGAGCGTGGCCTCCTCGGGGTCGAGGATCCAGTAGTGCGGCACCTCGTGCCGGTGGTAGACGCGCTTCTTGCGGACGAGGTCGTTGACGCGGTTCGTCGACAGGATTTCGCAGACCCAGTCGGGCCGCGTCGTGATGCGCGCGCCGCGCGGACGCTCCGGCACGCGCTCCCGCCGCCAGCCCACGACGTCGGGGCGCACGACGTTGCGCTCGTCGAGCACGATCTCGACCTCGGTCGCGAACCACCAGCCGCCGGGCGTGCGGCCGCCGGGACGCCGATCGAAGGGGTCGATGGTCGCGGAGATCTTGCGCTGCGTGGCGCCGTGCTCGGCCGACGCGGCGCCCTTCTCGACGAGCACGGCCTCGATGAGCTCGTGGCGCCGCTCGTCTTCGGGGATGGCGAAGAGGTCCTCGACGGTCGCGGGGCGCGGGAGCCGGGCGGGCGCGGTCATGATCGGATCGTAGCAGGGGGCGCGGCTGGAGTACGCTCGGCTCGGAGGCGAGCGACATGGGTGACTTCGAAGGGCGCGACGGGCACGGCCACTGCCACGGGCACGGATGTGGATGCGGACACGGACACGGACACGGACACGGACACGGCCCGGGCGGTGGACCGGGCTGCTGCGGTCGGCACGACGGCCATCCCGACGGCGCGCACGGTCACGGCGGGCACGGCGGCGGTGGCCCCGAGGGTACCGCCTTTCTCGATCTCGAGATCTCGCAGGTGCTCGCGTCGCGCGCCGCGGCGCTCGTGCGTCCGGCCTTCGAGGACCTCCTGCGCGACGCGCTCCGCACCCGGCTGCGCGAGCGGCTCGGCGAGCGCATCGACGCGCTCGCCCGCGACGCGGTCGACGAGCTCGTGGCCGACCTCGAGACAAACCTCGAGATCGAGGCGCGCATCGAGGCGCGGCGCGCCGCGCGCCGCCGCCCGAAGGAGCCCGCACCGCCTCCGCCCGACAAGCCGCGCGCCCGGCGCTGAGGCGCGCGCGACCGCGCCTTCGCCTCAGGGCAACGGCCGCACGGCGTGCGCGGGCACGTCGACGCCGCCGACGACGATGGGCGCGTCGCTCACGTTGAGCGCGAAGCCTGCGCCCGACGGAGCACGCCAGCGCGTGGGCACGAGCTGGGTCGTCTTCTGCGTGACGATGTCGACGACCACGTTGGTCAGGGTCGGGGGCGGCACGGCCGGGAACGGATCGAGGGGCGTGGACGGCGCGCCGCCGAGGGCGCGCCCGATGCGCTCGTCGTCGAGCCCCCACGTCGTCCGCTCGGCGGGCAGGACGCGCAGATCGTCCGACAGGAACAGGGCCCCGCCACCGAGCGCCACGATGTGGCCGCCCGTCTCGACCTCCTCGCGCGGCAGGGTCCGCAGGAGCACGGGGTCGGCGTCGCACAGCGTCGCGCGGCAGAGCGCCCAGTGCGCCGCGATGCTGCGCGCCTGGCTCGGCAGGAACGGCCACGCCGCCCCCGTGTTCTCGAAGGCGATGTCCGCCCCCACGCGCCACGCGTCGACGTGCGGGAAGCTCGCGACGCCGGGCGCCCCGACCGCGAGCAGGATGGTGCTCTCGCCGGCCGCGGCACGGACGAGCTCGAGCGCGCGCGCGTACGCCTGCATGCCGGTCACCGGCTCGGCCCGCGTGCCCTCGAAGGCGCCGGCGAACAGAAAATCGATCTTGAGCAGGCCGTAGCCCCAGCCGACGATCGTGCCGATGACGCTCGACAGGTGCGCCGCCGCATCGACGTTCGTGACGTCGAGCACGTGCATCGTGCCGTGCTTCGGGTGCTTGTAGGTCGCGTCGGGGAGGAACCAGTCCGGGTGCGCCGCGTACACCTGGCTCTGCGCCCCCGCGAGCAGGGGCGCGAGCCACACGCCGAGCTCGAAGCCGTCCGCCGCGAGATCGGCCGCGAGCCCGTCGAGCCCGGACGGGAACTTCGCATTGGGCGTCCAGTCGCCCCACGCCGCCTCCCAGCCGTCGTCGACCACGATGCGGAGCGGCGTGCCCGGCGCCAAGCGCGGCTCGAGGAGCGCGCGCGCGAGCGCCGCGTTCGCGCGCACGCCGGTCTCGTCGACGCCGTCCCAGAGCTCGTACCAGGAGTTCCAGCCGGCCTCCGCCGGCGGAGCGCTCGTCGCGCGCCGCGTCGCGAGCGCGTCGGCCCAGCCGGCAAACGCCATCTCGAGACCGTCGCCGAGCGCGAGCAAGAAGGGCTCGCCCGCCAGGATCTGCCCCGCGGCGACGGGCACGTGCTCGCCCGCGCCCCCACTCGTGAGCTCGACCACGAGGCCTGCCCCGCGGTAGGCGCGCGCCCACGGCTTCCACCGGGCCGCCGACGTCGCGCCGGCGAAGAAGGTCGCGCCGGGCGCGCCGTCCGGGAGCGCAGCGCCGACGAAGGTGTACTGCCACGACAGCTCGTGGCCCTCGCGCAGCACCTCGTCGTCGCCGCGCGCCGCGAGCGCCTGCGCGACCTCGGCGTCGCTCACGGGCTCGCCGAGCGCGACGACCCCGCTCTGCGACCACGACTGAAATCCGTTCGAGAGCCAGCCGGTCGCCCCCTCGAGCTCGAGCGCGCCCGTGAGGCCGAGCGCCTCGACGTCGGCGGCGAGCGCGGCCTCGAGCTCCACCGTGGCGACCGAGCCGAGGAGGCGCACCCGCACCTGCCCCACCGAGCCCGCCGGGCAGCTCACGGCGTCCGCGGCGAGCGCGCAGGGCCCGTCCTCGCCCGCGCCGTGCCACACGCCCCCCACGCGCACCCGCGGCAGGAGCGCGACCCGGTCGCCGCACGAGTCCGCGAGCGCGAGCGCCACGGGCGCGGGTGCGAGCGTCGCCGGGCCGGGCTCGCAGGGCACCCGCGGCGGCGGCTCGGCCTCGGTCGTGTCGTCGCCGCACGCGGCAACGGGGCCGAAGAGAGCCAGGCAGGAGACGAGGACGAGCGCGCGATGCTGCATGGATCCGGAGCTCCCGCCGCTCCCGCGTGGAACTTCCCAGAGCGGTGGCGCGAAGGGAAGCGCGAAAGAAGTCGGCGGGCCGCTCCCGAGAACCATCTCGTCCTGACGTGCGTCAGTGCATCGGGCGCGAACCTCGACTACCAAGACCCGCAAAGGAGATCGACCATGCGCACTCTCACGACCGGACTCGGCCTCGCGGCGGCAGCGCTCCTGCTCGGCCTGACGGCCTGCGGCGACTCGAGCAAGCCTTCGGGCACCGCCACGGGCAAGGACGGCACCGCGGAGGCCAAGAAGATCTTCAAGGACCGCTGCGTTCCGTGCCACGGCGAGAGCGGCAAGGGCGACGGCCCGGGCGCCGCCACCCTCACGCCGAAGCCCCGCAACTACTCCGACGGCGAGTGGCAGAAGCAGGTCACCGATGAAGAGATCAAGAAGACGATCCTCTACGGCGGCGCCGCCGTGCAGAAGAGCCCCGCGATGCCGTCGGCCCCGGACCTCGAGGCCAAGCCCGAGGTGCTCGACGGGCTCGTGAAGATCATCCGCGGCTTCGGCAAGTAGCGGCCGCGTCGGGGCGCGCCTCAGCGTGCGAAGCGTCCGAGCGCGTCGTAGGCGGCGTACTTGAAGCACTCGGCGAGCGTCGGGTAGTGGCGCCCGGAGGCTACTGGCAGTCGAGATACGGCGGGAGCATGTCGCTCGTCACGCAGCTCAGATTGCCGGGGCAGACGCCGGACGCCCCGCACACCACGCGGTGATCGTTGCCGGTGCACGTCGCCGAGCAGCTCACGAACTGGTAGGCGTTCGCCGGCCCCTGCGTGACGACGGTGGCGCAGCAGACCTCCGCGGGACCGCAGTCCTCGGGCCCGTCGCACGCGAGCGGCACGCCGTAGGTGCAGGTGCCGCCGGGCACGATGCACTCGGCCGGCTGGTTGTAGTGCTGGCAGCACTCCGTGCCCGGCACCGCACACTGGAGCGCGTCGCAGGCCACCGTCTCGCCCGCCGCGGCGCCGCCCCCACCCGTGTTGGCCGCGCCGCCCCCTCCGCTCGACGTGGTCGCGCCTCCTGCCCCGCCGGCGCCACCCTGGCTCGATGTCGTCGTGCCGCCGGCCCCCGCGGTTCCGGTCGTCGTCGTCGTCGTCGTCGCACCGCTGCCGCCCGCCCCCGGCCCGTCGTCGCCGCCGCTCTCGCACGCGCCGACACCCACGCCCACGCCGGCGCAGAGGACGACACCGAGGACCCCGCATGCTCGTCTCGACATGGAGCGATGGTAGCGCTTCCGGGGCGTCCCGGGTCGGTCGCGATGGCTGGGTGCCCGTGCCCGGATCGGTGTAGCCTCGGCCCATGGCTGCAACCCAAGTGCGCGTGGCATCCGTGGCGCTCCTCCTCTCGACGCCGGTGCTCGGCTGCGGGCTGCTCGGCAAGCTGCCCGGCGGCGAGTGCAAGGCGCTCGAGAGCGGCAACTACGCGGCCGTGAACGTCTCCGGCGGCGCCCAGGTGAAAGGCAAGGTCGTCGCCTTTCTCGGAGCGGCGCACCGCATGCAGGAGCTGTCCGTCGAGATCGAGGCCGGCCTCATCCAGTCGTGCACGGAGCTCGGCGTCGCCATCGGGCTCTCCGCGGCGGACCTGAAGGCCGAGGCCGGCGGCGGAGACGGAGCCGACAAGGCCTGCTCGAAGGTCGCGGACCGCATCGAGGGTATCCTGAAGGCGGGGGGCGAGCTCGAGCTCTCGGTCGCGCCACCCCGCTGCTACGCGAACATCGAGGCGATGACCCAGTGCCTCGCGGGCTGCGGCGCCGTGGTCGAGCCGGGCAAGCTCGAGGCGAGCTGCAAGGGCGGCGAGCTCGCCGGCCAGTGCAACGGCGAGTGCAGCGGCAGCTGCAGCGCCCAGGGTGGCGTGGCGTGCGAGGGCGAGTGCCAGGGGCAGTGCAACGGCACCTGCAACGGCAAGAACGTGAGCGGCAGCTGCGACGGCCGCTGCGAGGGTCGCTGCCAGGGCGAGTGCAAGCTCGCCGGCAGCGCGAAGTGCGGCGGGACCTGCACCGGGTCGTGCACCGTCGCGTTCACGGCGCCGCAGTGCACGGGCGAGTTCAAGCCGCCCAAGGTCGACGCGTCCTGTCACGCCGAGTGCACGGCCAAGACCGCGGGCCTCGCGCGCTGCGAGCCGCCGCAGGTGTTCGTCGACGCCAAGGGCGAAGCGAGCGCCGATCTGAAGAAGCTCGCGCTCGCCCTGCGCGCCAAGCTGCCGGGGATCGTCAAGGTGCAGCTCGGCATCGGCAAGCGCGCCGCCCTCGCCGCCGAGTCGGTCGTCGATGCCGGCGCCGACCTCGCGGGCGTCGTCGCGGACGCGGGCCTCGAGGCACTCGGCTGCATCGGCGCCGCCACCTCGATGGCGGCCTCGGCCTCGGCCTCGGTCAGCGTCAGCGTCAAGGCGAGCGCCAGCGTGAGCGCCTCGGCCGGCGGCTCGTGACCGAGGCCGCGCCCGGCCCGCGCGGGCGGCTCAGCTCCCGAGGCCCGCGAGCCACGCGAGCCAGGTGAGGAGCAGGGCGCACGCGTTGCCGAGCGCGTGCAGGGCCACCGGCACGATGATGGTCTCGCTACGCAGGAACGCCCACGCGAAGAGGAAGCCCGCCACGAAGTTGTCGGCCGAGGGGTTGCCGTAGAGGAAGTGGAGCGCGGCGAAGGTCCCGCCGCTGACCGCCACCGCGGCCGGGCGCCCGAGGCTGGCGACGAGCGCGGCGCACGGGGCGAGCCGGTAGATCGCCTCCTCGAAGAGCGGTGCCTCGACGAGCGAGAGGCCGAGGCGCGAGCGGAGCCACTCCGGCGTGACGTGCGGCGGCAGGCGCAGCCCCTCGGGGCCCGAGACGAGGAGCACGGCGAGCGCCACGAGCGCGAGGGCGGCCGCCACCACGCCGCCGATGGCGAGCGTCCCCGCGAGCCAGTAGCGCAGCCCCGGTCGCGGCCCGAGGCCGAGCCCGAGCACGCGGCGGTCGCGCACGAGGCTCGCCGTGAGCGCGAACGACGCCGCGGCCGGCAAGAGCCGCAGGTGCCACGGCTCGGCGTGGAGCACGAGATCGAGCCCGAGCGCCGCGAGCGCGACCGCGCCCACGAGCCACGCGCGCCGCCCGCGGGGCGCGCTCCCCACCTCGGACCCCGCGAGCGACAGCACCGCACGGAGGCGCTCGAAGCGCCGGGCGGACGGAGGCGCATCGGCTCGCGGGGTCACCCGGCGAGGGTAGCCGAGCCGCGGCACGTCGGCGCCCGTTCGGCACCACCACGACGCGCCCGACCTGATAGCCTCGGGAGCCATGGGCCCGCGAGCTCGATGCGGATGGGCGGTGCTCGGCGCGGGCGCGCTGGCGCTCGCGCTCGCGGCGTGCGGCACCGAGGACGCGCTCGGCCCCGACGGCTCGGGAGCCGCGGCAGGCACCGGCGGCGCGGGTGCGGGCACGACGACGGGCCCCGGCGGCGCGGGCGGTGGGGGCGGGCCGGCCGCCGCGCACCTCGTGCTCCCGAGCGTCGTCGATCTGCCCTACGTGCTCGCCGGCGCCGGCGGCAGCGAGGCGAGCTTCGCGGTCGTGAACGACGGGAGCCTCGACGTCGCGGGCCTCACCTGGTCGCTCACGGGCAGCGCCGAGCTCGACCTCGCGGGCGCGCTCCCCGACGCCCTCGCCGCGGGGCAGAGTGCGCCCGTCACCATCGTCTTCGCGGGTGCCGCGAGCGAGCACATCGCCGAGGCGACGCTGCACCTGGAGGCCGCCGACGGCGAGAGCCTCGCCGTGCCGGTGTTCGCCGTGGCGGGCGATCCCGGCCTCGGGAGCGGCGCCTGGCAGGACGTGACCCTGCCGGGCGGCGTCCCGTGCGGCGCCGGCGTCACGGTGTCGATGCCGGCCGCACCCTACCCCTACGGCGGCTCGTCGTTCACCGACGACAGCGTGCGCGTGTTCGTGCCGGAGGGGCACCGCACGGGCGCCGCGGAAGATCTCGTGATCCACTTCCACGGTCACTCGACGACCCTCGCCGGCACGCTCGCGGGCCACCTCTACGAGCGACACCTGTGCGCCTCCGGCGCGAACGCGCTCCTCGTCGTGCCCCAGGGCCCCTACGAGACGGCGAGCGGCGACTTCGGCAAGCTCATGGATCCCGGCGGGCTCGAGGCGCTCGTCGAGCAGGTGCTCGTGCTCCTCTACCGCGAGGGCCGCGTCACGCACCCGCGCGTCGCCGATCTCGCGCTCACCTCGCACTCGGGCGGCTACTGGGCCGTCGCGAACAACCTCGACCCGTCGGTCAACGCCCTGCCGGTCCGGCAGGTCGACTTGTTCGACTCGCTCTACGGCTTCGAGGCGACCTACGTCGGCTGGGCCGAGGCGGGCGGCCTGTGGCGCTCCAACTACACGGCCGGGGGCGGCACGCTCGACAACAACCAGACGGCCGCGAGCACGCTCGTCGGCGACGGCTTCCCGGTCGCCACCGAGCCGACCCTGCAGAGCCTGCGCGACGACCCCATCCTGGTCTACTTCGCGGACACGACGCACGGCGGCGCGACGCGGCTCGACGGCGCCTACGGCGAGCAGCTGCGCTTCGCCGCGCGCCACCACCGCCGCGGCCCGCGCATCGAGCTGCGCGAGGCGGTCGCCGCGGGCGGCACGGCGCACGTGCGCTGGCTCGCGCCCTTCGACGCGGACACGGTGGGCTACCGGGTCGAGACCGCGAGCCCGGGCGGGGCCTTCGTGCTCCGGGCCGAGGTGGGCGCGGCGGCGAGCGAGGCGAGCTTCCCCTTCACGAGCGCGGCGCGCGTGCGCGTCGTGCCCGTCGTGGTGGGCCTCGCGCCGGAGGAGGTCTTCGCGAGCGACGTCTACCGCCTCGACGCCGATGCGAGCGTGCTCGTGGTCGACGGCTTCGATCGGGTCCTCGACGGCTCCTTCGGAGGGCTCGCGCACGACTTCGCGGCGCTCGTCGGCGAGGCGGCGGGCGGCGCGGCGACGGCGTCGAACGAGGCCGTCACGGAGGACGGCCTCGATCTGTCGGCGTGGCCCGTCGTCGTGTGGCTCGTGGGCGACGAGTCGACGTCGGACCGCCCGCTCACGACGGCCGAAGAGGACGCGCTCGGCGCCTACCTCGCGGGCGGCGGCCGGCTCGTCGTGTCGGGGAGCGAGCTCGGCTACGTGCTCGGCCCGACGGCGGCTGGCGCGTCCTTCCTCGCGGCGACGTTCGGCGCGAGCTACGCGGCCGACGACGCGCAGAGCTACGCCGTGAGCGGCACCGGGGCGCTCGCCGGGCTCGGCCCCTTCGGCTACGCGGGCCCGGGCGCCCCCTACCCCGAGGACTACCCGGACGCGTGGGCGCCGACCGGCGCGGGAGAGAGCGTGCTCCTCTACGACAACGGACAGGCGGCCGCCGTCGGCATCGCCGGGCAGGCAGTCGTCGTCGGCTTCCCGCTCGAGCTCGTCGACGACGCCGCAGCGCGCGCGGCGCTCGTCGCGGAG
>JACRDA010000333.1 GCA_016212965.1 Myxococcales bacterium
CCTTGGGCGACGGCGCGGTGGGATGGCCGCTCGCCGGGCGTCTGCCGCGCAAATCCCCGCGCTACGCCCGCAAACGATCGAAACCACTGTGCCGAGGTACTAGCTCGGCCCCGTCGGCGCGCAGGTCGAGACGCCCGCGCCGACGATGACGAAGCCGACGTCGTGCAGCACCTCGCGGAGCGTGCCGTCGGCCGACAGGCGGCTCACGTTCGAGGTCGTGCCCTCGGGCGCCCAGTAGAACCAGAAGTCGCCGCCCCAGAAGGAGAAGGCCCAGCCCTGCCCGGTCACGACGCTCTGCAACCTGCGGCGCGCGAGGACGGCGCCCGTCGCGGGATCGAGCTCCGCGAGCGTGGCCGGGTAGGTCGCGAAGAAGCCGAACACGCGCCCGTCGCCCGTGCCGGTGAGATCGGCCCACTCGGCGGAGAGTCGGCCGCCGTCGTCGCCGATCGGCGACAGGCGGAGCGCGCGCCGGTCGACGCGCGCGAGCCCGAGCCCGTCCCGCACCTCGCGCCGAGCCCGCGGGCCGCGACGCTCGCGCTCGTCGCGCTCGTCGCGCTCGAACGGGTCGCCGTCGCGCTCGTCCGGGAGGCCTTGCCAGCCGTCGTCGTCGCCGGGCTCGCCCATGCCCCACGGATCGCGCCGCGTGTCCGACCGCCGCCGACCCCCGCGGGCCGCGTACTCGGACCCCCAGCCGCCCCAGACGTAGAGCGTCTCGTCGCCGAGGTCGGGGCCGCTGCTCGCGAAGGCCATGCCGAAGCGACCGAAGCCATGCTGGCCCGGGACGAAGCCGGTGGCGGTGCAGTGGGCGTCGCGCGTGCTCGCGCGGTACAGGCCACCGTCGTTGTAGCTGAGCCAGGCCGTGCCCGAGCGGTCGACGGCCATGGAGTTCGGCCCGACACCGCGCGGCGCAGGGCAGTCGAGCGCGCCGATGAGGCGCATCTCGAGCGAGCTCGGCGCAAAGCTGTAGAGCTCGCCCGCATGGGACACGAGGTACACGAGCCCCGCCCCCTCCGCGCACGGCAAGGTGGAGAGGATGCGGTACTCGCGCGGCACGTCGAACACCGGATCGACCTTGGCGCGAGCCTCGGGCGGCGGCGCGGCGGCGCAGCCCGCGAGCGCGGCGAGTGCGAGGGCGCACGCGGCCGACGGCGCGCGCACGGGCGGCGACCTTGGCTCGTTCTGGTCCGGGTCCCGGCGCGGGGTCGCCATGCTAGGAGAGCACTGCCGCTCTCGGATCAGCCTTGGCCCGAAAGCGCGCCCCGAGCAAGGCCAGACCCATGCCCGACCCGAGCCCCCTCGCCACCCTCACCCGCGTGACCCACGCCGCCCAGGCGGCCTCCTTCGACCCGGCGACGCGCCACGACCCCGAGCTCGGCGAGCGCCTCGTCGCGGAGCTCGAGGCGGCCGTCGGGGCGCTCGATCTCGCGGACGACGCGCCGCTGCCGCTCGCGGCGCTCGAGGGCCTGCGCGTGGAGCTCGACGCCGGGCTCGTGGGCCTGACCCCGGAGCTGCGCCGCGAGCACGACGCCTGGGTGTGGTCGCGCCTGCAGAAGCCCGGCGACTCGCGGCGCCTCACGGGCCGGCGCGTCGTCGGTCTGCAGGTGCTCGAGGCCCTGCGCGCCGCCGTCGACGGGCTCTGCGCCCGGATGGCGCACGCCACGTACGGGCGCCTGCTCACGAGCGCAGCCGCCCCGTGCGACTGCCGCGCGCTCGTCGCTTCCGGCCACCACGCGCAGCCGAGCTCGACGCGCCTCGAGCGCACGTCGCCCGAGGCCGCGGGCGCGGTCACGCGCTACCGGTGCGGCTTCTGCGGCACGGGCTGGGCCCACGCCGAGGACGCCCACGAGGTCGCCGCGTACCACGACTGGACGCCGCTCGCCGACGGCGAGTGAGCCACGGCGCTCAGGGGCGCGTCCAGTCGTCGATGCCGCCGAGGTTCGTCACCTGGCGAAAGCCCGCCTCGACGAGCAGGGCCTTGGCGCGCGCGGCGCGACCGCCGCTGCGGCAGTAGAGGACGATGGGCCGGTTGCGATCGCCGGCGACGAGCGCGTCGACGTCGGCGAGCTTGGCGGCGAGGTCGTCCACCGGCAGGTTCCCGGCGTGGTCGCGGTGGCGCTCGCCGTACTCCTTC
>JACRDA010000343.1 GCA_016212965.1 Myxococcales bacterium
AGCGCGCGGTCGGCGGCGGTGGCCGCGCCGCCCGGGGCGAGGGCGGTGGCGGCGGCGAGCGCCAGCGCCGCCGCGTTCGGCATGGCGCGCACCACGCGGACGACCGGCCGCGCGTCGGTCGGCGGGGCACCCGCGAGTGCCGGCCGAGCGCCCGCCGCGAGCCCGGCCTCGATCGTGGCGATCCGTACCCCGGCGGCGACCGACACGACGAGCGTCTCGGCCCTGAAGGCCGGCGCGAGCTCGGCGAGCGCGACGGCCATGACCTGCGGCTTGACCGCGAGGACGAGCACGTCCGAGTCGCGGGCGAGCGCGCCGTTGTCGTCGCGCACCGCGATGCCGTAGCGGGTCGCGAGGTGCGCGCGGCGCGCCTCCGACGGGTCGCTCGCCGCGAGCGACCCCGGTGGGACGGCCCCGGACGCGACGAGTCCGCGGATCAAGGCCTCGGCGAGGTTGCCGCCGCCGACGAGACCGATGCGCCGACCGGCGAGTGGATTGGCCGTCTTGTCGTCCATCACCCGCGAAGCTAGCCCAATCCGCGGCGCGCTGCGCGCTCCCTCTCTGGCGGGGTCGTGGTAGCCCTTGGGGATGGATCTGCCGCGCGCGTTCAACCTCGCGAGCTACTATCTCTTCGACCGGCTGGCCGAGGGCAAGGCCGACGACACCGCGATCCTCTTCGGAGCCGAGCGCCACAGCTACAGCGAGGTCGCCGCGCGCACGCGCGAGCTCGCCCGCTACTTCATCGCCGCGGGCGTCGCGCAGGAGCAGCGCGCGCTCGTGGTGCTGCCCGACACGCCGGCCTTCGCGTGGGCGTTCTTCGCGGCGCTGCGGGCGGGGCTGGTCGTCGCGATGGGCAACCCGGCGGCGCCGGCCGCCGATCTCGCCTACCTCGTGCGCTACACGCGCGCGAGCGCCGTCGTGACGACCCCCGGCGTGGCGGCGTGCTTGGCCGCGACGCTCGGCGAGACGGCGCCGCGCGCGCTCGTCCTGGCGCGCGAGGTCGCGACGGGCGAGGACGTGCGGGCAGCGGTCGAGATCGGCCCCGAGCTCGCGGCGCTCGGCGCGATCTCGCTCGCGTCCGCGCTCGAGCGCGGACGCGCGGGCAGCGGCCCCTCGGAGCGCGCGACCGAGCGCGACGACCCGGCGATCTGGCTCTTCACGTCGGGCTCCACCGGCCAGCCCAAGGCCGCGATGCACGCCCACCGCGACTTCGCCTTCCACACCGAGCGCTACGCGCTCGGGACGGTGGGCTACCGCGCGGGCGACGTGACGGTGAGCGTGCCGCGCCTGTTCTTCGGCTACGCCACCGGCACGAACCTCATGTTCCCGTTCCGCGTGGGCGCGACCGCGGCGCTCTTCGCCGAGCGCGCCACGCCCGAGACGCTCGCCTGGGCGATCGAGCGCTACCGGCCGACGATCGTGACGAACGTGCCGACGATGATGGCGAAGCTGCTCGACGACGACGACGCCCGCGCGCGCAAGGGGCAGGCGCGGCTCGACATGTCGTGCGTGCGCTTCCACCTGTCGGCCGGCGAGGCCTTGCCGCCCGCCCTCTACGCCCGCTTCGTCGCGCGCTTCGGCGGCGAGGTGTACGACGGCATCGGCTCGGCAGAGATGTTCCACATCTACTGCTCGAACCGCCCGGGCGACGTGCGGCCGGGCTCGCTCGGACGCGTGGTCGACGGTTACGAGATCCGCCTCCTGCCCGCCGACGCGACGGAGCCGTGTGGCGCCGAGGTCGCCACCGGAGAGAGCGGCGTCATGTGGGTCAAGGGCGACTCGGTTGCCTTCGGCTACTTCCAGGAGCGCGAGCGCTCCTGGCAGACCTTCCACGGCCACTACTGCCGCACGGGCGATCTCTTCCGGCGCGACGCCGACGGCTACTACTGGTTCGAGGGGCGCGCCGACGAGCTGCTCAAGGTCGGCGGGATCTGGGTCGCACCGGTCGAGGTCGAGGCGTGCCTGTGCACCCACCCGGAGGTGTCGGCCGCGGCCGTCATCGGGCGCGAGGAGGAGGGGCTCGTGAAACCGAAGGCCTTCGTCGTGTTGCGTGCGCCCGAGCGCCACGCCGACGCGGCGGCCCGGGCCGCGCTCGCCGCCGAGCTCAAGGGCTTCGTGCAGCAGCGCCTCAGCAAGCACAAGTACCCGCGCTGGGTGGCCATCGTCCCGGAGCTGCCCAGGAACGACCGCGGCAAGACGGACCGGAAGAGCCTGCGCGAGCGCGATCGCGCGGGCGAGCTACCCGTGGGAGACTGAGCCATGCCGACCCACCCGAGCGCCCCCGTCACCGACCCCGCCCGGACACCCGGCCTGCGGCTCGCCGAGCTCACGACGACGGCGCTCGCCGCGCGGCTCGGGCGCCACGAGGTGGTCGTGCTCGTGCCGGTGGGCTCGGTCGAGCCGCACGGCCCGCACCTGCCGCTCGCGACCGACACCTTGATCGGCGAGGCCGTGGCGGAGGGCGCCGCAGCGGAGCTCGCCCGCCGCGGCACGGACGCGCTCGTCGCCCCGAGCGTCGCCTACGGCGTCACCGAGTTCGCGCGCGGCTTCGCGGGCGCCGTCTCGGTCGCGAACGGCACGCTCACGGCCCTGCTGGCGCGCATCGCCACGAGCCTCGTCGGCCAGGGCTTCCGGCACGTGTGCTTCGTGAGCCAGCACCTCGAGCCGGCCCACGAGGCCGAGGTGCGCGCCGCCGTCACGGGTCTGCCGCACGGCAGCGCCTCGGTGGCGAGCCCGCTCTCGCGCCGCTGGGGCCGGCTCTTGTCCGACGAGTTCAAGAGCGGCGCGTGCCACGCCGGCGAGTACGAGACCTCGCTCGTGCTCGCCATCGCCCCCGAGCTCTGCGACCAGGAGCGCGCGGCCACGCTCGCGCCGCTTGCGGTGAGCCTCTCGGACTCGATCCGCGCGGGCAAGACGAGCTTCGCGGAGTGCGGGATGCCGGACGCCTACACGGGCGCGCCGGCGCGCGCCACCGCGGCACACGGCCGCGAGATGCTGGCGCGGCTCGTAGCCCTGACCGTCGCCGAGGTCGAGCAGGCGCTCGCGACCGCCACGACGCGACCGCCGCCCAGCGACCTCGGCGCGCGGTAGGGGCGCGAGGGGGCTGGCAGTTCCGAAAAGGCCCGGTACACTGGGCCGCCCCCCGACGAGCGGGGGCACGCCATGTCGAAGGAGAGCCCGCTACCCGTCGGATCGATCCTGGCCGGCCGCTACCAGGTGCGGCGCGAGCTCGGCCGTGGCGGCATGGGCTTCGTCTACCTGTGTCGCGATCTCGTGCTCGACGAGCGCGTGGCCTTCAAGCTCATGCCGCGCTCGCGCAGCGCCGGCAAGGAGCGCTCCGAGGGCGACCGGAAGAAGAAGCACGACGAGGCGTGGTTCTTCTACGAGGAGGCGCGGGCGCTCGCGGGCCTGTCGCACCCGGTCATCGTGCGGGCCCGCGACTACGGCGCGCTCGCCGACGGCACGCCCTACCTCGTCATGGACGTGGCGGCGGGTCGCTCGCTCCACGAGTGGATCTACCGCGCGCGCACGGACGGCCTCCTGCCGTGGCCGGTCGTGTGGTCGACCCTCGATCAGGTGCTCGCCGGTCTGGCCCACGCCCACGCGCGCGGGGTCATCCACGGCGACCTCAAGCCCTCGAACATCCTGCTCGACCGCTCGGGCGGCGACGACGACGCCAAGGCGTTCGTGCTCGATCTCGGGCTCGCCTGGGTCACGCGCGACGCGGTCGATCACAGGCTCGACGGCTCGAACGAGGTCGCGCCCACCGTGCGCTACGGCGCCGGCACGCCGGGCTGGATGGCGCCCGAGCAGATCCGGATGGCCACGCCCCACATCGGGCCCGCCACCGATCTCTACCCGCTCGGCTGCCTGCTCTACACGCTGCTCGTCGGCGACGAGCCCTTCAGCGGCAGCAACGAGGAGCTGCTCGAGCAGCACAAGAACGCGCCCTTCCCGGCCTACAACCTGCCGCGCGGAGTGCCCGAGGGCGTACGCGACGTGCTCGCCCGGCTCACGGCCAAGTGGCCGTGGGACCGCTACGAGTTCGCCGCCGACGCGCGCCGTGCTTGGCACGAGCACAAGCCCGTCGGCACGACGCCGCGCGAGCCGCCGCCACCGCCCGCCCCGGGGCACGGCTCCTTGCGGGCCGTGGCGAGCGAGCGCTCGACGTCGCCCGAGCCCGAGACGCCGGCGATGCCGACCGCGGTCACCTCACCCGGCCTGCTCGGCCTGCGGCCGAGCCCGATGGTGGCGCGCAGCCCGGAGCGCGAGCACCTGCTCTCGGTGGTCAACGAGGTGTGCTCGAGCCCGACGCCGCAGCACCGCTTTCTCCTCATCGGCGGCCCGGCGGGCGTCGGCAAGAGCCGCCTGGCGGAGTGGCTCTGCCAGGAGGTGCACGAGCTCGGCCTGATGATCCCCCTGCGCAGCAAGTACCGGAAGATCGCCGCGCCGCTCGACGGCGTCGTCGGCGCCCTCGCGCAGCACTACCGGGTCGAGAAGAGCAAGCGCAGCACCATCGAGAAGGTGCTGATGAACGTGTGGCGCGTCTCGCCCGACGACGAGGAGGGCAAGACCTGGGTCGCGGGCGCCGCCGCCTGGTTGTGCCGCGTCGAGGACGACCAGTCGGTCGGCCCGACCGGGCGGCGTTTCGTGCTCGACCGGCCCGAGATCAAGTGGCTCGTCATCCGCAAGACGCTCGAGATGACCGCCCGGACGCGCCCCATCTTCCTGTGGCTCGACGATCTGCACCGCGCGCCGCCCGACACCTTCCAGCGCCTGTCGCGCTTGCAGCGCGATCTGCGCGCCGTGCCGATGCTGCTGCTCGCCACCATGCGCAGCGAGGAGGCCGCGAACGACGCCACGGCGCGGGCGCGCATCGAGCTTTTGCTCGAGGACTACGGCGGGCAGCGCGTCGAGCTCGAGCCCCTCGACCAGAAGGACACGCGCCTGCTCCTGCTCGAGACCCTGCCGCTGACCGAGCGGGCCATCGACGCGGCGACGCGCCGCAGCAAGGGCAACCCGCTCTTCGCCCTGCAGCTGCTGCACTCCTGGGCGATCTCGGGCGACCTCGTGCAGCAGGGCGGCCGCTACGACGTCTCGGAGCACGCCATCGACAAGCCGGCGCAGACGACGGCGGAGCTGTGGGAGGAGCGCGTGAGCGCCCTGCCCGTGGAGCTCCGGCCCGCGGCGCTCGCGGCGGCCACGCTGGGTGGCGACATCCGCCGCGACGTGCTCGACCGCATGCTCGTCTCGCTCGGCATCGACGCGGGGCGCGCGGTGCACGCCATGAAGCGCGCGCAGCTCCTGCTGCTGTCGGGCAGCGACCAGCTGCGCTGGACCCACGCGCTGCTGCAGGAGCACCTGCTCGGCTCCCTGTTCGAGCAGCCGCACGCCGCGCTCGTGTTCCACGCCGCCGCCGACGCCCTCGCCGTGCACCCGGCGGCGGCGAGCGGGCGCATCGTGCGGCACCGCGTCACCAACCTCTTGCGCGCGGACGACGTCGGCGGCGCGGCCGAGCTGCTGCACGGCTACGTGGCGGCGCAGTGGAGCCAGGTGCGCGACGCCTCGGCAGCGCTGCGGGACCTCGCCATGCTCGACGGCCGGCTCGAGGGGCGGCAGCTCGCCGCACACCTGCGCTGGCGCGCCGAGGCCGAGCGCCACGCCGGTACGCTCGACGAGGCGCGGCGCGAGGCCGAGCAGGCGCGGCGCATGTACCACGAGCTCGGGGACGAGCCGGGCGAGGCGCAGTGCCTGCGCCTGCTCGCGCACATCGCGAGCGACGTCGGAGCGAGCGCGCAGGGGCGGCGCCTGGTCACGCGCGCCCACGCCCTGTTCGAGCGCCAGGGCGACCTCGAGGGCATGGCCCAGTGCGAGGTGCTGCTCGGCGAGATCGACTACCTGCTCGGTGACCACGCGCGGGCGCGGGCCATCCTCGACGAGGCGGCCGTGCGCTTCCAGACCGCGGGCGACGTCCTCGGCCACGCGCAGTGCTTCATCCTGCAGGCGATGGTGGAGCAGTCGGGCGGCTCGCCACGCCGCGCGCGCGAGCTTTTGGCCGTCGCCCGGGCGGACCTCGAGCGCATCGGCTACCGGCTCGGCGTCGCGCAGTGCGACCTCTTGCTGGCGCACGCCGACCACCTCGAGAGCGACTTCGCACGGGCCCACGACCGCGCCGCGGCGACGCTGCGCGCCTTCCGGCTCATCGAGAACCCGCGCGGCGAGGCCGGCTGCGAGCGGCTGCTCTCCATGAACGCGCTCGACGGCGGGCACCCGAGCACCGCCGAGGTCCACGCGCGCAACGCGGGCGCCATCTACACGCGCCTCACCGATCCGTGGGGCAAGGTCGAGACGCAGCTCCTGCTCGCGCAGGTGGCGCTCTACCGGGGCGACACCGCGGCCGCGCGCGAGGCGCTCATCCGCTGCGAGGCGGTCGCCTCCGTCGAGGCCGAGCCGAAGCAGCACCGGCACCTCACGCTCGCCTGGCTCGCGTTCGCCGAGGGGCGGCACACCGACACGCTGCGCGAGCTCAACAACGCGCGCCGGTCCTTCAAGGACCCGGTGCGGACCGGCGACCACACGCTGCAGCTCCTGCGCACCTTCGACCGCATGGGCTGGCCCGAGCCGGCGCGCGGGCGCGTGCAGCAGTGGCTCGCGGCGATCGAGCGGCGCTGAACGGCGCTGGGCGCTCGGCCGCGCCTCGTCGGTGACGCCCACCCGCGCGGGTGATATGGCCGCGCGACGATGGCGAAGTCACCGGGCAGGCGCAAGGACGGGCGTGGGGGTCGCGGCGCGACGGCCAGCGCCGCGCGCAAGGCCGGGGAGGACCGCACCGGTCGCACGGGCCGCGCACCCGAGCGCGGCCGCCGAGAACACGAGCCCAAGGGACGCACGAGCGGGCGCCCGAAGGATGCGCCCGACGCGCGGCGCGACGCACCCGAGCCGAAGGACCGCGCCGCGGCGACCGCAGCGGGCGCCGCGGCCCGCAAGGCCCGTCCCCCCGCGGCGCGGACGGAGCAGCGCCGGCAACCCGCCCCGCGCCCCGCGAGCCCGGGCGTCGTCACGCGGAGCGGCACGGTGGCGCTCGTCGGGCGCTCGAACGTCGGCAAATCGACCCTCTTGAACGCCGCCCTCGAGCTGCCGCTCGCCATCGTGTCGCCGACGCCGCAGACCACGCGCGACAGCCTCCTCGGCATCGTGCGCCACGCCGGGGCCGAGATCGGCCTGTGCGACACCCCCGGCCTCCACCGCGCCAAGAGCGCGCTCGGCCGCAGCATGAACCGCAGCGCCCGCGACGCCATCCACGCGGCGGACGTGGTCGTGCTCGTCACCTCCGTCGGGCCGCTCACGGCCAAGAGCCCGACGCCGCTCGAGGGCGATCTGCGCAGCCTCGCCGACGGGCCCGCGGGCAAGCCCGTCGTGCTCGTCCTCAACACGGTCGACCGGCTGCGCTCCAAGGTGGCGCTCTTGCCGCTCCTCGAGGCCTGGAGCCGCGTGCGGCCGCTCGCCGCGGTCGTGCCCATCTCGGCGCTGCGCGCCGACGGCGTGACACGCGTGCTCGACGAGGTCGCGCGCATCTTGCCCGAGGGGCCGCGCCGCTTCGACGCCGACGAGCTCACCGACCGGCCGCTGCGCTACTTCGCGGCCGAGTACGTGCGCGAGCCCATCCTCACGGCCACGCGCGAGGAGGTGCCGCACGCGGTCGCCGTCGCCATCGATCGCTTCGACGAGCCCATCGATCCGGCCGAGCCCCTGCGCATCCTCGCCACCATCCACGTCGAGCGCGACGGCCAGAAGCGCATCCTCGTCGGCAGCGGCGGCGAGATGCTGAAGCGCATCGGCACCGCGGCGCGCCTGAGGCTCGAGGCGCTGTGCGGCCGGCACGTGTACCTCGAGCTCTGGGTGCACGTGACGCCGAGCTGGCGCGAGCGACCGGCGGAGCTCGCGGCGCTCGGCTACGAGACGGGGCGCAGCATGAGCCCGCGCGCCCACGTGGCACCCACCACGGGCCGCGTCGTCGGGACGGAGCTCGAAGAGGACGCCGAGCCCGCCGAGGACGTGGTGGCGGACGAGGGCGAGGTGCCGGAGCCCCCGGAAGACGCCTCGCTCGTCGACGATGTCGACGACGCCGGGGAGGACTCGTGAGCGGGCTGCCCGTCGTCGCGCTCATCGGGCGGCCGAACGCCGGCAAGAGCACGCTCTTCAACCGCCTGTGCGGCCAGCGCATCGCGCTCGTGCACGACCAGCCGGGCGTCACGCGCGACCGGCACTACGCGGAGGTCCACTCCTACGGCCGGCGCTACCTGCTCGTCGACACGGCCGGCTTCGACCCCGAGAGCGACGACCCGATGCGGCAGGGCATGCAGCGCCAGCTCCGCATCGCGCTCGCCGAGGCCGACGTCGTCGTGTGCCTGCTCGACGCCACGAGCGACGTCACGAGCTCGGACAGCAGCGAAATGTCGCTCCTGCGGCGCGCCGACAAGCCGGTCGTGTTCGTGGCCAACAAGGCCGACACCGCGCGCGCGGAGCAGTCCGCGAGCGAGCTCTACCGGCTCGGCATGAAGGAGCTCCACTTCGTGAGCGCCCTGCACGGCCGCGGGGTGGGCGAGCTCGAGGCCGCGATCGCCGCCCTTCTGCCCGCCCTCGCGGCCGAGCCGGAGCCCGCCGCGGAGGGCGAGCTCGCCGTCGCCATCGTGGGGCGCCCGAACGCCGGCAAGAGCTCGATGGTGAACCGCATCCTCGGCGAGGAGCGGCTGCTCGTCGACGCCGCGCCCGGCACCACGCGCGACCCCATCGACACGCGCGTCACGCGCCGCGGCCAGCCCCTCTTGCTCGTCGACACGGCGGGCCTGCGCAAGAAGGCGAGCGTGACGAAGAGCGGCGACCCGCTCGAGGCCATGAGCACGCTCGCCGCGGTGAAGGCGATCGAGCGCGCCACGGTGGCCGTCCTCGTGTGCGACGCCGAGCGCGGCGTCGACGAGCAGGACACCAAGGTCGCCGGGCTCATCATCGACCGGCAGCGCTGCTTCGTGGTGGCGCTCAACAAGTGCGACAAGCTCGACCGCGCGGCGCAGAAGAAGGCCGTGAAGGCGGCGCGGGAGGCGCTGGCGTTCGCGACCTGGGCCCCCATCTGCGAGACGAGCGCCCGCACCGGGCGCGGCATCGACGGTCTCATCGACACCGTGAAGCTCGCCGGCGAGAGCTACCGGAAGCGCGTGCCGACGGGCGAGCTCAACCGCTTCTTCGAGGACGTGCTCGGGCGCCACCCGCCGCCGACGAGCGGCGGCAAGGCGCCGCGCTTCTACTACATCACCCAGGCCGAGACGGCGCCGCCCGTGTTCGTCGTCATGACGAGCGCGCCCGACAAGATCCACTGGAGCTACCGCCGCTACGTGCACAACGCCATCCGCCAGACCTTCGGCTTCCAGGGCGCGCCGCTCGTGGTGCGCTACCGCGAGCCCTCGAACAAGAAGACGCGCGGCCGCGCGAGCTGACATGCGAAGGGTCCTGTTCAACCGCGTGCTCGGCCCGGTGAGCGGCTTCGTCGCGCGCCAGCTCGGCGAGCCGCACGGCGTCTTCGGGCGCATCGTGATGACGCGCCTCCTGAACCGGGGCAACCGCAGGCTCATCGAGGCAGCGCTCGCGGCGCTCGGCGTCGGCCCCGGCGACGACGTGCTCGACGTCGGCTTCGGAGGCGGCGTCGCGCTCGATCTCGCGCTCCGGGCCGGGGCGCGCCACGCCGCCGGCGTCGACCCCTCCGAGGCGGCGGTGGCCGCGGTCGCGCGTCGGCTCCGGCGCCCCCTGCGGCGCGGCCAGCTCGGCCTCCTGTGTGCGCGCGCGAGCGAGCTGCCCTTCGCGAACCGCTCGCTCGACAAGGTCCTCAGCACCAACACGATCTACTTCTGGCCCGACCTCGCGCCGCCCGCGGCCGAGCTCGCGCGCGTGCTCGCGCCGGGTGGCAGGCTCGTGCTCGGCTTCTCGGACGCCGACAAGCTCCGCGGCTTCGGCCCCATCACGCGCCACGGCTTCACCTTCCACGAGCGGGGCGAGGTCGCCCGGGCACTCGAGCGCGCCGGCCTCGCGCAGGTCGAGCTCCGCGCCCTGCACGGCGGCAGCACCGAGGGCGACTACCTCGCCGTCGCCGAGCGCCCAGCGCGCTGAGCGCCCTCAGCGCGGCCGCGGCGGCGCGACGAGCGGACGCGCCGCGTCGCCCTCGATGAGGAGCAGCTCGCGGCGACTGCCGCACACGCTCCCGAGGCACGCGTCGACGGCCCACACGCGGCCGTCGCAGTAGGACACGATGCCCCCGAGCTGCGGGGTGTGGCCGACGATCATGCGCCGCGCGCCGAGCCCCGCGAGCGCCTGGCCGAGGACGGCGCAGTGACCGGCCGTCGGGTGGTCCGAGTAGTGGCGCATCATGACCGGGCTGTCCCAGTCGGCGAGAAAGCCGTAGGTCGCGGGCGACTCGCCGCGCAGGAAGGCGGCCGCCTCGGCGTTGAGGCGCGCGACGCCGTGCGCGACGTGCTCGGGCAGAAGGCCGCCGTGCACGAACACGTTGCCCGCGAGCTCGAGCACCAACGGGTGCCGTGCGAGGTAGCGCGCGTACTTGCCGCCGGGCCGGAAGGCGGCGCGCCGCCCGCGCTGCTCGGGCGGGTGGCTCCGGAGCGCGGGCGCGCCGTCGTCGAGGTCGGCGAAGGCGCGGAAGCCGCCGGGGGTCACGTAGCGGAAGTCGCCGGCGACGTTCTGGAACTCGTGGTTGCCATTGACGAGGACGACGCGCCCGCCGGCCGCACCCGCCTCGTCCTCGAGTCGCGCGAACAGGTCGAGGATCTCCCGCTCGTGGTCCTCGCGGTCGAGGATGTCGCCGAGCTGCACGAGCACCGCGTCGCCGCCGCTCCAGTGGTCGGCCGCGTCGACGAGCCCGGCGAGCGCGAGCGTCTCGCGCGTGGCGTCGAGGTCTCCGTGCAGATCACCGAGCGCGTAGATGCGCGGCGCGCCGGGGCGCGAGCTCGCGGCAGGCGGCGCCGGGGCCGGAGCGTCGGTCCCGGGCGACGCGGCGCTCGACGCGGCGCGCGCACTCGACGCGGGCGCGCCCGAAGCGGCGGCTCCGGGCCCGTCGCA
>JACRDA010000337.1 GCA_016212965.1 Myxococcales bacterium
CGGCCGCCGCGACGCCGTCGGGTGCACCGCCGACCTCCCGCGCCCCGAGCGCCGTGTCACTCGGGGCGCAGGCGCGCGAGCTGCGGAGCGCACGACCGTTCATCGCGCTCCTGCTCGCCGCCGCGGGTGCGGGCGCCCTCTTCGGCCTCGTCGGGCTCATGGCCGCGTTCGTGCGCGCCGGCCGCGGGGTCGGGCCGCTCGGCGCCGTCACCGGCAACGAGGCCGTCCTCATCGGCCTCGCCATGGTGGGGGCGCTCGGGACGCCGGTCCTGCTCGCCGTCCTCTACCTGCGCAAGCACACCTGGAAGAACAGCCAGCGCGTGCTCGAGCTCCTCGGTCGGCTGCGGGCGCCCGTGCTCGTCGGCCTCGCGACCTACGGCATGGCGGCGCTCGCGACGCGCACGGTCGAGCTCGTGCTGCTGCGGCGCCCGCTCGGGATCACCTGGGCGGGCTGGGACGGCCTGTGGTTCCTCGCCGCCGTCGCCGGCGCCGCGCTCGCCGCCCTGTGGCCGCGCCTCGACGCCCGTGCCTCCGAGCACGGGCGCCCCGTGCGCACGCTCTACGCGGCGGCCGGGGTCGGGGGCCTCGCGCTCGTCGTCGCGCTCGCCGTCCAGGGGGGCACGAGCCTCGACGCGAGCGGCCTCGCGAGCGCGGCGGCCACGGCGGCCCCCTCGGCCTCGACGACGGCGGGCGCAGCGGCGAGCTCCGCCGCGCCACCGAGCGACACGGCCGGAGCGCTGCCGTCGAGCGCCCCCGCGCACCCGACCCCCGCCCTGCCGCCCCCGCCGCGCGACGCGAGCGCCGAGGACATCTGGCGCGAGCTGCAGAAGCAGCTCGAGTTCGGGCGCCTCAAGGACGCGGCCTCGACCTTCGACCGGCTGCTCACGGCCGATCCGGCCGCCGGCGAGCGCCCCGAAGCGCGCGAGGCCTTCGTCAAGATCTACATGAACGTCACCATGGCCCACCCCGCCGAGACGGCGCTCATGTCGAAGATGCTGACCGAGCGCATGGGCACGACGGGGCTCGACATCCTGTACCTGCTCATCACGACCCGGGGCGGCACCGCGGCGGCCGACCGCGCCGCGCAGCTGCTCCTCGACCCCGCCGTGCGCGCGCGCGGCACCCCGGCGATGCGCATCGCCTACGAGCTGCGCACGGCCGCCTGCGCGGACAAGCCCGCCCTGTTCGAGCGCGCGGCGGCCGAGGGCGACGCCCGCGTCCTCGGCGACCTCGGCCTCCTCGAGCACTGCAACCGCCGGCAGGCGTGCTGCTTGACGGGCAACGAGTCGCTCAAGGCCGCCATCGCGGCGCTCCGCGCGCGCACGCAGTGACGCGCTAGTCGGCCGCCTCGGCCTCGGCCGCGAGCGGGACCTGCAACCGGACCCGCGTGCCGCTCTGCGGCGCGGACTCGATCTCGAGCGTGCCGCCGAGCCGGCCGATGTGCTCGCGCACGCCGAAGAGGCCGAAGCCCTTGGCCGTCGTCCCGCTCGTCACCTCGGCCGGCACGAAGCCGATGCCGTCGTCCGTGACCTCGACGAGCAGGTGCGCGCCGGCGCGCCGGAGCGTGACCCGGGCCGCGGACGTATGCGCATGCTCGAGGACGTTGGTGAGCAGCTCGCGGACGGAGCGGAACAGGAGCACCGCCATCGCCGGTGCGAGCGACGCGGCGAGCGCGTCGCAGCGCACGTCGATGCGGATCCCGTGGCGGCGCTCGAGATCCTCGGCGAGCCACGAGAGCGCCTCCTCGAGCCCGAGGTCGTAGAGCACGGGCGGGCTCAGCTCGAACATCAGCGCGCGCACGTCGGCGGTGCACTGCTCGAGCAGATCGAGGGCGTGGCCGAGCTCGGACCGGGTGCCACCCTCGGCCTCGTCGCGCGCGCCGGCGAGCCTCATCCGGGCGAGCGCCAGCGATTGACCGATGCGGTCGTGCAGGGCGACCGCGAGCCGGCGGCGCTCCTCTTCGTTCGTCACGGCCGCCTCGAACGCCATGCCCTGGAGCCGGGCCTGGTAGGCGCGCGCGGCCTGCTCGGCCGCGTACCGCTCCGTGGCGTCGCGGATGAGCGCGACGAAGCGGGGCTGCCCGCCGCTCTCTACCGCGCCGAGCGCAATCTCGAGGCGCAGCTCGCTCCCGTCCTTGCGCCGACCCACGACGTCGTGGGCGCGCGCCATCGGAGGCACGGCCGGGGCGCGCCCGAGCGCTTCGCGATGCGCCGCGTGCGCCGCACGATGCCGCTCCGGGACGAGCGCCTCGAGCGGGAGCGCGGCCAGCTCTTCCTTGCCGTAGCCGAACAGCCGCTCGGCGAGCTCGTTGCTGAACACGATGCGCCCGTCCGCGTCGACCGCGACCACGCCGAGCGCGGCCGCGGCGAGGACGTCACAGCAGCAGACGCCGCCCTCGCCCCCCGGTCTTTCGCCGTCGCGGTCGCACAAGACGCACGCTCCTCACCGGGTCGTCCGGGCCCTTCACGCCACCGCGCGCCGCACACCGAGCGCGGCGAGCCGCTCGCTCACGGCCCTCACGCACGGCTGCCCGTCGACGTCGGCGGCGTCGAGCGGATGGGCGTGCTCGTACAGGCAGACCCGGAGCCGTTCCGGCGCGGGGTCCAGCCCCTCGCGACGCCGTGCGCCGAGCGTGGGGGCGCAGCGTGCCACGACACAGGGACCCCGCGAGGCGGCCTCGGCGAGCCGCTCGAGGGCGTCGCGCACCTGGGCGGCGGCCTCGTCGTCGCCGAACCAGGCCGACAGGAGCGGGCGCGCCTCGCCCCGTAGCTCGATCTCGTAGCCGACCAGGCGCATGCGAGCCTGGGCGTCGACCTCCTCGGCGAGAAACACCTCGTACCGGACGTCGAACCCGAGGGCGAGCGCCCGCAGATCGGCCACGCCGTCCGCACCGTGGCGCCGGGTCGACTGGGTCGAGCCGCCCGCCAGCCCGCGCGTGAGCAGGCGCGTCCGGGAGGCCGGCGCCGCCGAGACCGGGGTGGTCGCGCCCGACGCGGCGGCGTGGGGCGCGGCGGCGGGCGCCGTCAGGGCGAGGCCGGCGGCGACCGCTTGGCCGAAGTGGATGCGATACGGTCGGGGGCTCGCGGAGAGGCGGCGCTTGGCATCTTGCATGTTCGGATCACCTTCGGGGTCCGGGTGGCCGCTCCACGCGCAAGGGCCACCCTGGGCTCGGATGTAGCGCCCAGCGAGCGGCGCGGGCATCCTCGAAACCCATGATCCCGGACGCCGCGTTCGTGGAGGTGGCCGTCCCGAAACGCCTTGGTCGGGCGGCGGCCCGGTCCACCGCACGGTGCGCGGCCGCGACCCACGCCACCACGCCCACGCGGCGAGGCGACCCTCGCCCGCTTGACAGGCCACCCGGCCCCTGGTACCCGCTAGCCCGTTGTTGGCTTCGACCCAGGCGCGTAGCTCAGTGGTAGAGCACTACCTTGACACGGTAGGGGTCGTTGGTTCAATCCCAATCGCGCCTACCACTTGCCCGCCGGGCCCGGCGATTCGCGCGCATTTCCGGCGTGTTGCGCCGTGCCGCGGCGATGCCGTCGCGCTGCCGGGCGTCCGGGGCGCGCACCCGTGAGCCGCCGCGCGCCGCTCGAGCGACTTTGAATCCATGAAACGCCCCGTCCGGGAGATCCTCGCCGACGCGGTCAGCCGTGATCCGTCGATCATCGGCGCCAAGCTCGGCGCCGAGGTGTACGACCTCCACACCCCCGTCGAGGCCGAGACGGGGGTGCTCGAGCCCGTCCGTACCTCGACGCCCGAGGGGCTCGCCATCCTCCGCCACTCGACGGCCCACGTGATGGCCGACGCGGTGCAGCGCCTGTTCCCGGGCACCAAGGTCACCATCGGCCCGGCGACGGCCCACGGCTTCTACTACGACTTCGACAAGCCGAGCGGTCCGTTCACGGACGAGGATCTCGCCCGCATCGAGCAGAAAATGCTCGAGATCGTCGAGCAGAAGCGCCCCTTCCGACGCACGGTCGTCGCGCGCGACGAGGCGCAGGCGCACTTCCAGAAGCTCGGCGAGAGCTACAAGCGCGAGCTCATCGACGCCATCCCCGCGGGCGAGGAGATCTCGCTCTACCGCCACGGCGAGGGTGCCGACGAGTGGACCGACCTCTGCCGGGGGCCGCACGTCCCGCACACCGGCTACCTCCGCGCCGTCAAGCTCGTGAGCGTCGCCGGCGCCTACTGGCGCGGCGACGAGCGCAACCCGATGCTGCAGCGCATCTACGGCACGGCCTTCGCGACGCCGGCCGATCTGCGCGAGCACCTGCGCCTGCTCGAGGAGGCGAAGAAGCGCGACCACAGGAAGCTCGGCCGCGAGCTCGAGCTCTTCATGTTCGACGAGCACGCGCCCGCGATGCCCTTCTTCTTGCCGCGCGGCGCCTTCGTCTACAACCGCCTGGTCGGCTACATGCGCTCGCTCTACGAGCGCTACGGCTACGAGGAAGTGGTCACCCCGCAAATCTTCGACAAGAAGCTGTTCGAGACGAGCGGCCACCTGCCGAACTACCGCGAGAACATGTTCCTGCCGGTGACGGCGGAGCTGCTCGACCAGGCGAAGATGGACCTCCGCCTCGGCCTCCACGGCACGACCGACCCGCAGAGCTACCGCGAGGCCGACAAGGTGCGCGACGAGGCGGTCATCGGGCACCTCGACGACATCGAGCGCACGGCCCAGAAGCCGATGAACTGCCCGTGCCACTGCCTCATCTTCCGCGCCCGGCGCCGGAGCTACCGCGAGCTGCCGTGGCGCGTGGCCGACTTCGGGCGCCTGCATCGCTACGAGCGCGGCGGCGTCGTGCACGGCCTGGCGCGCGTGCGCAGCTTCTGCCAGGACGACGCCCACATCTTCTGTGCCCCTGCCGGGATGCAGACCGAGATCCAGAGCTTCATCGATCTGCTCTACGAAGTGTACGCCGCCGTCGGCTTCGCCAAGGTGGACGTGAAGCTCGCGACGCGGCCCGACAAGCGCATCGGCACCGACGCGCAGTGGGACGACGCCGAGAAGGCGCTCGCGGCGGCGGTCGAGAGCCGCGGCCTCGGCTACGAGGTGTCGCCAGGCGAGGGCGCGTTCTACGGCCCGAAGCTCGAGTTCCACATCGAGGACGCCCTGAAGCGCTCGTGGCAGCTCGGCACCATCCAGGTCGACTACGCCCTGCCCGACCGCTTCGGCCTCGAGTTCACGGGCTCCGACGGCGCCGCCCACCGGCCGGTCATGCTCCACCGCGCCATCCTCGGCTCGCTCGAGCGCTTCATGGCCGTCTACATCGAGCACACGGGCGGGGCCTTCCCAGTCTGGTGCGCGCCCGAGCAGGCGACGGTAGTGACCGTGAGCGAGAAGCAGGACGAGTACGCCCTCGAGGTGGTGCGCGAGCTCAAGGCCCGCGGCCTGCGCGCCACGGCCGACACCTCCTCCGACAAGCTCGGCGCCAAGATCCGCTCGGCGCGCCTGCTGCGCGTGCCCTACATCCTGGTCGTCGGCGACAAGGAGGTCGAGGGGCGCATGGTGGCGCCGCGCTCGCGCGACCTCGACAAGAACCTCGACCCCATGCCGCTCGCCGCCTTCGTCGAGCGGCTCGTTGGCGAGGCCGAGCCGCCGCGCGTCGCGAGCCGCGCGTGAGGCGAGCGCGGAGAGCGGGCCGCGAGCCGCGTGCGGGCGTGGGCGGCGCGTGGCCCGACGCCCCGCCGCCCCGAAGTGTCAAGCGCAAAGCGGCCGCGGCGGGTGCCGAGCGCCCTCGGCGCGGAGCGCCGGTTGATCCGCGCGCGAGTTCGGGCTCTATTCGGGGTTGGTGGTGTGCGCCGCACGACGCACGCACGCCGGACCACAGGGGTGGGAGCCACGCTCGCCGGGTCGCGCCGAGTCGCGCCGCGCGCGGCCGCGGCGCCCCGCCGAGGGTTCGGTGTTTAGCTCGCGCGCGAGCGGCAGCGGTTTGAAGGAGGCAAGGCAGTCAACGTATGGCTCTTAGGCAAGACCCTCGGAAACGAGATCAGCAACGAGGTGCCCCGCAGCAGCGCATCAACCATCGCATTCGCGTCCCCGAGGTTCGCGTCATCGACGCCAACGGCGACATGCTGGGCGTGCTCACGACGCAGGACGCGCTGCGCCGCGCACGGGAACAGGGCCTCGATCTCGTCGAGATCAATCCGAAGGCCGCGCCGCCGGTCTGCAAGATCCTCGATTTCGGGAAGTTCAAGTACGAGGAGAAGAAGCGCGCCCGCGAGACCAAGCGCAAGCAGGCCGTGGTCGAGGTCAAGGAGATCAAGCTCCGCCCGAAGACCGACGATCACGACCTCGACTTCAAGACGCGCGCCGCGCGCCGCTTCCTCGAGAACGGCAACAAGGTGAAGTTCACGGTGCGCTTCCGCGGCCGCGAGATCACCCACCCGGAGCGCGCGCGCGAGCAGCTCGAGGGGATCAGCGCCAAGTGCGAGGACCTCGCCAACATCGAGGTACGCGCCTCGATGGAGGGCCGCACCATGATCCTGATGATGGCGCCGAAGCCGACCATCCTTCAGGCGCTGTCGGTGTCGCGCGCCGCCGCCGAGAAGGAGCGCAAGGAAGCCGAGATCGCACGCCTGGCCGCCCGAGCGCGCGGCGAGGTCGTGAGCGAGCCCGGTCCGGTGGAGCCCGAGGAGGACGACGAGTTCGCCAACGTCAACGCCGCCGAGGACGAGGAAGAGGACGAGGACGAGGACGCCGCCGCCGACGCCGACAAGGCGCCGGACCTCCCGGAGGCCTGAGGGCGGCGTGCGCGGTCGAGCGGTCGCGACCACTGGCTGGCTCGGGCTTGCGCTCGGGCTCGGGCTCGGGGTCGCGACGGCCACGACCGCCCGCGCGCAGCCGGCCGGCCCCTCGGCCGCGCCCGCGGACCCCGCCATCTCGTTCACGCGCACGAGCCTGCCGAACGGCCTGACGCTCATCCTGCACGAGGACCACACCCAGCCGCTCGTCGTCGTCTCGCTGCAGGTGCACGTGGGCTCGCGCGACGAGAAGCCGGGGCGCACCGGCTTCGCGCACCTGTTCGAGCACCTCATGTTCATGGGCACCGAGCGGGTGCCCGTGAAGAAGTTCGACGACTGGATGGAGCTCGAGGGCGGCGCGAACAACGCCCAGACGAGCCAGGACTGGACGCGCTACTACGACGTCGCGCCGAGCCACGCCCTGCCGCTCTTGCTGTGGATGGAGGCCGACCGCCTCGAGGCGCTCGGGGCCCAGATCGACGCCGCGAAGCTCGAGGTGCAGCGCGGGGTCGTGCGCAACGAGCGGCGCGACAACTACGAGAACGAGCCCTACGCGCGCGCCGATCTGCGCCTGCCCGAGCTCTTGTTCCCGCTCGGCCATCCGTACCACTTCGACGTCATCGGCTCGCACGCCGATCTCGTGGCCGCGGGCGTCGCCGACGTGCGCGAGTTCTTCGCGCACTGGTACCTGCCCCAGAACACCTCGCTCGTCGTCGGCGGCGACGTCGACCCCGCCACGGTGCAGGCGCTGGTGGCGCGCTACTTCGGCACCCTGCCCGGCGGGTCCGTGCCGGTGCGCGCTCCGGCGCCGCCGGCGCCGCGCCTCGGCGGCGTGGTGCGCGAGACGATTCCCGACGCCGTGAGCTTGCCCAAGATCATCATGGCCTGGCCGAGTCCGGCGCGCTTCGCGCCCGGCGACGCCGAGCTCTCGCTCGCCGCGTCCGTCCTCGGCAGCGGCAAGAACAGCCGGCTCTACCGCGAGCTCGTCTACGGCCAGAAGCTCGCCCAGAGCGTGCGCGCCTACCAGATGTCGCTCGAGCTCGGTTCCTTCTTCGCGATCGAGGTGGTGGCGCAACCGCCCGACGAGGGCGAGACCCTCGAGGGGCGCCTGGCCCGCGTGGAGCAGGCGGTCGACCGCGAGCTCGCCCGGCTCGCGGCCGAGGCCCCGAGCGCCGAGGAGCTCGGGCGTGCCGAGGTCGGCGTCGAGATGGGCTTCGTGTCGGGGCTGCAGTCGCTGCTCGGTCGCGTCCTCACGCTCAACGACTACCAGCAGAGCCGCGGGGACCCGGACTACCTCGCCCGCGACCGCGCGCGCGTTCGCGGCGCGACGGCCGAGGCGGTCCGCACGGCGGCCGAGGGCACCCTGCACCTCGACCGGCGCGTCATCCTGCGCGTCGTGCCGAAGGCCGAGGCCCCGGCGCCGGGGGCGACGCCGGGAGCGGCGCCGTGAGCGGGTCCGCCCGGCCCCGGGGCGCGCTCGGTGTGCGCGCGCTCGGCGTGCTCGCACTCGGCGTGCTCCCGCTCACCTTCGGGTGCCAGCGCGACACCCCGGTCGCACCCGCGACCACGGCCGGCCCGCTCGACGCGCGCCCGACCCTCGGGCCCGTCGTGCCCTACCGCGCGCCGGCGGCGGTGCAGTTCCGGACGGCCGCCGGGCTCGAGGTGTGGCTCGTCGAGCGCCACACGCAGCCCATCGTGGCGGCCTCGCTCGTGGTGCGCGCCGGCTCGTCCCAGGACCCGCCGGGCAAGGGTGGCCTCGCCTTCGTCACCGGGCAGATGCTCGACGAGGGGGCCGGCGAGCTCGACGCCCTCGGGATCGCCGCGGCCTTCGACGACCGCGGCGCGGAGCTGTCGATCGACGTCGGGCACGACGGCAGCCGCGTCGACCTCGTGGTGCTGAAGCGGCACTTCGCGGGCGCCTTCGACGCCGTGGGCGCGATCGTCGCCCGCCCGCGCCTCGCGGCCGCAGACTGGGAGCGCGTGTCGAAGGAGTGGCTGAACGATCTCGCGATGCGCGACGACGACGCCGACGCGGTCGCACGCATCGTGACGCGGGCCGTGCTCTACGGCCCCGACACGGGCTACGGCGCGCCCCCCGACGGGCGCGTCGACTCGGCGCGGGGCATCGTGCTCGACGACGTGCGGGCGTTCTACGCGAGCCACTGGCTTCCGGGCAACGCCGTCCTCGCCGTGGCGGGCGACGTGACGCGGAGCGAGCTCGAGGCCGTCGTCGCGCACGCCCTCGGCGCCTGGCAGGCGGGCCCGATCGCGGCGGCGCGGCCGGTGTCGCCGCCCCTCGCCTCGCGCCCGCGCTTCGTGCTCGTCGATCGCAAGGAGGCGCCGCAGGCGGTCATCGCCGTGGCCCGCCCCGGCGTGGCGGCCGCCGACGCGGACGCCGCCCCGCTCGAGCTCGTGAACGCCGCCCTCGGCGGCTCGTTCACCTCGCGGCTCAACCAGAACCTGCGCGAGACCCACCACTGGACCTACGGGGCGGGGTCGCGCTTCTACGAGACCGTGGCGCTCGGGCCCTTCTCCGCGCGCGCGGCCGTCGAGACGCCGGCCACGGCGCCGGCGCTGCGCGAGATGCTCCGCGAGATCGAGCAGATGCGCCAGAGCGGGCTCGACGAGACCGAGCACAGGAAGGTGCGCGCCAAGGATCTGCTCGATCTGCTCGAGACGAACGAGTCGCCGAGCGGCCTCGCCGCACGGCTCGGCACCCTCGCGCTGCTCGGGCTCGGGAGCGACCACGACGCCCGGGCGGGCGTGGCACGGCAGGCGGCGAGCCTCGCGGACCTCGCAGCGCTCGCGGCGCGCTACCTCGACCTGTCGCAGGCGACCGTGATCGTCGTCGGGCCGAAGGGCGAGGTGCAGGCGCCGCTCGGCGCCCTCGACCTCGGCGAGCCGGCGCTGTGGGCCGCGGACGGTCGCCCGCTCGGCGCGCCGGCGCCGGCCCCGCCGATCACCACGCCCGATCCGCCGAAGCAGCCCGGCAAGCCGCAGCGTTGACGCCGCGACCCCGCCGGCCCGCCTTCACGGTACCGAGGGCGTGAACACCACCGGCGAGTACGGCGCGCCCGTGTGGACGTACCCGTCGCCGTGCCAGAAGATGAAGTCGGGCTCCACGTAGCCGTCGAGCATGACCTCGACCTGGAGGTCGGCGCCGGCGTCGGTGTAGAACGACACCTCGTCGTAGTCGTAGTCGGTGTCGGCGTGGAAGGTGAGGTCGCGCCCGCCGTAGTCGATGCGGTCGCTGAGCTCGACGTCGGTGGCCCCGACGCCGTCGATGAGCGAGCCCGCGGTCACGAACACGTCGAAGGAGCAGCCGTGGTGCGACACCGTCGTGTCGCAGCTCGTCCACAGGCGCCAGAGCCCGCCACCGTCGTACTCCACGAACAGGCCCGCGCCGTAGCCGAGCTCCGTCGTGAGGTGCTGGCCCGTGTCGATGTTGGCGTAGTAGGCGTAGTCGTTCACGATGACGTCGTCGTCGTGGTGGTGGCCCATCATGCAGCCCGTCGCCCCGAGCCCGAGGCCCGCGACGGCGAGGCCGGCCAACGCCACGCGCGTGAGCGACGCGCCGGGCGCGCGGCGCTTGCTGCTGCAACGGCCTGGGACAACGCGCTCTGGATCCATGACGAACCTCCGGGCTGGCTATCGCGACTTCGTGACTCTCAGTGGCGGCGGCGGGGCGGGGCGGCCGGGGCGGGCGCCGGGGCGCTCGGCGCCGACGGCCTTGGGCGCGAGACGGCGGGGGGCTGCGAGGGGGCCGAGGGCCGGTGCACCGCCGGAGGCTGCGAGGGGGCCGAGGGCCGGTGCACGGCCGGAGGCTGCGACGGGGCCGAGGGCCGGTAGCCTGGGCTCGGTGCGCGCGCCGCCGGCGTGCGCGGCGCGTGGTACGCGTCGGTGCGCGGACGCGGGGTCGTCGGGCGCGAAGGCGTGATCGCGGGAGGAGCGCCCGGTCGCGGCCGGGAAGGCACGGCCCCGGGAGCGGTCGGACGCGTGGGGGTCACACCCGGGGTGACGCGCGGCTTGCTCGGCCGCGACGGACGAGCGGTCGGCGTCTGGCGCGGAGCGCCGGGCTGCGTCGCCGCCGGAGCCCTCGCGGGGGTCGTCGGCCGCGTGGCGCGCGGCGCCACCTTCGGAGCCGGCGGCGAGCCCTTGCCGCCCATCGCGGCCGGGCGGGCGTAGGCCAGCGCCGCCGCATCGGTCACCTTGGCCTGGGGCCGGCGTGCCGGAGCGATGCGCGCCTGGTCGAAGGTCGGTGACTGCGGGCGCGCCGTGAGCGACGGCCCCTTGGGGTCGACCACCTTGGCTCCGGGGCCCGGGCTGTGGTTGGCGGCGCCGGGGTCGGCTGCGTCGTGGCCGCTCGTGCTGCCCGGATCGGCCGGCACGTGCCCGCTGCCGCCGTGGTGGTGGTGCTGGTCCACGTAGTGGGTGTGCTCGTGGATCGCGTGCGAGTGATGGTGATGCACGATGTGCAGGTGCCAGTACGGGTCGAACAGCCAGTAGCTGTCGACGTACCAGAACGGCAGGACCAGGCTGCCGTAGAACGCCACCGCGAAGCCGTTGAACCAGAAGTGGGTGGGGGGCATGGGCGCCCAGCCGACGTAGTCGTAGCCGGGCTCGCCGACGCGCCACACGACCCACGCCGGGGCGTACACGCGACCCGGCACCCAGGCCCAGCCGCGCGACGCGATCCACACCCAGCGGCCGTAGTGGAAGGGCACGTGGCCCCAGCTGTAGTCGCTGACCCAGAGCCAGGCGCCGTCCTGATCGATCGCCCAGCGCCCGCCCGTGCGGTACGGCACGAAGTCCGCGCCGACGACGACCGTGTGGGGCATCCAGACCGTGCCGTACGTGGGGTCGTCGACCCAGACGCCGTACGGATCGAGCTCGCCCCGGAAGTCGGTGAGCGCGCTCGGGTCGGTGTCCTCGTACGGCTCGTCCTGCGCCTGCGCGGTGAGAGGCGCCGCGAGGAGCAACGCGGCCGCGACGGCGAGCAGCCGGGCGAGGCCCCACGGCCCGCGGCGCGATGCGAGGGAGAGACGCGACCTTGGCGGCTTCATGCTGGACATGATGAGGTTTCCCGGTTGGCGATGCCACTCGAACCCTGGCCCACGATGCTACCGTCAAGGTGCGCATCCGCGAGGCGACGCGCCAGCCGCGGGGGCAGCCGACACGTGGGGCGGGTCCGTAGCTGTACCTTGGACGGCGCGGTGCGGCGGAAAAGTCGCGCGCGCGGCATTTTTTCCGCGGACCTGGGCCCCGAGCGCGGCACGGGCGGCCGGGGCGCCGCGGGGCGGAGCCGCCGCCGTCCGCGGGCCGGCGCGCGGAAGGCTCCACCCTCGGGAGCGACCCCTGCTAATGTGGCCGCGTGGGCACGGCGCACGGCTTCCTCACGTCGCCCCGCGGCACGCGGTGGCGTATCCCGATCCTTCTCGCCGCGGCGGCTGCCGCCAGCGCCCCCGCGGTGGCGCAGGCGCAGAACTTCAACTCGCACGTGCACCTCGACCAGATGCAGCCTGCGACGCCGGGCTCGCCGTTCCTGCAGGCCGAAGGCCCCGCAGACCGCTTCGACGAGGGCATCGCCTACGGCTTCGGCCTCGTGACGGACTACGCCTTCGCGCCCCTGCGCGCCAAGGTCCTGCCCGCCGACGAGGTCGAGAAGGTGCCGGTGCAGCACGCGCTGCTCTTGCACCTCGGCGCGTCGCTGAGCCCCCTCGACTGGCTCAGCCTCGAGCTCAACATGCCCTTCGCCGTCTACGAGGGCGGCGAGGACGTGCTCGACGACGCGGGCAACCCGCTCGTGCTCGGCCAGCAGCTCTACGCCGGCGAGCCCGGGCAGGGCGACCTCCGCATCGGCGCGCACTTCCGTCCCAAGGTCGTGGACGAGGTGGATCTGTCGTTCGGGGCACGCGTGTGGGCGCCCACCGGCCGGCGCGAGGCGTACCTGCGCGGGCCGAGCCCGCGGGCGCGCTTCGAGCTCGTGACGTCGGTGGCGGGCGACCAAGACATGATCCTATACGGTTGCACGCTCGCGCTCTCCCCCCTGTGGTTCGGCGCGCACGACGGCGACCGCATCGCGGTCGACTGTGCCGTGCACGCCAAGCTCGCGCCCTTCGTGTCGGTCGGCCTCGAGCCGCACTTCGCGGTCTTCACCTACCCCGCCTACGTGTTCGGCGACGAGGCCCCGTCGGCGTTCCCGGGCCTCGGCGGCGACACCGATTTCGCCATTCAGTTCGAGCCCTTGGCGATGGCGCGCTTCCATGTCGCGGGCTTCACCGTCGGCGTGGGGGTGGGGCCGGGCTTCGGCGGCGCCCCCGGCACCGGTGGTGCCCGCGCCCTGCTCAGCCTCTCCTACGGCGACCGCGGCGAGCGACCGCCCGAGATCGTCGGCGTCAAGGACAAGGACCTCGACGGAGTCGCGGACGACGACGACGCCTGCCCGACGGAGGCCGGCCCGGCCGAGAAGCGCGGCTGCCCCGAGCAGCGCGACCGGGACGGCGACGGCATCGCCGACCTCGAGGACGCCTGCCCGGCCGAGGCGGGCGCGCCGAGCGACGACGCGAAGGCGAACGGCTGCCCCGACAGCGACAACGACCGCACGGCCGACCCCGTCGACAGCTGCGTGCGCGAGCCGGGCCCCGCCCACACCCAGGGCTGCCCCGAGCACGCGCGGCTCGTGAAGGGCGACTTCAAGATCACGCCGCCCATCGTGTTCGACAAGGGTCGGGCGACGCTGCCCGCGGTCGCGGTGGCGGCGCTGAAGGAGGTCATCGGCACCATGCGCGCCAACCCGGAGCTCAAGATGGTGGCGATCGCCGTCGGTACGAAGAAGGCGCCGCCGAACCTCAGCGACGACCGCACCAAGGCGATCCTCGATCTGTTCGCCGAGCAGACCTTCGACGCGAACCGCTACGAGGTGCAGTACGACGACGCCAGGGAGGGCGGGCAGGTCGGCGTCCACGTGCAGCGCTGACGTCCCGCGTCGGGCCCGCGCTGCCGCGCGGCCGGCGCGCCGCGCGAGCCGTCAAAAGCTTGATCGACACGCTGGCGCCTTGGGCTATACATGGGCCGCCGACCGGCGTGGGTCGGCCGTCGCCGTGGGCCCGCACCCGCGGCCTCGGGTTGGAGAGGTGACCGAGTGGTCGAAGGTGCACGACTGGAAATCGTGTGTGCGGCAACGCACCGTGGGTTCGAATCCCACTCTCTCCGCTGAGCCTCCGGGGGATCACATCATCGTCGGCCGCTCGTCGGCGTCGAGCGCGCGCGCGAGCGAGGTCGCGACGAGCGTGCCGATCTCGGTGCGGGGCACGTAGCGGTCGATGCCCGTCGGCGTGGGCGCCGTCAGGTCCGTGCGCCCGGCCGCGAGCTTCTGGAGATCGGCGAGCATGGCGTCCATCGTCGGGTAGCGCTCGTCGGGGCTCTTGCGCGTCGCGCACAGGATGGCGCGCTCGAGGCCCGGAGCGAGCCCCGCGTCCTTCAGGCTGAGCGGACGCAGGGGCGAGAGCAGCTGGTGGGCGACCATCGCGATCTCGTCCTCGGCGTGGAAGGCGTGCCGGCCCGTGAGCATGCGGTACATGACCATCCCGAGCGCGTAGACGTCGGTGCGCGCGTCGACCCCCTCGGCGAGCACCTGCTCGGGCGCCATGTACGCCGGCGTGCCCATCACGATCCCCGCCGCCGTCATGTGGCTCGTCTGCAGCTTCGACAGCCCGAAGTCGACGACCTTGAGCTCGTAGGGATCGCCGGGCTCGCCCACGAGGAACAAATTCCCCGGCTTCACGTCGCGGTGGATGATGCCGTGCGTGTGGGCCGCGTCGAGCGCCTCGGCCGCCTGGCAGAGCACGGCGAGCGCCATCGGCGTGGCGAACGTGCCCTCGCGCTCGAGGAAGCTCTGCACGGTCTCGCCGAAGAGGAACTCGAGCACGAGGTAGGGCGCGCCGTCCTCCTCGCGCGCCCCGGCGCCGAGCACGCGGGCGATGTGGGGATGACCGATGGCCGCGATGGCCTGCGCCTCGCGCAGGAAGCGCTCGCGCGCCTGCGGGTCGCGGCTGAAGGGCTCCTCGAGCACCTTGACGGCGACCGGCTCGCCCGAGTCCACGTCCTCGGCGAGGTAGACGCGCGCCATGCCCCCCTTGCCGATGAAGCCCCGGACGACGTAGCGATCCGCGAGCATGGTGTCGCTGACGCGCGTCTTCTGGGGCCGGACGCGGTCGAGCGGGGCCTGGGAGCTCGTCGCGGCGCCGTCGACCGGGCAGAAGCGGTACTCGGCGGGGTAGGCGCGCTGGCAGCGGGTGCAGAACACGAGCGGTCACCTCGGGGCTGCGGACTTGGGTGGGGGCGACGGTCCAGGTCCGTGACCCCGTGCAGTCTGCCTCGTCGCGGGCCGCGCCGCTCTAGCGAAACAATTCTTCACACGGGCGCGCTCGCTCCGGCCGCCTGCCGGCGCTAGCTTGCCGGCAACCCACCATGCCGGACACGTCGATGGGACGCACGGGGCCTCTCGCGGGCGCAGGCGGCGACCCCGAGGTGGTCGAGACGCTCGGGCTCGCCGCGAGTCACCGCTGGCGCCGCCGGCTCGTGAAGCTCGGGCTCATCGTGGCGCTCTTGGCGGTGGTGGGCGTGTTCGTCGGACGCTGCGTGGCCGCGCGCCTGCGACCCAAGCCGGCGCGCTTCGAGGTGCGGGCCGCGGTCGTGGGCGATCTGTCGGTCGAGGTCACGGCGACCGGGACCATCGAGGCCGTCAACACCGTGGAGGTCGGCGCCGAGGTGACGGGTCGCCTGCTGCACGTCCACGTCGACTACAACGACCCGGTCGAGATCGGGCAGCTGCTCGCCGAGATCGACCCCGAGCAGTACCAGGCCGCCGCCGAGCAGGCCCAGGCGGGCCTCACGTCGGCGGACGCGGCCGTGCAGCAGGCGCAGGCCACGCTGCGCGAAGCGCGCGCCGCGGCACAGCGGGCCACGCTCGAGCACGACAAGGGCATCGCCTCGCAGCGCGAGGTCGAGGCGACGACGGCCGCCTTCGAGCGCGCGCGCGCCGGCGTCGCGGCCGCGCAGGCCCAGGCCGACATCCAGCGCGCGAACCTGCGCAGCGCCGCGACGAAGCTGAAGCGCACGCGCATCGTCTCGCCCATTCGCGGCATGGTGCTCGCGCGCCTGGTGTCCGAGGGCCAGACGGTGACCGCTGGTTTCCAGACCCCGGTCCTCTTCAAGCTCGCCGAGGATCTCCGGCAGATGCGCCTGCACGTGCTCGTCGACGAGGCCGACGTCGGGCGCGTGCGGGAGAAGGCGACGGCCACCTTCACGGTCGACGCCTACGCCGAGCGCGGCTTCGACTCCACGGTACTGTCGCTGCGCAACGAGCCGCGCACGAGCCAGAACGTGGTGAGCTACGAGGCGCTGCTCAGCGTCGACAACGGCGAGCTCTTGCTGAAGCCGGGCATGACCGCCACGGCGTCCATCGTGTGCGAGGCGCGCTCGGGCGTGCTGCTCGTGCCGAACGCCGCCCTGCGCTTCACGCCGCCGGCGGCGCCCGGGGGCGGCATGTTCGGGGGGCCGCCGCGGCAGAGCGACAAGTCCACCGGGCCGCGCGTGTGGGTGCTCGTGGGCGACGTGCCGAAGCCCGTCGCCGTCAAGACGGGCGCGAGCGACGGCGAGCGCACCGAGATCACCGAGGGCGAGCTCGAGGCCGGCACCGAGGTCATCACCGACGTGAGCGATCTGCCCCCGGGGGCGGCGCCGTGAGCGCGGGAGCCACGGCGGGCGAGCGCCGCGTGGAGCCCGGGCGCGCCCCCCTCGTCGCGCTCTCCGGCGTCGAGAAGGTCTACGGCAAAGGCGAGTCGCAGGTGTATGCGCTCGCCGGCGCCGATCTCCGCATCGACAACGGCGAGTTCGTCGCCATCATGGGCCCGAGCGGCTCGGGCAAGTCGACCTGCATGAACATCGTCGGCTGCCTCGACCAGCCGACGAGCGGCTCGTACCGCTTCCGCGGGGTCGAGGTCGGCACGCTGTCGCGCGACGAGCTCGCGCTCTTGCGGCGGCACTACCTCGGCTTCGTGTTCCAGGGCTTCAACCTCCTGGCGCGCACGAGCGCGGTCGAGAACGTCGAGCTGCCGCTCGTGTACCGGCGCGTGGCGGCCGGCGAGCGCCGCCGGCTCGCGCTCGCCGCCCTCGCGGCGGTGGGCCTCGAGGGGCGCGAGAAGCACACCCCGGCCGAGCTGTCGGGCGGTCAGCAGCAGCGCGTGGCCATCGCGCGCGCGATCGTGACGAACCCCTCCATCCTGCTCGCCGACGAGCCGACGGGCAACCTCGACTCGGCGCGCAGCGTGGCCCTGATGGAGCTGCTCGTGGCGCTCAACCGCACGCGCGGCATCACCATCGTGATGGTCACGCACGAGCCCGACATGGCGGCCTACTCCACGCGCACCGTGGTGTTCCGCGACGGCAAGGTCGCGAGCGACGGACCGACCTCGCGCCGCGCGGGCGCCGGCCACGCGCCCTGAGGGAGCCAAGCCATGCTGTGGACGACCCTCGTCATGGCGTTCCGCGAGATCCGGCGCAACGCGCTGCGCTCGTTCCTGACGACGCTCGGCATCGTCATCGGCGTCGGCGCGGTCATCGCCATGGTCACGCTCGGCCAGGGGGCGACCATCAAGGTGACGGGCGACGTCGCCAAGATGGGCAACAACCTGCTCACCGTTTCGCCGGGCTCCGAGCGGCGCGGCGCCGTCAGCGTGGCGGCCACGATGTTCACGCTCGACGACGCGAACGCCATCCGGCGCGACGTGAGCTCGGTCCGCTTCGTGGCGCCGACCGCGAGCCGTGCGACCTCGATGGTGTACGCGAACCGCAACTACACGGCGACGGTCACGGGCTCCATCAACGCCTACCTCGACGTGCGCGGCTACGCGCTCGACCGCGGCCGCATCTTCAGCGAGACCGAGCAGCGCGTGGGCATGCCCGTGTGCGTGCTCGGCGAGACGGTGCGCAAGGAGCTGTTCGGCGCGGAAGAGGCGCTCGACGCCACGATCCGCGTGGGCAAGCTCGCGTGCAGGGTCGTCGGCGTCTTCGCCTCGAAGGGGCAGTCGACCTTCGGCTTCGACCAGGACGACTTCGTGCTCATGCCGCTTGCGACCTTCCAGCGGCGCATCGCGGGCACGACGGACGTCGGGGCCATCTTCGTCTCGGCCCGGGACGAGGGCTCGACCGTCAAGGCGAAGCGTCAGATCGAGGCGCTGATGCGCGAGCGCCGGCGCATCGCGCTCGGGGCCGCGCCCGACTTCGCCGTGCGGGACATGAAGGAGATCAGCGACACCCTGGCGACCATCA
Source organism: Myxococcales bacterium (assembly GCA_016212965.1). Classification (GTDB taxonomy): domain Bacteria; phylum Myxococcota_A; class Polyangia; order Polyangiales; family Polyangiaceae; genus JACRDA01. Next base: position 18,076 of record JACRDA010000337.1, read on the forward strand.
CGCGCGCGCTGACGGCCCTGCTCGGCGCGGTCGCGGCCGTGAGCCTGCTCGTCGGCGGCATCGGAATCATGAACATCATGCTCGTCTCGGTGACGGAGCGGACGCGCGAGATCGGCATCCGCATGGCCATCGGCGCGCGCGCCCACGAGGTGCTGCTGCAGTTCGTGGTCGAGGCCATCGTCCTGTCGGTGCTCGGCGGTCTGCTCGGCATGGGGCTCGGGCTGGCGGGCTCCTTCGCCGTCGCCCGTCTGGTCGGGCTGCCCTTCGTGCTCATGCCCGAGGTCGTGCTCCTCGCCTTCGCCTTCTCGGCCGCCGTCGGCATCGCCTTCGGCATCTTCCCGGCGCGCAAGGCCTCGCGCCTCAACCCGATCGAGGCCCTGCGCCATGAGTGAGCTCCGCCGCGCCCCCCGCCCCCGCCGCGCCGTCGCGACAGCCGCGCTCGCCGCCGCCCTCACCGTCGCGCCCGCTCTCGGCGCCCAAGACCCTCCGCCCGGCGCCGGGCTGCGCGAGCGCGAGGCCATCGCCCTCGCAGCCGAGAAGAGCCCGCGCCTGCGCGCCGCGCTGCTCCAGGCCGATCGGGATCGCTGGGACGTGCGGGGCGAGGAGGCGCGCTACACGCTCGTCTTCCTCGCCGACGCCGGCTTCACCCGCACCGCCATCCCGATGCTCTCGGGCGACGGCACGGCCGTCCACCCGAGCGAGTCCGTCGAGCTCGGGGTCGGCCTCCACCAGCGGCTCGTGTGGGGCACCGACTTCCAGCTCCGCCTCGGCGGCAGCTGGGAGCTCGGGCATTCGAGCGACCCCGTCACCGGCGACGCCCTGCTCGTCGGGCCGGCCTACGGCCTCGATCTGCGCTTCGCGGTCAGCCAGCCGCTGCTGCGCGGCTTCGGCCGCGACGTGGGCGAGGCCGGGCTCGTGCGGGCGCAGGCGAGCGTCGCGGCGAGCGAGCGCGCGAGCGACCGGGTCGCGAGCGAGCTCTTGCTGAACGTGTCGGGTGCGTACTGGGAGCTCTGGTACGCCGAGCGCGCCCTCGGCATCGAGCGCGATTCCCGCACCCTGTCGGAGCGCGAGCGCGACGAGGCCAGCGCCCGGCTCGACAGTGGCTCCGGCGCGCCGAACGACATCCTGCCCTTCGAGACGCGCGTGGCCGCGCGCGAGGAGGCGGTCGCGGTCGCCGAGCTCGAGCGCGCGCGCCGCCGCACCGCGCTCGCGGCCGCGGCCGGCCTGCGGCCGAGCACCGACCTCGGCGTGCCGGTCGACGAGCCCCCGGTCCCGGACGAGCCGCCCGCCGACGCCGTGGAGCGCGCCATCGCCGGGTCGCCCGCCGTGCGCGAGGCCGAGGCGGCCCTCGCGCTCGCCGAGGTGCAGGCGCGCACGGCCGGCGACCCGCTGCGCCCGCGCCTCGACCTCGAGGCCTACCTCGAGGCGCGCGGCCTCGGGAACCGCTCCGTCCCGCCGGCCTTGGCCCAGTTCGGCAAGCTCGGCGCGCTGTCGGCGCACGTCGGCCTCGTCTTCGAGCTCCCGGTCGAGGACACGACCGAGCGCGCGGCCGCGGCCCAGGCGGCCCTCGGCGTCGAGATCGCACGCCAGAAGCTCGAGGAGGCGCGGCAGAGCGTGGCCGCGAGCGTCGAGGCCGATCTCGAGCGGGTGCGCGCAGCGCGCCGCCGCGTCGAGCTCGCCGACCGCACGAGCGGCCTGGCCGAACGCCAGCTCGGCGCGGCGCGCGACCGCTACCTGGCCGGCGACGCGACCCCGCTCCACGTCCTACAGGCCGAGGAGGACCTCCGCGCGGCACGCCTCCGGGCCGCGCGCGCGCGCGTCGATCTCGTGGCCGCCAGCCTGTCCATCGACCACGCGACGGGCCGGCTGCTCGAGCGCTACGCGGCGCGACTGCGCGACGCCAGCCTCGCCAGCGCGGCGACGGCGGCGCGCGCGGGCGGCGACGAGCCCGAGCCGAGCGACGCCGCGGGCGATTGAGCGACGGCACGACCAACGGCAGCGCCTGGTGGACCGTGCACGTCGAGATGCACTGAAGCGACGCGCGGCTCGGCGCCCGGTGCTAGGCTCCCTGCCATGCCGCGCAGCCGCAAGCCGTTGCCCGCGTTGCCCTTTCTGCTCGGTCTCGGCGCGCTGCCGGCGTGCGGCTCGGGCGGCAAGGACGCGCCGGCGAGCGACGCGGGGGTCGTCGCGCCTCGCACGACGACGACCACCACGACGAGCGTGCGAGTGGGTCCCGTGCCGACGGGGGCGCGCGGCGGCGCGGTGATGCGCGCACCGCCTCGCCCCAAGGCCTCCGCGACCAGCCGCGGCGCCGGCGCTCCGGCCGCCGCACCCGCCGCGGCCGATGCGCCCGAGCCCGGGTCGCCCGCCTTCGTGCTCGTGCACAACCACCCGCCGGACCAGCCGTGCGAGCCCCTGAGCGACGAGGATCTGCAGAAAGCGCAGCGCGATCTCGGGTCGCCGTGACGGCTAGCGCGGCTCCGCGCCCGCCGCGTCCGCCCCGAGCTCGTGCAGGAGGAAGGACCAGAGGTCGATCTGCTCGGCGACCTGCGCGTCGAGCGGCGTGCCGATGCCGTGCCCGGTGCTGTCGCTCGTGCGCAGCAGCACGGGCGACCGCCCGCCCGTGGCCGCCTGCAGGCGCGCGGTCATCTTGCGCGAGTGCCAGGGATCGACGCGCGGGTCGTTGGCGCCGGTGATGAACAGCACGGCCGGGTAGGCGGCGCCGTCCGTGACGTGGTGGTACGGGCTGTAGGCGTACAGGGCGTCGAACTCGGCCTTGTCCTTCACGCTGCCGAACTCGGTCACGTTGAAGGCGCCGTTCGCCGTGAGCTCCACGCGCAGCATGTCGTAGATGCCGACGAGGGAGACCACGGCGCGGAACTGCCCGGGCGCCTGGGTGAGCGCCGCGCCCATGAGCAGGCCGCCGTTCGAGCCGCCGATGATGCCGAGCCGCTCGGGGCGCGTGTAGCCGACCTCGACGACGTGGCGCGCGCAGGCGAGGAAATCGTCGAACACGTTCTGCTTTCTCGTGAGGTTGCCGGCGAGGTGCCAGGCCTCTCCGAACTCGCCGCCCCCGCGCAGGTTCGCGTCGGCGAACACGCCGCCGGCGTCGAGCCAAGCGCGCAGGCGCACGTCGAACCACGGCGACTCGCTGATGCCGTAGCCGCCGTAGCCGGCGAGCAACAAGGGGTTGCGCCCGTCGAGCTTCGTGCCCTTCTTGCGCAGCACGTTGAGCGGCACGGCCGTGCCGTCCTTCGAGACGCACGTCTCGCGCACGACCTCGATGTCGTCGTAGCTCACCGGCGACTGCTTGCGGAGCGGCGTCGGCACGAGCGCGCCGTCCGCGCCGCGGTAGCGGTGCCAGGCACCGGGCCGCACGAAGCTCTCGCTCCGCACGAGCACCTCGTCGCCGTCGAGCGGCGCGAGCTGCCACACGCTCGACACGGGCTCGAGCGACAGGGGCGAAAGGGCCTTGCCGCTCCGCTCGAAGACGCGGACCTGATAGGGGCCGCCGACGAGGTCCCGCGTGTAGATCCGCGAGCGCGTCACGACGAAGCCGTCGATGACCGCGTCGCTCTCGGGCACCACCGTGACCGCCTTGGCGAGGTCGGCCGTCGGCGCGAGCTTCAGGAGCTTGCCCTTCGGCGCACCCGCGAGCGAGCGCAGCCACAGCTCGCCGTCGGGTGCGAAGCGCGCCTCGACCACCTTGTCGGCGAGCGCGGCGAGCTTGCGCCACTTGTCGAGGTCCTGCTTCGCGTTCTTGCCGAGCGCGAGCAGCCACTGCTCGTGCTCGCCGCCGTCACCGTTGGCCACGCTGGCGAGCAGGTGGCGCCCGTCCGGGCTCGCCTCGAGGTGGATCTCCGCGATGCGAGGCAGATCCTTCGTGAGGCTCGGCAGGTCGGTCTTCGGGTCGGCGCCGAGCTCGTGGAACCACACCTGCTGGTAGAAGGCGAGGTCCTCGGCCGGCCGCTCCCCCGGCGCCGGGTAGCGGGTGTAGAAGAAGCCGGCACCGTCGGCGCGCCACGCCAGGCTGCCGCCCGCCGTACCGCCGTTCACGCGCGGGATCGCGTCGCCGCTCCGCTCCTTGCCGCCGTCGACCTCGTAGACGTGCACCGTGCCGCTCTCGGTGCCGCCCGACGAGAGCGAGACCGCCACGAGCTTGCCGTCCTGCGACGGCACGTACCAGTCGATCGAGGTGCCGCCCGTCGCGTCGAGGACGGTCGGATCGAGCACCACGCGCTCGGTGTCGGGCGCGTCCGGCCCGGCGAGCGTCACGAGGAAGGGCTGCTGCTTCGGCGGGCTGTCCTTCAGCGCGAAGAGCCGCCCGCCGCGCCAGCGCAGACCGTACCAGTCGGGCGACTCGTGGGTCATGAGCCGCCGCAGCTTCTCGGCGAGCGCCTGTCGGCCGGGCAGGGCGTCGAGGACGCGCCGGGCGTGCGCGTTCTGCGCCGCCGACCAGCTCTTGACCTCGGGGTCGTCTGCCGCCTCGAGCCAGCGGTAGTCGTCCGTCACGGACACGCCGTGATACCGATCGACGACCGGTCGCCGGGCCGCCAGAGGAGGCACGTCGGCGGGCGCAGCCGACGCGCTCGACGACCCGCTCGGGGCAACCGTGAGGGAGGGCTCGGGCGCGCGCGGGCAGCCGGCTAGCGCTCCGAGCGCGAGCACGGGCCACGTGACCCTGGAGATGGAGATGAGTCGCACCATGGCGCGCAGCATAGTCGAGCTTGCGCGCGCGGGGTGCCGCGTCGGAGTCCGGAGGTGAGGATGCTCTCCGGTCGTGAGCACGCGAAGGCGCACGGCTCGCCACGGGTCTGCCCGGGACGAGCCGGCGCCCTCACCGCACCATCATCCGGCGCCCTGGGCACCGGACGCGCCGGAGCGGTCTCTCACCAGCGGTCGCGCTTGCCGCCGCCGCCG
>JACRDA010000338.1 GCA_016212965.1 Myxococcales bacterium
CGCGGGGCGCGGGGCGGCCCGACGCTCGGCGGGTCGCGGCGCCGAACGCCGCGGACGCTCAGTCGAATGGTGCTTCGATTTCGAAGACTTGGCGCGGCGGTCGCCGCGTGCGGTCGCAACGGTGCGCGCCCCGGTCCCCCGGCTTCCGCTCGGGCCCTTGCCCCCCGAAGGGATCTTCGGCGCGGGCTTGCGGGAGGCCTTGGCGCCCGCTCGCTTGCTCGACGATCCTCCCCGGACGGAGCCTGCCTTCGGCGTAGTCGCTTTCTTGATCATGGGCCGGGTCCGTCTTCACCGTTCCCATCCGACGCTCGCGGACCGGCCCTGCTCGATGGCGCGTGTGCCCGCGGTCGATGTTCGTAAATATATGTTTTTCAACGAGAAGTCGTAGCGGCCGAACCCTGCGCGTGCCGGGGCGCGACCAGCGGGGACACTAGCAGTCTCCGATTTACACAGTCAATACGCGCTTCTCGAAAGGAGGCCGATCGGGCGACGCGGGCACCCTTGGCCCGGCCCGTCGGGGCGCGCCCGGGAGCGCGCCCGCGCGCTCGTGCGGCACGACCTCTGCCTGGGTGTGCGCGTCCTCAGCTGTCGACGCTGATCGCGAGCCGCTTCCGGAGCTCGAAGTACCCGCGATCGATGGAGAACATCGTCAGCTCGCGGAGCCGGTCGCGCTGGGGCACCGCCGCGCTCGCCTCGTCCGAGGCCTTGATCATCTCGCAGGCCATCTCGAGGTCGTGGGCCACGAGGAACCCGGCGCGGTCGGCGGTCAGGTCGACACCTGCGACCCACTTCTTGAGGTCGATGGCGCCGGACTGCAGCAGCTTGGTCACCGCGCTCGCCAGCTGGTCGCGGGCCGGCCCCTGGATGACGGGATCGATGGCCTGCTGGTTCTCGGTGACCGTCTTGTCGAGCTCGGCGGCGATCGGGAAGCCCTCGTGGATGAGGCGGATGGCGGCGAAGAGCCAGGCGCGCAGGCCGGTCCCGGTGGGCACGAGGTGGCGGATGTAGAGGCCGGGGCGGTAGTAGACGAGGTGGCGGGCCGCGATGAACGCCGCAGCCTGGATCGGCAGCTCCACGGCGAGCGCGGTCGACCCGAGCACGATGGCCGGGGGCCGCGCGTGGAGGAAGGAGATGCCGCCGGGGTCGTGCGGATTCTGGAACGTGAGCGGCAAGTCCATGCCGAGCACGCCGCCCGCGTAGTACAGCGTCTGCGACATCGGGTACGGGTGCATCGACAGGTCGAGCGCGTAGGCGTTCTGGAACCCGAGCGCCTCGAGCGGCTGAGCGTTGCGCGCCATCACCGCGGGCTCGATGAGGGTGAAGATGGCCGTGACGAGCGGGTCCACGCTCGGGTGCATGAGCACGCGCGCCCACTCGTCGTCCGTGAGCCGCTGCTGCGCCTCGGCGGCGCTCTCGGCGCGCATGCGCCGGAAGAAGCGCTCCTCGTCGGGCTCGGCGAAGTTGAGGCAGTGCAGGGCCTGGCACAGGCACCACGCCGAGTCCGCCTGGCGCGCCTCGGTGTAGAGCTTGCGCAGCTTCCTGTACGGCGTCGCGTTGAAGGGGTTCTTGCGGATGACCTGCATCTGCGCCTCGATCGCCTTGTCGAGGTAGGCCTCGAGGTTGCTGGCGTAGAGGTCCGCGAGCTTGTCGGCGCGCGCCGCATCGTCCGGGTCGAGCTTGTGGACGGCCTCGAGCGCGGCGATGCCCTCGGCGACCTTGCCGAGCTTGTCGAGGTAGAGGCGCCCGAGCCGGTCGTGCACGACCTTGAGGCGCGCCGGCTCGTTCTTCGCCTTGGCGCGCTCGAGCTCGACGCCGAGCAGGCGCAGGTAGGCCTCGTCGTCACCCCGTTGCTCCGCCACGTCGATGGCCTCGGCGAGCGCCTTGTCGTTGCTCGGGTCGAGCGTGAGCACTTGCTCGAAGAACGCCGCCGCCTGGTCGGGGTTGCCGATCTGGCGCGCCGACACGACGGCCGCCGTGTGGATGTACTTGGCCTTCTGGAGCTTGTCCTCGACGCCCTCGGCGAGCTTGACGACGACGTCCACGAGCTTGCTCCAGTCCTTCTCCTCGGAGTAGAGCTTCATCAGGCGTGTCAGGATCTTGCGGTCGTCGGGCCGCTCCTCGAGCGCCGCGACCAGGCTCTTGGCCGCGCGCATCGGGTCCTTCAGCTTGGTGGCGAGCACCTCGCCGATGTCGAGCAGGAGCTGGCTGCGCTCCTCTCCCTCGGCGATGTCGAGGCGCCGGCGCTTCACGCGCATCACCTCTTCCCACTGCTCGAGCTCGCCGTAGGCCGCCGCGAGCTCGTTGATGGGCTCGACGGACAGGGTGGCGAGGTCGGCCGCCTCCGACAGCGGGACGAGCGCCGCCTCGGCGTCGCCGGCCCTGCGCAGCGCGCGGCCGTAGTGGAGCAAGGACTCGAGCTTGCGCGTCGGGCTCAGGCTCTCGCCGAAGCGCTCGAGCAGATCGCGGTAGAGGTTCGCCGAGCCGGTGGCGTCGTCCGAGTCGAGGCGCACGCGCGCCGCCCGCGCGAGCGCGTCCGGATCGTCGGGCGCGAGCGTCAAGAGCGCCTGCACCGTGTTCTGCGCCTTCTCCGTCGAGCCGATCTTGGCGAGCGAGTCGATGAAGTGGATGAGCACCTGCTTGGCGTCCTCCTTGGGGAGCGACTCCGCCCGGGGCACCACCTGCCCGTAGTGGGTGCTCGCCTCGGCGAAGCTCCCCGCCTCGAAGGCGAGATCGCCGAGGATCACGTAGCCGCGGAGGTTGCTCGGATCGAGATCGACCGCGCGCTGCGCGCTCTCGCGCGCTTCCTTGGGCAGGGACAGCTTCGTGCGCTGCAGCTCTGCGATGTCGCAGTGGAGCCGAGCCTGCGCGAGCTTGCCGTCGGTCTGCCCGATCTCGCGCTCGATGATGTCGACGGCGCTCGCGGCGTCCCCGCGCGCGAGGTAGGCCGCGCGCAGGGCGTGCGAGGCGGTCTGGTTGCTCGGCTGCGCGTCGAGCGCGCGCCGGTAGCGCTCGATGGCGCCGTCGCGGTCGCCGTGGTCATCGAGGATCTTCGCGGCGCGCAGCCACTGCTCGCCGCGCGCCTCGGGGGTCTCGGCCTTCTCGGCCAGCGACTCGACCGCCGAGAGCGCCGCCAAGGCGTCGCCGGTCTGGGCGCGGACGTTGGCGAGCGACTCGAGCGCCCCGGCGTGCTTGGGGTCGATCTCGAGCACCTTCTCGTAGGCGTGGCGCGCGCGCTCCGGCGAGCCCACCTGGTCGAGCAGCGTGCGGCCGAGCGCCATCAGCAGCTCGACGCGCCGCGCGTCGGTGGTGGTGATCTTGAGGGCGCGCTCGTAGAGCGCGATGAGGTCCTCCCAGCGGTCGAGCGCGCGGTAGTGGCGCATGAGCGCCGTGAGCGCGCCCTCGTGGGCGGCGTCGAGCGCGAGCACCTGCTCGAGACACTCGGCGGCCTTCTGGTGATCGAGGAACTCCTCGTCGTAGATGCCCGCCATGCGCTCGTGGAGGTTGATCTTCTGGCGCGGCGTGGCCGCGACCGCGATCTGCGCCCGTAGGTTCTCGAGCAGCTCGTCGTAGCGGCCCTTGCGGTTCAGGATGCGATCGACCGCGCGCAGCGCCGTCAGCATGCCCGGGTCGAGGACGAGCGCCGCCTTGTAGTGCTTCTCGGCCTCGACGAGGTCGTTCAGCTGGTCCTCGTAGATGTCGCCGATGCGACACAGGATCTCGCTGCGGGGGCCGCCCGAGAGAGCCTCGGCCTGGCGCGCGAGGATCTTGGCGTAGCCGGCGTAGTCATTGTCGCGCTGGTAGATGCGCGCCAGGGCGTCCACGGTCTTCTGGTGGCCGGGGTCCTCGCGCAGGGTCTGCTCGTAGAGCTCGCGCGCGCGCCCCGCGTCGCTGAGGCGCGTCTCGAGGACGTCGGCCGCCTCGGCGCGAAAGTCGCGCGCCCGGTCGGGTGTGGCGGCCCGGTCGACGCGCATCAGCAGCACCACGACGAGCTCGGCCCACTGCTGAGCGCGGCGGTAGAGCTGCGCGAGCCCCTCGAGCGCGCCCTCGTTGGCCGGGTCGACCTTGAGCACGGCCTCGAAGCACGGCAGGGCGAGATCGGGGCGCGCGACCTTCTCGGTGTACCAGGCGCCGAGGCGCGTGAAGAGCGACACCTTGACCTCGGGCGGCATGCGCGGGTGCTCGCTCACCTGATGGAGCGTGCGCATCGCCTCGGCCCAGTAGGTCATGTTGGTGCCGGCGGCGCGCTCGAGGTCGGTCGCGTAGATCTCGTTCTGGATGTCCTGCGCCAGGGCCTGCGCGAAGGCGTACACGGCCTGCTCGGGATCCTCGAGCGGCCCGGCGTAGAGGTGCCCGATCTTGTGCAGGGCGCCGGCGCGCTCGCTGTGGCTCTCGCTCTTCTCGCTCTGCTCGAGCAGGACCTCGACGAGCTCGTCGTATTTCTCCTGCGCGCGGAGCGCCGTCTCGAAGCCCGTCCGCGCGACCTCGTCCGTCGCGTCGATGTCGAGCAGCCACTTGAAGATCTCCTCGCAGCGCGCGGAGTCCTTCACCACCGACTCGAACAGGCGCGCGGCTCGGAACAACAGCGCCTTCTTCTGATCGCGCGCGCGGTCCTGCGCCGCCTCCTCCATCGCCTCGCCGACGGCCCCCTCCGCCTTCTCTCCTGCGGCGCTCCCCGCCGCCTCGATGTCCACCTGATCGGCGGCCATGAGGAAGGCCTCGGCGATGGTGAGCGGCGCCGCGCCCTGGTCGAGCGTGAGCTCGAGCGCGATGGCCGCCTCCACGTCCGTGGGGTCGGCGACGAGGGCGTCGATGCGCTCGTTCACCTCGTCCTCGGAGATGGTCTCCTTGCGCTTCTCCTTGGTGCTGGGCGCCACCAGCTCGGCGACGCTCGCGACGCTCGGCCGGCGGCTCGGCTCCTTGTCGAGCAGGCGGGCGCAGAGATCCCCGAGCTCGCGCGACACCCAGCCGCGCGGCGCGACCTCGGTGAGCTCGGGGGGCGCCTTGGAGAGCAGGGCGACCGCGAGATCGGTGCCCGCAGCCTCGCCGAAGGGCGGCTTGCCGCTCAGCACCTCGAACAGGAGCTCGCCGAAGGCGTAGAGGTCCGACTTCTGCGTGGCCGGCTGGCCCTTGAGCTGCTCGGGCGCGAGGCCGCGCAGGCCGCTTGCCCCCTCGCCCACGACGTCGGTGCGGAACAGGAGGTCGCTGCCGATGTCGACGAGGAGCGCGCGCGGCGAGCCGTCCGCGGCCTTGGTGACGAGCACGTTGTCGAGCTTGACGGCGCCGTGGGGCAAGCCCCGCTCGTGCAGCGCCCCGAGGGCGCCGAGCACGCCGCCGAGCAGGACGCGCGCCTCGTTCAGGTGCAGGGCGCCCGTGCGCCCGATGCGCTTCGACAGCGGCTGGGCGTCGGGCGCCTCGTAGGCGACGTACGGCACGCTGCCGACGAAGCCGGCCGCGAGCCCGCGCGGCAGGGTGTCGTGCACCACCCGGGCAGCCAGGCGCACGCGCGTGAGGTAGCGCTGCACCGCCGCGCGGTGGCTCGCCGCCGCGCCGTGCAGCACGCGCACGAAGCGCGCCGCCTCGCCCTCGGTGACGGCGTAGACCGTGGCGTGGGGACCCGAGCCCACGCGACGCACGACCTTGAAGGGGCCGAACTCCTCGCCGACCTTGAGCTCGACCGGGCCGCCGAGCAGCTCCGCGACGACGCGCCCGAGCTTCGGCGAGGCGTCGCTCTTCGTGCTCGCCACCGCGTCGACGAGCGCGCCGAGGGCGTCCTTGTCGCGGCAGCGCTCGGTGAGCGCGCGCGCGAAGGACGCGCTCGACGCCCCCCCGCCGACGCTTGCAGGGTCGAGGCCGAGCAAGTCGCTCGAGAGTCCCTGCATTTCCTCGAGCGTGAAGAGGCGCTCGAGCTCGCCGCGGATGAATTCGATCGACATGGCACTCCTGACGCGTGGGGCGCGCTGGGTCCTCTCGGCGCGCGCCGCCGGATCCCGAGGTCGCCCGACCCGCCGCCCGTAGCGGGGGCGGGACGCCCAACCGGGGGGCGGAACCCTGTATAGCCAAAGGCGCTTCCGCCGGACAGCGCTTCGGCGCCTCGACGTGTCGAGGGGGCCCGGCGCGACGGAGCGCCGGCCTGTCGCCGCGAGTTTGGCCCACCGGGCGGGGCGGGGGCATGGCAGCAGCATGCGTCTGCTCGGCCGCATGCTGCCGATCATCCTCTTGTGCGTCGCGGTCGTCGGCGCCCCGTTCATGATCTTCTCCTCCGAGGGCTTGCCGCGCCTGCGCACGCTCGAGAAGGAGCTCGCGGCCGTCGAGCAGGAGAACGCCATGCTGCGCCGCCAGGCCGACGTCACCCGGGCGCGCGTCGCCAAGCTGCGCGACGACCCGGCGGCGATCGAGCGCCTGGCGCGCGACGAGCTCGGGCTCGTGCGCCACAGCGAGATCGTCTTCAACTTCCCGAAGTGAGCGCCGGCACGAGCCCCAGGTCGGGAGCCGCGGCGCCCCAGCGCCCGAGCCCGACCGGGCTTCCCGCCCTGCCGCCTTCGTGGGATCTGTCGCTCCATGAGCACCCGAAGTGGCTCGAAGGGCGGGCGGCCCCGCGCCCCGGTCCTGAGCGGCGGCCCCGGCGAGGGCCCGAGCGACGCCGATGCGCTCTACGACCATCGGACGGCGCCGGAGCGCGACGTCGAGCGCGCCCTCGGCGCCCCGGGCGCCTACCCGTTCACACGCGGCCTGCACCCGGGCGGCTACCGGGACCGGCTCTGGACGATGCGGCAGTATGCGGGGTTCGGGACGGCCGAGGAGTCGAACCGCCGCTACCGCTACCTGCTCGCGCAGGGCCAGACGGGCCTCAGCGTCGCGTTCGATCTGCCGACGCAGATGGGCCGCGACGGCGACCACCCGAGCGCGCGGGGCGAGGTCGGCAGGGTGGGCGTGGCCGTGAGCACGCTCGGCGACATGCGCCGCCTCTTCGAGGGGCTGCCGCTCGGCGAGGTCTCGACCTCGATGACCATCAACGCCACGGCGCCCATCTTGCTCGCGCTCTACCTCGCCGTCGGCGAGGAGCAGGGCGTGCCGCCGGCGGCCCTGCGCGGCACGGTCCAGAACGACATCCTGAAGGAGTACGTTGCGCGCGGGACCTACATCTACCCCCCGCGGCCCAGCCTGCGCCTCATCCGCGACGTGTTCGCCTTCGCCGGCGAGCAGTTGCCGAGCTTCAACACGATCTCGATCAGCGGCTACCACATGCGCGAGGCCGGCGCGACGGCGGCCCAGGAGCTCGGCTTCACGCTGGCGGACGGCATCGAGTACGTCCGCACCGCCCTCGACGCGGGGCTCGACATCGACCGGTTCGGCGCGCAGCTCTCCTTCTTCTTCAACGGCCACAACAACCTGCTCGAGGAGGTCGCGAAGTTCCGTGCGGCGCGGCGCCTGTGGGCGCGCATCATGCGCGAGCGCTTCGGCAGCAAGAACGAGCGCGCCCAGCAGCTGCGCTTCCACTGCCAGACGGCCGGCGTGACGCTCCAGGCGCAGCAGCCCCACGTCAACGTGGTGCGCGTGGCGCTGCAGGCGCTCGCGGCCGTCCTCGGCGGCTGTCAGTCCCTGCACACGAACAGCTTCGACGAGGCACTCGGACTGCCCACCGAGCCCGCCGCGACGCTCGCCCTGCGCACCCAGCAGGTCATCGCCTACGAGACGGGCGTCACCGACTTCGTCGACCCGCTCGGCGGGAGCTACGCCGTGGAGGCGCTCACCGACCGCATCGAGCACGCGGCCGAGGGCTTCATCGCGCGCGTGGACGAGCTCGGCGGCATGGTGGCCGCCATCGAGCAGGGCTACGTGCAGCGCGAGATCCAGGCCTCCGCCTACCGCTACCAGCTCGAGATCGAGGACAAGCGCCGCATCGTGGTAGGCCAGAACGAGTTCGTGAGCGAGGCCGCGCCCGTCCCCGTGCTGCGGGTCGATCCCGCCCTCGAGCAGCAGCAGTGCGAGCGCCTCGCGGCCTGGCGCGCGGCGCGCGACGCCCCCGCCTGCGCCGGCGCGCTCGCCGCGCTCGACGCCGCCGCCCGGCGCGAGGACGCGAACCTGATGCCTCCGGTGCTCGCGGCGGTGAAGGCCGGCGCGACCGTCGGCGAGGTGAGCGACGTGCTGCGGGGCGTGTTCGGCGAGCACGTCGAGAGCGTCACGGTGTGAGTCGAGCGGGTTGCCAAGGCAGTCACGCGATCCGCCCGACAGCGGAACGAGCGAAACCACCGAGGCACCGAGTCACGGAGCGTGACACCGAGAGTCTCCGAACCGTGCCTCCTCCGTGCAGCTCTCCGTGTCTCCGCGTCTCCGTGGTGGTCTCTTTCCGGGTGCTTGGAGGCGAGTGACGGAGCTCCCTTGCCCCTTGCTCCTTGCCCCTTCTCCGTTGCCCCTTCTCCCTTGTTCGCCCGCCCCTTCATCTGCGATTCTGTCCGTCCAGCCTGAAACCGGGAGAACCAGGATGCGCCTGTCCGTCACCGCCTCGCTCGTCGCGCTCACGCTCGTCGCCACCGCCGGCTGCTCCAAGAAGGGCGCCGTCGACCCGAGCGACGCCACGTTCTGCAAGAGCTACGAGGACAACTTCCTCGCGCAGTGCCGCATCAACAAGGAGAGCGGCATCGAGCCCGGCGACAGCGCAGCGATCAAGGCCGCCCGGTCCGCCTGCAACCACGACCTCGGCGCGGACGGGACGTTCAACGAGCGCTGCGACGCGCGCGCCGCGCAGTTCGCCGACATGCCGTAGCTAGCTGTTAGCCGTTAGCGATGAGCCGTTAGCCCGGATTCTCGACGGATGCCGTCGCCCAACCTGCGCTCGGAAGCTGGCGGCCAACGGCTGACCAACAGCTAGCGGCTAACAGCCAACGGCCAACAGCTAACGGCTGACGGCTAACAGCCAATGCCCATGGCCCCCGGGGCGCCCGGTTGACATCCGCCCACAGGGAAGTATCCTCCTGGCCCCTTCGGCCACCCGGGCGTGCATGCGCCCCGGCGACCGGCGAACGAAAACACACGCCTCCTCGTGCAAACGCGGGTCCGGTGCTGCCCCCCAGCTTGGGCGGGCGGGCGGCTCTCCCGCGCGGGAGGCGGAGGAACAACCGGAAGGAAAGCACGATGAGCGACGCAATGCAGCAGGTCGTCCAGGCGGACGAGAAACCACAACCCCCCGCCGCTGGCGGAGCCGGCAGCTACGACTTGCCGCCCCGCATGCCCGGCGAGCCCCCCGTCGACGTCAAGGGCCTGATGGACGCCGGCGTGCACTTCGGTCACCAGACCCGGCGCTGGAACCCGAAGATGCGCCAGTACATCTACGGCGCGCGCGGCGGCATCCACATCATCGACCTCGACCAGACGGTGCGGCTGTTCCAGCGCGCCTTCGATTTCGTCGTCCAGACGGTCGGGCGCGGTGGTCACGTGCTGTTCGTGGGCACCAAGCGCCAGGCCCAGGAGATCGTGATCGAGGAGGCCGCGCGCTGCGGCATGTACCACGTCACGAACCGCTGGCTCGGCGGCACGCTGACGAATTTTCGCACCATCAAGCAGGGCCTCGAGCGGCTGCGCTCCCTCGAGCGCATGAAGGAAGAGCACGTCTACGAGCAGCTTCCGAAGAAGGAGGTCGTGCGCCTCGAGAAGGAGCGCGAGCGGCTCGAGAAGTTCCTCGGCGGTCTGAAGGGCATGGGCGCCCTGCCGGCGGCGCTCTTCGTGGTCGATCCGGCCCAGGAGACCATCGCCGTCGCCGAGGCGCGCAAGCTCGGCGTGCCGGTCGTGGCCATCACGGACACGAACTGCGACCCGGATCTCATCGACTACGTGATCCCGGGCAACGACGACGCCATCCGCGCCATCCGCATCGTCACGCACCGCGTGGCCGACGCGTGCATCGAGGGCGCCCAGCGCCGCAAGGAAGAGCCCGCGTCCGAGGGCGGCGGCGACTCGCGCGGCGGGGCCGAGGTCACCGTGTACCAGGGCTCACGCCAGCGCCAGGGCGGCGGACCGCGCTGAGCGCGGGCCGCGGCGACGAGCGCGCACCGGGCACCCCACACCCTCTCTTCGCGCGACGACGCCCGCGACGCCCGGTCGCGAGCGCCGCCGCTCCTCTGCGTTTCGAGCGACCAGGAGTCAGGCATGTCTTCGATCAACGTCCAGTCCATCAAAGAGCTCCGTGAGCGCACCCAGGCCGGCATGGGCGACTGCAAGGCCGCCCTCGTCGAGGCGGACGGCGACATGGAGAAAGCGGTGGAGATCATCCTCAAGAAGGGGCTCGCCAAGACCGCCAAGCGCGCCGGGGCCATCGCCGCGGAGGGCGAGGTGGCGGCGTGGGTCAGCGCGGACCTCCGCAAGGCCGTGGTGGTCGAGGTGAACATCCAGACCGACTTCGCGGCGCGAAACGAGCAGTTCAAGGCCTTCGTGCAGCGCGTGCTCGCGATCGCCCAGACGGCGCCCGCCGGCGCCGAGCTGTCGGCCGCGAGCTACGAGGCGGGCAAGACGGTGGCGGACGCGGCGGGCGAGCTCACGGCACGCCTCGGCGAGAAGATCGCCGTGCGCCGCTGGGAGAGGCTCGAGGTGCCGGCCGGCCAGCACGGGTTCATCCAGACGTACGTGCACCTCGGCGGCCGCATCGGCGTGCTCCTGCACGTCGAGACCTCGGGCGACGCCGTCACCGGCCATGCGGAGGTGAAGAACTTCGCCGACCAGACGGCGATGCAGATCGCCGCGATGAACCCGGTCGCCCTGTCGCGCGAGGACGTGAGCAAGGACACCGTCCAGAAGCAGCGCGAGATCTTCGAGGCACAGCTCAAGGACGACCCCAAGCCCAAGCCCCAGGCGATGTGGCCCAAGATCGTCGACGGCAAGGTCGACAAGTGGTTCTCCGAGGTGACCCTGCTCGAGCAGCCGTCGGTCATCGTCACCGACAAGAAGGTGGTCGAGCTCGGCAAGGCCGCGGCCACGGCGGCCGGTGGCGACGTCAAGATCGTGCGCTACGTGCGTTACCAGCTCGGCGAGGGCATCGAGAAGAAGAAGGACGACTTCGCGAGCGACGTCACGAAGATGCTGACTTGAAGAGCGGCCGCGACGCCACGCCGGCGTGCCAGACCGCGGTGTCGGTGGATCTCGACGAGATCCACCACTACGCGCGGCTCCACGGCCTGCCTGCGCGGCGCGAGGGGCCCGGCCTCGTGTACCGGCGGGCGCTCGAACGGCTCGGCGAGCTCGCGCTCGGCGAGGGCCTGCGGATGAGCCTCTTCGCCGTGGGCGAGGACGTCGCGGACGCCGCCGGGGCCGCGGCCCTGCGCCCGCTCTGCGCCGCGGGACACGCGGTCGAGAACCACTCGTACACCCACCCCTACGCCTTCGCCGCACTGCCCGAGGCGGCGCTGTCGGCGGAGATCGAGGGTGCGCAGGCCGCCATCCTTGCGGCCACGGGGCGCCGACCGCTCGTGTTCCGCGCGCCGGGCTACGCCGCGTGTGACGCGCTCTTCGACGCCCTCGAGCGGAGCGGGATCGCGCTCGACGCCTCGGTCTTCCCCTGCCCTGCCTACTACGCGGCGAAGGCGGCCGCGGTCGCCGCGCTGCGGCTGCGCGGGCACCGCTCCGCCGCCGTGCTCCACCGGCTCGCGGGCCTGCGCGCCCCCACCGCTCCCTACCGCGTGGGCAGGCCGTGGCACCGCCGCGGCGAGCGCGGCGTCGTCGAGCTGCCGGTGCAGGTGACGCCGATCCTCCGGCTGCCGGTCATCGGCACCACCCTCACGGCGTTCGGGCGCGCGGGCGCCCGAGCGCTGGCGCGCGCCGTCGCACGGCGGCCCTTCGTGAGCCTCGAGCTCCACGGCATCGATCTGCTCGACGCGACGGACGGGCTCGACGAGCTCGCCCGCTACCAGCCCGACGTGCGGATCCCGGTGCGGCACACGCTCGCGCGGCTCCGGGCCGCGCTCGCCGTGCTGCGCGCCGCGGGCCACGCCTTCGTGCGGCTCGACGAGGCCGCGGTCTCGGTCGGTACCTGACGCCCCGCCGTCAGGGCACGTCCTGGCCCGACTCACCCTCCGCTTCGAGCACGCGCCGCTCCTCGGCTTGCCGGGCCGCGCGCGAGATGGTGCGCCCACCGGCGATGCGCTCGAGCTGCTCGGAGGCCACGCCCGAGGCTGCGATGAACGCGCGCGCGGCATCGTTGGCGCCGAACGCCAGATCTTCCGGCGTGCCCGCGGCCGCCACGGCTCCGTCGATGAGCAGGTAGACGTGGTGCGCGATGCGGAAGGCACTCGCCATGTCGTGCGAGATGACGATGCTGGTGACGTCGAAGCGCGAGCGCGTCTCCTCGATGAGATCGTCGACCATGCGGCTCGTGTGGGGGTCGAGGCCGCTCGTCGGCTCGTCGTAGACGAGCACCTCCGGCTCCAGCATCAGGGCGCGCGCCAGGCCGACACGCTTGCGCTGGCCGCCCGACAGCTCGCTCGGCATGTGCCCCTCCTTGTCGTAGAGGCCGAGCAGGTTCAGCATCGCGACGACCTTGTCGCGCACGGCGGCGCGGGACATGTCCTTCCGGTGCTCGCGCAGCGGGAAGGCGACGTTGTCGAGCACCGTCAGCGAGTCGAGCAGCGCCGCGTACTGAAAGACCATCCCGAACTTGCGCCGCACGCGGTTGAGGTCGACCTCGCCCAGGCGCGAGATGTCGATGCCGTCGACCAGGATGCGCCCCGCCGTCGGGCGGTCGAGCCCGATGAGCAACCGGAGCAGCGTCGTCTTGCCCGCACCCGAGCCGCCGATGATGACGGCCGTCTCGTGGCGCTTGAAGCGGATGTCGATGCCCTTGAGCACACCGACCTCGCCGAACGACTTCGTCACCCGGTCGAAGGTGACGTGATCGTCGGGGGCGAGCGGCGGCACGAGATCGCTCGTGTCCGCCGGAGTGAGCGGGCGGCGCCGGAACATCGGACGGGCGCTACCTTAGCACCGGCCCGCCCGGCGGCGGCCCGGCCGAAACGCCAGCGTGCGCAGTGCGCAGAGTGAGAGCAGCTTGACGCCCGGGCAAATGGCGGAAATGAGAACGCGACCATGACTCCCAAGATGCTCGAGGCCATCCTCAAGACCGCCGAGGCCGAGACCGACAAGGGCGGGACGTCCGCACTGCCCGAGAAGCGCAGCCTCACCTTCTACTGCGCCCACGACGGCGTAGCGCTCGCGGTGAGCCGCATCGTGTCCTTGCGCGTCGAGGACGGACTCGTGAAGGCCCAGGACCACAAGGGCGAGCTCTACGTCTTCGCGCTCGAGGACGCCTACGCGGCCTCGGTGTCGGGCGCGGCGCCGCCGCCGACCGCGCGCAAGGCCGGGTTCCTCGCGGGCTGAGCCGACGGCGCACGCGGGGATGGCGCCCGAGCGGGCGGTCGTCGCGGCCGCCGGTGTAGCATGCGGCCATGCTCCTCCGTGCGTACCACCTCGGCCTCCTGCTCGCGTTCGCCTCCGCCGCCGCGGCGTGCGCGCCGTCGAGCGAGTCGGACGAAGCGCCCGGTCCCGGCGCGCTGCCCGACGGGCCCGTGACCGCGGAGCTCGACAGCGGGACGGTGGAGGGCTGGCGAGGCGGCGGTGTGCAGGAGTTCCTCGGGATCCCGTACGCCGCTGCTCCGGTCGGCGCGCTGCGCTGGCGGGCGCCCGAGCCGCCCGCCGGCTGGACCGGCGTGCGCAACGCGACGGTCAAGGGCAGCGCATGCCCCCAGACGGTGCCGCTGCTCGGCGACGTCGGAGACGAGGACTGCCTCTACCTCAACGTCCACACGCCCGAGCCGCGCCCCGCGACACCGGCACCCGTCATGGTGTGGATCCACGGCGGCGGGTTCACCCTCGGGGAGGGCGTGCAGACCGACGGCGGCACGAAGGGCGAGCGGCTCGCGCTCGCCAGCGGGCACGTCGTCGTCTCCTTCAACTACCGGCTCGGCGCCCTCGGGTTCCTCGCGGAGCGGCATCTGTCCGCCGAGGACGCCACCCTGCCCGGCTCGGGCAACTACGGGCTCGAGGACCAGGTCGCGGCGCTCGACTGGGTGCAACGCAACATCGCGGCCTTCGGCGGTGACCCGACCGCGGTGACGATCTTCGGCCAGTCGGCCGGGTCCATGAGCGTGTGCACCCTGCTCACCATGCCGTCGGCGCAGGGCCTGTTCGCGCGCGCCATCCTCGAGAGCGGTTCGTGCACCACGCCCGCCTCGAGCCTCGCCGCCGCCGAGGCGCAGGGCGACGTGTTCGCCCAGGCGCTCGGCTGCGACACGGCCGCCGACGTACCGGCATGCCTGCGCAGCGCGAGCGTCGACGCCGTGCGCACCACGCTGCCGCCCGACCCCGCATTCATCTCGGCGGACACCGGGACCCACGGCTCGTGGATGCCGATCGTCGACGGGCGCGTGGTGCCGGCGCAGGCGGCGGCGGCGCTCGCGGCCGGCGACTTCGCGACCGTGCCCACCATCGTGGGATGGACCCGCGACGAGGGCACGCTGTTCGTGGCGCTCGCGTACGACATGCAGGGGGCGCCGCTCACGGCCGCGGAGTACCCCCAGGTGCTCGACGCCCTGGCGGGCGACGCCGCGCTCGCGCAGGCCATCGCGGTCGCCTATCCGCTCGCCGACTACGCCACCCCCGGCGCGGCGCTCGCGGCGGTGCTGGGGGATGCGTACTTCGCCTGCCCGTCGCGCACGCTGCGCGCGGCGCTGGCCGCGCACGCGCCGCTCTTCGCGTACGAGTTCGACTACCCCCACCCGAAGTTCCAGCTCGAGAGCCCCGTCGACCTCGGCGCCTTCCACGCCGCCGAGGTGCAGTTCGTGTTCGGACACCCGGCGGCGCTGTTCGTGAAGGACTTCGAGGGTGCAGAGCTCGAGCTGTCGCGCGATCTAGAGGGCTACTGGGGGCGCTTCGCCGCCACGGCCGACCCGAACGGCGCGGGCGCCGCGAGCTGGCCCGCCTACGACACCGCGGGGGACGCCCACCTGTCGATCGACGTCGCGAGCGTGGCCTCGTCCGGCGCGAGCGCAGAGGCGTGCGCGTTCTGGGCGAGCGTCGACTACCTGCGCCCGCCGCTGCCCGAGCCGCCCTGAGGTCGCGCGCGGCTCAGCCGCCGCGCTTGTGCATCTCGAGGTGCGGGTTCTTGCGCAGCTGGGACGCGGGCACGAGTGGCGCGCGCTCGCTCTCGGCGAGCCGCTCCTCGGCGCCGCGCGCCGCCCGCGCCCCCCACACCGTCGCCAGTAGCGCGGCGAGCTCGGCGCGCGGCGCGCCCCGGCGGAGCGGCGTCTTCAGGTCCACGCCCTGCGAGGCGTAGAGGCACAGGAACAACATGCCGTCGGCCGTGAGCCGCGCGCGGTCGCAGGCCAGGCAGAAGGGCGAGGTCGTGCTGGCGACGATGCCGAACACCTGGCCGGTCGGCAGCCGGAACCGCTCCGCCGGGGCCGAGCCGCGGCCGGCGAGCGGCTCGGGGACGCCGAGGCGCCGCCCCACCGCCACGAGCAGCTCCGCGCGCGACACGACCGCGTCGGCGCGCCAGCGCGTGGCGCCGCCGACGTCCATGTACTCGATGAAGCGCAGCTCGGCGCCGAGTTCGCGGGCGAAGTCGAGCATCGGCACGACCTCGTCGTCGTTCACGCCGCGCATGACGACCATGTCGAGCTTGAGCGGCTCGTCACCGCGCGCACCGAAGCCCGCGGCGCGCGCGGCCTCGATGCCGCCGAGCACCTCGCGGTGCGCGTCGCGCCGGGTGAGCGCGGCGAAGCGCTCGGGGCGCAGGGTGTCGAGGCTCACCGTGAGCCGGTCGAGCCCGGCGGCGCGGAGCGCACGCGCCTGGTCGGCAAGCAAGATGCCGTTGGTCGTGAGCGCGAGCTCCGGGCGCCCGGCGCCCGGACCGGCGAGCGGGGCGGCGTGCCGCTCCGCGCCGAGGCGCGCCGCGAGGAGCGCGACGAGCGCCGGCACGTCGCGGCGCAAGAGCGGCTCGCCCCCCGTGAGCCGGATGCGATCGACGCCGAGCCCGGCGAAGAGCGCGGCGAGCTCCGCGAGCTCGGCGAAGTCGCAGAGCTCGGCGCGCGGCAGCCACACGTAGTCCGGCTCGGGCATGCAGTAGGCGCAGCGCAGGTTGCACCGATCCGTGACGGACAGGCGCAGCGAGCGGAGCGGGCGTGCCAGCTGGTCGAGGAGCATGCGGCGACGTCTCGGCGGCGACGTGTGACTATAGCCGCCGACCGCGGCGCAGGCGAGCCTCCGGGCGCGACCGATGACGCAAGCCAGGCTCGGGCCCTCGGTACGGGTCACGTGGTAGCCTCCGGGCGCGATGGCGGAGGAGGTCCACGAGGTGCCCGAAGCGCTGCGCCGCCTCGTGAAGGGGCTCATGGCGCGGCTGCCCGAGGTGCGCGTCGGACGCGAGGCGCTCGGCCCCGAGGTCGGGGTGGAGCTCGGGCGCGTGCGCGCCACCCTCTTCGACCAGCTGTTCGCACAGCTCTTCCCCCAGGCGCTCGCGGCCGCCGCCGTGTCCGCGACCGGCGTCGCGCTCGGCGCGGTGGGGAGCTACGGACGCGGGGCCGTCGCGCTCGCGGGCGACCTCGACGTGCGCATCCTCGGCCTCGACGCGCGCCGGGGCGAGGAGCTCGGGCGCGTGCTGCTCTACCCCCTGTGGGACGCGGGGCTGGCCGTGGGTCACCAGGTGGTGTCGGTCGACGAGCTCATCGCGGCGGCACGCGACGATCTACCGACGGCGACGAGCCTGCTCGACTACCGCCACCTCGCCGGCGACCTGGGCCCGAGCGGCGAGCTCACGACCCGGGCCCGCGCGAGCGTGTTCGCCGCCGGCGAGCTCGCCGACTTCGTCGGCCGGCTGCGCCGCGAGGTCGCAGAGCGCCACCGTCGCTTCGGCGGCTCGGTCTACATGCTCGAGCCCGACATCACGCACGGGCCGGGGGCGCTACGCGACCTCGACGTGGCGGGCTGGGCGGCGGCCGCGCGGTGGGGCGTGCACGATCTCGAGGGACTCCTGCGGCGCGCCGTCGTGACGGCGCGCGAGCTCGGCCTCGTGCAGACCGCGCGGGAGCGCCTGTGGCGTGTCCGCAACGTTCTCCACGCGCTCGCCGGGCGGCGCAGCGACCGGCTCGGCTTCGAAGAGCAGGAGAGCGTGGCGGCCGCGCTCGGCTACGAGGGCGAGGCGCACGAGGCGGTCGAGCGGCTCATGAGCGACTACTACCGGGCGGCCGACGCCGTGGCGCGCTTCCGCGACGCGATGCTCGACCGCGCGGTACCCACGCGCACGCAGGGGCACGGGCGCCGCCGCCCGGCGACGAGCGACGTCGGCGACGGGGTCGTCCTGTTCGACGGCGAGGCAGCGCTCGCCCGCTCCGAGCTCTTGCAGGAGGATCCGGTCGTCGCGCTGCGCCTGGTGAGCGCCGCGGCGCGCCACGGCGTGCCGATCCACCCCCACGCGCGCTCGGCGATCGTCGCGGCGGCGAGCAGCGAAGAGTGGAGCGAGGCCTTGCGCGGCCGGCGCGAGGCGGCAGAGCTCTTCGCGGAGCTCGTCACCTCGCGCGCCGAGACGCGCCTGAAGGGCGGCAGCCCCATGCGGGAGCTGCACGAGCTCGGGCTCTTGCTCGCGATGGTGCCGGAGTTCGGGCCCGTGGTGGGGCGCGTGCACCACGACACCTACCACGTGTACACGGTCGACGTGCACTCGGTCGCGGCGGTCGACCGGCTGGTCGAGCTGGCGCGCGGCGAGTGGCTGGGACCGGGCGGGGACGAGCCGGGCCGCGACGCGCACGCGGACAAGCCGGCCTGGGGCGGTGCGCTCGCGAGCGAGCTCGCCGGCGAGATCGCGCGGCCGCGCGTGCTGTTCTTCGCGACCCTGCTGCACGACGTCGGCAAGGCCATCGGCGGCCGGGACCACAGCGAGCGCGGCGCCGAGATGGTGCGCGGCATCCTGCCCCGGCTCGGCTTCGCGCCCGACGACGTCGAGGACGTCGCGTGGCTCGTCCACCACCACCTGCGCATGTACCACGTCGCCACGCGGCGCGACCTCGACGACCGGAGCACGGTGGCCGAGCTCGTGGCGGACATCGGGAGCCGCGAGGCCCTCCGCGAGCTCTACCTCCTCACCGTGGCGGACCTGTCGACGACCAGCCCCACCTCGATGACGTCGTGGAAGGCGCGCATGCTCGACGAGCTGTGGCTCGCGGCGGACCAGGCGCTCTCGGAGCGGAGCGCCGCAGCAGCGGAAGCTGCGCCGCACGCGGGCTCCGGCGCGGACGCGGGCGCCCCCGACCCGGCAAGGGTGCCTGCCGTGACCGCCCTGGCGGCGCAGCAGGCGACGCGGCTCGAGCGCGCGCACGCAGCCGTGCTCGAGGCGTCCGCCGCCCTCGCGCCCCCGGGCGAGGCGGACGCGCGGCGCGCCTTCGTCGTGCCCTACCTCGAGTCGATGCCGGAGCGCTACCTCCTGCGCCACGCCCCCGAGTCCGTCGCCGCGCACGCCGAGCTCGCGCGTCGCAGCCTCGCCGACCCATTTGGCCTCACGCGCGTGGCGTCGCGCCAGCTGGCCGCCGCGGAGCTCTGCGTCGTGGCCCCGGACCGCCCCGGGCTCTTGGCCGCCATCACCGCCGCGTTCTCGGGGAGCCGGCTCGAGGTGCACGCCGCCGAGGTCCACTCGCGCCGCACCGCGCCGAGTGGCTCGGCGGGCGCCCCCGCGGTGCAGGCCGTCGATCTCTTCTGGGTGCGGCACGCCGTCGAGGGGGTGGCCGGCGTCGACCGGGGGCTCGCCAAGGTGCGCGCGGACCTCGGGGCCGTGCTCTCGGGCAGCGCGACGACCCGCGCCGTGGCGCGGCTCTCGCGCCCCGGCCTGCGCCGTCCGGCGCGCGACGTCGCGACCCAGGTGGTCGTCGACCATCGGGCCTCGCCCGAGCACAGCGTGATCGAGGTCGTGGCCCGCGACCGCCCGGGGCTCCTGTTCACCCTCGCCAACGCCCTTCACCAGGCGGGGCTGTCGATCGCCGTCGCCAAGATCAACACCGAGGGGGCGCGCGTCATCGACGTGTTCTACGTGACCTCGGCCGACGGCGGGAAGCTCGCGCCCGGCGAGCCCTCGGAACGCGTGCGCCAGCTCCTGCGCGCCGAGGTCGAGCGCATGGACGTCCCGTGCCGCGCCCTGAAAGGCCCCCGGGTGGTCGCGCGTTCGGTGGTCGTGCCACGCCCGGGCGGTCGCGTTCGGCCGCGGCCGCGGCGCCAGCGGTTGACGGTGCCGGGCAAGCGCGCGAACCTCCTGCCGTGGCGGAACCGAACAAGCAGGCGACGAACATGAACCGACCGCACCGAGCCCCCCGACCCCGGCGCCGCTCCCGCGCCACGTCCCTCGTCACCGCGCTCGCGCTCGGCGGCGCGCTCGGCGTCACCGCGTGCAAGACGACCCCTGCGCCCCCGCGCGTGCTGCCCGCCGACCCGGTCGCCGACGGGGCGATGCCCGGCGCGGGAATCGGCGATCTCGACCGAGGTGTCGCCTTCGTGACCAACGGCGCCTTCGCCGAGGCGATCCCCTACTTCGACCGCTCCATCGCCGCCGACCCCAAGAATGCGCAGGCGCATTTCTATCGCGGGCTGTGCCGCGAGGAGACGAAGGACGCGGCCGGAGCCGAGGCCGATTACAAGGCGGCGATCGCGCTCGACGCGACGCTCGTCGAGGCGGTGGTGAACCTGGGCGCGCTCTACCTCAAGGACCCCGCGCGCCCGGCCGAGGCCGTCGCGGTGCTCGGCCCCGCGGCCGCGCAGCACCCCGAGGACCCCGACCTCGCCTCGAATCTCGCCTACGCGCACCAGCTCCAAAAGGAGTGGGACAAGGCCACCGCGGCCTTCGAGCAGGCCATCCGCGCATCCGGCAGCGCGGACGCCGCGGCCACCGCCAACCTCGAGTTCCGGCTCGGCGCCATGCTGGTCGAGGCGGAGCGCCGCGAGGCTGCCACCGAGCACCTGCGCAAGGCGCTGCCGGGCTTCGCCTCCGACGCCCCCACGCTCATGACCATCGCGCACTTGTTCGGGCAGAGCCGGGCGTACGCGGACTGCGTGAAGGCCTTCGACGCGGCCCTGGCGATCAAGGCCGACGAGGCCGAGTGGTACATCCAGCGCGGGGTGTGCAAGCACGGCGCCGGCAACGAGGAAGCCGCGCGCAACGACTACGAGGCGGCGCTCAAGGTGCAGCCCGGGAACGCGGAGGCCTACTACGCGCTCGGCAAGAGCTACCTCGTCGACCGCAAGCGCCTGAACGCCGTCTCGTCCTTCGAGAAGGCCGTGAAGCTCGGCGGCGACGGGCCCTTCGCCAAGGCCGCCAAGCAGGAGCTCGAGCGCATCGCCGCGGAGCAGAAGGCCCGCGGGCAGTGAGCGCACGCGCCACGGCGGGCGCCGGTCAACCCGGGTCGAGAAGCGCGAGCACGCGGTCGAGGTCGTCGAGCGAGACGTAGTGGAGGGTCACCGTGCCGCCCGGGGCACGGTGGTCGATGGCCGCGCGCACGCCCAGCCGACGCGCCAGGCGGTGCTCGAGGTCGCGCACGCTCGGGCTCTTGCCCGCAGGCTGGCCCGGCTGCGCATCGCTCGGCGGCTTCTTGCGCCCGGCCGCACGAACGAGGGCCTCCACCCTCCGCACCGACAGCCGGCCGCGCACGGTCTCGGCCGCGAGCCCGAGCAACTCCGCCTCGTCCGGCGCGCCGAGCAAGGCGCGCGCGTGCCCCTCGGTGAGCGTGCCCTCGTGCACCAG
Source organism: Myxococcales bacterium (assembly GCA_016212965.1). Classification (GTDB taxonomy): domain Bacteria; phylum Myxococcota_A; class Polyangia; order Polyangiales; family Polyangiaceae; genus JACRDA01. The sequence goes on from JACRDA010000338.1 coordinate 20,756, forward strand.
GCGCCGCACCGCGTTCGGCAGCTTGAGCAGGCGCAGCGCGTTCGCCACGGCCGGCCGGCTCTTTCCGACGCGCGCGGCCAGCTCCTCCTGGGTGTAGCCGTGATCGTGCATGAGCCGCTCGTAGGCTTCGGCGGTCTCGATCGGGTTCAGATCCTCGCGCTGGAGGTTCTCGACGAGGGCGAGCTCGAAGGCGCTCTCGGGCGTGACGTCCTTGACGACCACCACGAGCTCCTTCAGCCCGGCGCGCTGCGAAGCGCGCCAGCGCCGCTCGCCGGCGATGATCTCGTAGCGGTCGCCGAGCGGGCCGGCGACGCCATCGGGCGCGCCGCGCCGCACCACCACGGGCTCGATGACGCCGTGCTCGCGGATGGAGGCTGCCAGCTCCTCGAGGCGCGCGTCGTCGATGCGCTTGCGCGGCTGGTCGGCCGCGGGCCGGATGCGCTCGATGGGCACCCGGAAGACCGCGCCGTCGCCGTACTTCGCCGCTTCCTTGCCGCCGGCGCTCGCGGGCAAGAGGGCGTCGAGGCCCATCCCGAGCGCGCGCCGCGGCGCCTTCTTGTCCGCGCTCACGGATCGCGCTCCGGCGCCGCGGCTGCGGCGCGCGGGACGCCGCGCTCGTCCCCGGCGCTGGCGTTCCTTGGCACGGACTTGCCCGCACGCTCGAGCAGCTCGCGCGCCAGCCCGAGGTAGCCCTGCGCGCCCTTGCACGACGCGTCGTAGAGCAGCACCGGCTTGCCGTGGCTCGGCGCCTCGGAGAGCTTGACGTTGCGCGGGATGATCGAGCGAAACACGTGGAAGTGCTCGCGCACCTCGGCCGCGACCTGGTGGGTCAGGGCGTTGCGCGAGTCGAACATGGTGAGCACGACCCCGGCGAGCCCGAGGGCCGCGTTCGGGCCGGAGCGCACGCGGTCGATGGTCGCCATGAGGTGGGTCAGGCCCTCGAGCGCGTAGTACTCGCACTGCATCGGCACGAGCACCTCGGCGGCGGCGCACAGGGCGTTCAAGGTGAGGATCCCGAGCGAGGGCGGGCAGTCGAGGATGACGTAGTCGTAGCGCGCGAGCTCCGGACGCAGCAGCTCGCGCAGGCGGAGCGCGCGGTCCTCCGCGTCGACGAGCTCGAGCTCCACGCCCACGAGGTCCTGGCTCGACGGCACGAGGTCGAGGCGCGGGACCTCCGTCGCGCGGATGACCGCGCGCAGCGACATGCGACCGGCGAGCGCGTCGTAGAGCCCGTGCTCGACCGTGCGCGGTCGCACGCCGACGCCGCTCGAGGCATTCGCCTGGGGGTCGACGTCGACGAGCAAGGTGCGTTGCTCGGCCGCGGCCAGGCTCGCGGCGAGGTTGACGCTGGTCGTGGTCTTGCCGACCCCGCCCTTCTGGTTGGCGACCGCGATGACGATGGCTTTGGCGGGCATGCTGCGCGGGCGCGCTGCGGCAGGGAGCGCGCACGTCCGCTTACGTTGGTCGGCGAGCCGCGACAAGCCCGCAGCGCGCGAACGCCCTCCACGCACCCCCCGCAAAAAGTCGTCCAGAAGCAACGACATTTTTTGCCATCCATCTCGCGGTTACTACAGTCACCTACATGTCGGACAACGTAGTCCTGAGCGGCGCAGAGATGCCGTGGCGAAGGCTTCGCCAGGTGCTCGAGGTCGGTGCCGACACCGACCCGCGCACCGAGCGACTGCTCGGCGCGACGTTCTGGGCACCCCGAGCACTCGGCGCGCGCGACGGCGCGCTCGTCGCGCTCCACGCCCGCCCGGCCGCGCGCCCCGCCCGCCGCGCGACCGCCCCGACCCGCTCCGCGCGCCCCTGAGCCCGCCGAGCAGCGACCGCGACGCCCCTTTCCCCGAGCAGCCCCGAGCGGCCCCGTGCCGAGCTCGGCGCCGCCACGGGCAACCCTCGACCGCTGTGGAGGAGAACCAGACCCCATGATGCCGCCCCGTGCCTACCGAAGCTTTGCCGAGTTCGAGCGCGACTACATCCGCCCCGCGATGAAGGTGGGCCAGTCGGTCGAGGAGATGATCGACGACGGACCCTTCGACCAGGAGTTCAGCCTCGACGACATCGATGCCGACCCGTTCGACGCGCAGGACGACAAGTACTGAGCGCCCGACCGCGCTCGCGACCGTCCGCCGGGCGCCGCCCTCCGCGCGCCCGGGCTCCGCTTGACGCTTAGCCTCATCTCTCCGCCGCGCCTCCGCGCGGCCCCTGCACGTGACTCCCGGGACCCCGGCTGACGCCTCTCAGCCGGGGTCATTTTTTTTGTGGCCGCGCCGCCGGGCAATCCGCGCAGCAAATGAGGTCGCGCCGGGCCGGCGGCGACTTGACCCGAGGGGGGCTGTGTGGCAAGGGTCGCCGCCCGCGCTTCGGTGGGGCCGACGCGCGTCGGCCGGCCGGC
>JACRDA010000351.1 GCA_016212965.1 Myxococcales bacterium
CCCGGGTCGCGCGGCGCGAGCGTGCCCGGCGGGCGCGTCGCGGCCGCGCTCGGCACCGGGGCGCGCCCGGCCGCGGGCGGGCCGACCGGGCGGTCCGGTCTCGGTGCGACGCTGCGATCGGTCGCGTGGCGGCTTGCCTCGGGGTCTCATCGGGGTCTCACCGCCACATTTTCGCCGCCGTCCCGGGCGTTTGCTAGCGTCACGCGCACGGAGCAGGCCGATCTCCGACGACGTGTCGGCCTGTCCCGACGCAGCCGGAGGGCTCTGGCACTTGTTGTTGCGATTCGCGGAGATATCGAGCACCCTTGGACCGCATGCCCGGGGCGTGCGCGCCGAGCCACGCCTCGGACCGGGCCCCGTGCGGGGCCCCACGCCGTCGACCCGGGAGCCAACAGGAACGTGAGCGAGGACGAATCGCCAGGCCCGATCAAGAAGCGGACGCTCATCAACGACCGCTACGAGATCAAGCAGAGCCTCGGCAAGGGAGGCATGGGCGAGGTGTTCCTCGCGTACGACCGCTCCACGCAGCAGACGGTGGCGCTGAAGGTCGTGCGCGACGAGTCGCGCCTGCCCGGCGACGACGAGGCCCTGCGCCAGGAGGCGCTGCTCGCGCGCCAGGTGGGCCACCCGAACGTCTGCCGCGTGCACGACCTCGCCCCGAGCCAGTGGGGGCCGATCCTGGTGATGGAGCACATCCCGGGTCAGACCCTGCACACGCACATCCGTCGCAAGAAGGCGACGGGCGGCTACAAGGCCGACGAGTTCCGCAAGATCGCGAGCGAGGTGTGTGCCGGTCTGGCGGCCATTCACGCGCAGGGCCTGGTGCACGGCGACCTGAAGCCCGGCAACGTCATGGTCACCGACGACCGCGCCGTCATTCTCGACTTCGGCTTCGCGCAGGAGCGTGCCCGCGCCGCCTCGCGCCGGCCCGGCGCACCCCCCGACGGCGGCACCCCGAACTACATGGCCCCGGAGCGCCTGCGCTCGGGCGGTGCCAGCGCCGAGGACGATCTCTACGCGCTGGCGCTCACGCTCTGGGAGATGTGGACCTGCCGCGTGCCCGAGCCCGGTTACAAGCCGCGCGCCAAGCCGATGCGCCAGCAGCTCATGTTCGACGTGCCGGCGAGCCTGTCCATCGACGAGGTGAAGCAGGTCTTCCTCGGGCTGTCGCCCGAGCCGGCGGCGCGTCCGCCGGCGCGCCACGTGCGCTTTTTCAACCCTTCGCAGCTCACGACCAGCCCGGTGCCGCGCGAGCGCCTCAACCCGGGACCGCCGCCCGGCCGGGCGCAGAGCATGCAGTTCGCGCCCGAGACGCAGGCGCTGCTCGTGACCTACGCGACCAACACCCCGGAGATCGTGGGCGAGCTGTACTCGCTCGACCGGCCCGAGATGACCCTCGGCCGCCAGACGACGCAGGACATCTGTCTGCCCGAGCCCACCGTGAGCGGCGGGCACGCCGTGGTGCGCTGGCAGGGCGGTACCTGGCTCCTGCGGGACACCGGCAGCACGAACGGCACCTACGCCGACCACGACTACGACCGGAAGCAAGAGGTCACGCTCATCCACGGCGGCGAGGGCCAGGTGGGCGAGCTGCGCCTCAAGCTCGTGACCTTTCGCCCGAGCTCGCGCGAGCACACCCGGGCGCGCGAGTACCTGGCACGGCGCGACGGGCTCACCGGCCTGCTCATCCGCGACCATCTCATGAACAGCATCAACTCGGAGTGCGCCTTCGCCGAGTGGGTCGAGGCGCCGATGCAGGTCGCGCGCTACGAGCTGCGCGGCCCGAACCGCCAGGTGAGCGACCGTCCGACGATCCTCGAGATGCTGGCGCTACGGCGCGCCGCCGGGCGCGTGGTGGAGCTCACCGAGATGCTGCTGACGAGCCTGATGCCCGTCGTCGCAGGACGAACGGGTCCGCTCAAGTTCGTCGTCTCGATGGTCGGCCCGAACCTGGAGGAGGCGCGGCACGTGGTCGAGCAGGTGGTCGCGCAGGTGCGCGGCATGCTGCCCGACACGATCGAGCTCGTGGCCACGCTCGTCAAATGGGAACCCGGAAAGTCGGCCAAGAGCCTGCTCGACTGATGCCTCGGTCGCATCGCGGCTGCGGGTCCCACTCGGAGCGACGGCGCGCGGGCAGCTGAGCATGCGGCCGCGCTTCTCGTCCGTGCAGCCGCCGCCTTACCGACACCTCGGGTCGGGCGGGCAGCAGCCGGTGCGCCTGCAGCTCATCATCGCGCTCGTCGCGGGGCTCGTGCTGGTCGCGGTGCCGCTCTACCTGTGGCGCCGCCCGGGCGCGAGCGAGCCGCCAGCCACCGACGACGCCGGTGGGGTGGACGCCGGTGCGGCGTTCGTCATCGACGGCGCGGTGCCGTACGTGCCGCTCGTCGACGCCTCCGCCGCCACGCCGGGCGTGAAGCTGTCCGAGTTCAAGCGCCTGAGCTGCCAGGATCCGGGCCCCGGCAAGACGCCCCCGGAGCGCTGCGACCACATCACCTTCTTCGAGGACGCGCTGGCGCGCGCCATCCGCGAGAACAGCCTGTGCGCCCCGTCGAGCAAGCAGGAGTTCTCGGTGAGCTTCGTCCTCGACCTCGACTTCACGAAGAAGAAGAAGAAGGTCTATCGCGGCAAGTCGAGCACCGTGTCGGAGGAAAAGACGAAGGAGCTGTTCCGCTGCGTCACGCGCGCCATGCCGACGCCCGACTGGGGGACCATCCCGCACCAGCACGCCCGCTACGTCGTGAGCGTGACCGCCACCTACCCGCCGACCGACATGTTCTAGAAGGAACTCGCTGCGTCGGTACGCAGGGGTCGAGGGGCCGAGGGGCCGAGGGAAGAGGGGCGGAGGAAGATGCCGCTGGGAGCGCGCGCTGGCTTCGACCTTCGACAGTGGGGTAGCCGTCGAGCCTCCGCGTTTGCTAGCTTGCCCCATCGACATGCGCCTGCTCGTCGCCGACAAGATGGACCTGAAACCGCTGGAGGACCTGCGCGTCCTCGGCATCGAGCTCGTGTACCAGCCCGCGGCGAACGCCGAGTCGCTCGCCGCGGCGCTCGAGGGCGTGAACATCCTCGTCGTGCGGTCGACGCCCGTGACGGCCGATGCCATCGCCGCGGGCAAGAAGCTCAACCTCATCGTGCGCGCCGGCGCAGGCGTGAACACCATCGACGTCGGCGCCGCGAGCGCGCGCGGCATCTACGTGGCGAACTGTCCCGGCAAGAACGCCGCGGCCGTGGCCGAGCTCACCCTCGGGCTCATCCTCGCGCTCGACCGCCGCATCGTCGACGCGACGATCGATCTGCGCGCCGGCCGCTGGGAGAAGGCGCGCTACGCCGCGGCGCAGGGCATTCGCGGCGCGCGCATCGGCATCGCGGGCCTCGGGGCCGTCGGCACCCTGGTGCTCGCGCAGGCCCGCGCGCTCGAGATGGAGCCCTATGCGTGGAGCCGCTCGCTCACGCCCGGCCGCGCCGCCAAGCTCGACGTGCGCTTCTGCCACAGCCTCGACGAGCTCGCCGCGCGCTCGCAGATCCTCACGATCCACCTGCCGCTCACGACCCACACGCGCAACATCGTCGGGCGTGGCGTGCTCGGAGCCCTGCCGGACGAGGCTGTCGTCGTCAACACGGCGCGTGCCGAAGTGCTCGACTACGAGGCGCTGGCCGAGCTCGTGCCGAAGAAGCGCCTGCGCGTCGGTCTCGACGTCTTTCCGCGCGAGCCGGAAGGCGGCTCCGAGCCCTTCTCCGACCCCATCCTCGGCGCGGGCATCGTCTACGGGACGCCCCACATCGCGGCGTCGACCGAGCAGGCGCAGCGCGCCATCGGGCGCGAGGTGAGCCGCATCGTGCGCGCCTTCCTCACGGAAGAGGAAGTGCCGAACGTGGTCAACGTGTGCCGCAACACTCCGGCGCGCTTCGCCCTCGTGCTGCGGTCGCTCGACAAGGTGGGCGTGCTCGCGCACGCGCTCAACGTCATCAAGCGCCACGGCCTCAACGTCGAGGAGGTCTCGAACACGGTGTTCGAAGGCGCGCAGGCGACCTGCACGAAGCTCCGTCTCTCGGGCCGACCGAGCGAGGCGTGCCTGCGCGAGATCGGCGCCTTCGAGGAAATCCTGCACGTCGACGTCGTGTCGCTGCCGAACCTCGCCTGAGAGCGGGGAACCTGGGCGAGGCTGGGTGCGCGGATGTAGGTAGCCGCGACTTGCGCTCCGCGCGATTCTCGGGTACATGCCCCGGCGCTAACTCGTCGGATGGGCGGCCAGCTTATCCGCGCGCCGGCAGTCGTGTGCTCCCCCGCGGGGGAGCACCACCGTGGACCACGGACGGCTCCCGACCGCGCTCCCCCCCCGCTTCGTGCGGCGGGCGGAAACGCTGGCCTGATTTCGCCGGGTTCCCTGTGCGGGAGTCCGGCTTTTTTTTGCCTCCGCCCCCGCTCCCATCGTGGGGAAGGCGACGCGAGACGCGACCCAGAACATGACGGCCACGGACGGCAAGACCCGGAGCGAGATCGACCTCGCGGCGCTCTTCGCGCTGTGCGAGCCGGTCGTGCACGCCCACGGGCTCGAGCTCGTCGACGTCGAGTGGACGACGGCGCCGACCGGTCGTGTCCTGCGCGTCACCATCGAGCGCCCGGAGGCCTCGGCTCCGACCGTCACCGGCAGCTCCCGGCCGCCCGTGCCGGTGGCCTCGGGCGTGACGCTCGAGGACTGCGTGAGCGTGTCGCGCGATCTGTCGGTGGCGCTCGACGTCGAGGACCTCGTGGCATCCAGCTACAGCCTCGAGGTCACCTCGCCGGGCGTGGACCGCCCGCTGCGGAGCCGGCGCGACTACCGCCGCGCGGTGGGCCACCTCGTCAAGCTCAAGCTCGCGCAGCCCGCGGTCGACGGCCAGCGCGTGCTGCGCGGGCCGCTCCTCGCCGCCGAGGACGACGAGCTCCTCATCGAGGTCGACGGCAAGACGCACGTCGTGGCGCCGGGTGACGTCGCCGAGGCGCGCTACGTCATCGAGTTCGGCGGCGCCGGCAAGCCGAAGCCCCGCGCGCCGCGCGGCGGCAAGATCGAGCGCAACCGGGGCACCGCCGCACGGAGCGGACGGCGCGCCGACCGAGACGAGCATGCGGGCGCGGCTCCGGGCCGCGTCACGGCAAAAGTCCGAGACTGAGCAGGATTGAAGTCATGGCAGCCAGTGCAGCGAGCACCCACAACGAGATCAACTTGGAGCAGGTCCTCGAAGAGGTCGCCAAGGAGAAGGGCATCGACAAGAACGCCCTCGTCGAGACCGTCGAGGCGGCGATCCTCAAGGCGGCCCAGAACACCTTTGGCGCCACGCGCGAGCTCGAGGCGCGCTACAACGCGCAGAGCGGGCAGGTCGATCTCTTCCAGTACATGGTGGTCGTGGAGCAGGTGACCGATCCCGAGCGCGAGATCGCGGCGTCGGACGTCGAGCGCCTGAAGCTCGAGGCCGCGCTCGGCGAGGAGCTCGGTTTCCAGGTGTTCTGGCGCGAGGCCGACCGGGAGCGGGCGCGCCAGCAGGACAAGGACTACGGCGACCTCCTGAAGCTGAAGCAGGCGCGTGCCAGCTTCGGGCGCATCGCCGCGCAGACCGCCAAGCAGGTGCTCCTGCAGCGCGTGCGCGACGCCGAGCGCGACCTCGTGTTCAACGAGTACAAGTCGCGCAAGGGCGAGCTCATCCGCGGCATCGTCCGGCGCTTCGAGCGCGGCAACAACATCATCGTCGACCTCGGTCGCACCGAGGCCGTCCTGCCGGCGCGCGAGCAGACGCCGCGCGAGAGCTACCGTCCGGGCGAGCGCATCGTCGCCTACGTGAAGGACGTCGACCGCGAGGCGCGAGGCCCGATCGTCGTCCTGTCGCGCTCCGACCCGCGCCTCGTCGAGAAGCTCTTCGAGGCCGAGGTGCCGGAGATCTACGAGGGCATCGTGCGCATCGTGGCGGTGGCCCGCGAGCCGGGGAGCCGCTCCAAGATCGCGGTCACGTCGCGCGACGCCGACGTCGACCCGGTGGGCGCGTGCGTGGGCATGAAGGGCTCGCGTGTGCAGGCCGTGGTGCAGGAGCTGCGCGGCGAGAAGATCGACATCGTGCCCTACGACCGCGACCCGGCGCGCTACGTCATCGCGGCCATCCAGCCGGCCGAGGTGACCAAGGTCATCGTCGACGAGACCGGTGCCCGCATGGAGATCGTGGTGCCGGACGAGAAGCTCAGCCTGGCCATCGGACGCAAGGGCCAGAACGTGCGCCTCGCCTCGCAGCTGACCGACTGGCGCCTGGACGTCATCAGCGAGTCCAAGTTCAAGAAGATGGAGGAGGAGGCGGTCGAGCAGCTGCAGCAGATCGACCTCGTCACCGAGCCGATCGCCAAGGCGATGTACCGCCAGGGCTTCCGCGCGCTCGAAGAGGTGAGCGAGGCGCAGCTCGACGAGCTCGCCACCATCACCGGCATCGGCGACGCCGAGCACGCCAAGGAGCTGAAGGAGCAGGCGCAGTCCACGCTCGAGCGCTTGCGCGACGAGCGCATCCGCGACCTCGCGACGCGCGAGGAGCCGCCGACCGAGCGCGAGCGCATGCTGTGCGTGCCGGGGCTGGGCACCCGCACCTTCGCCCTGCTCGAGGAGGCCGGCTACAAGACGCTCGCCTCCGTCCTGAAAGAGGACGAGGACCGCCTCGGCATCAAGTCGGGCATCGGGCTCAAGAAGGCGGCGGCGCTCAAGGCGGCCGCCTCCGAGTTCGCACGCCACGAGCGCGAGCTCTACGCGGCGGCGCGCGCCAAGTACGCGCCGGCGGCCGAGGCCGTCGCGCCGAGCGAGGTGGCCGGCGGCTGAGCCATGCAGCAGCGCGCCCTCGACTCCAGCCCCGCCGGAGGCCCGACCCCGGGCTCTCCGCGCGCGCGCACGCGCCGCTGCGTCGGCTGCGGTGCGAGCGTGGAGCTCGAGCGCGCGCGGCGTGAGCTCGTGCGGCTCGTGCTCGTGCCCGCCGTGGGCGGGCGCGGGGTCGTGGCGGATCCGTCCGGCCGCCAGGGCGGTCGCGGCGCGTGGCTGCACGCGCGCCGCGAGTGCCTGGAGCGGGCCGCGCGGGGCGGGCTCGCACGCGCCGCGAAGGAGCGCGTGGACGTGTCGGCGCGCGAGCTCGCGGCGTCGCTGGTGGACGCCGCACACCGCCGTGCCGTCCGCCTGGTGCTGGCGGCGCGGCGCAGTGGCAAGCTCGCCATCGGCTCGAGCGCCGTGGCGGCCGCGTGGCGCGACGGCCGTGCGGCGTCCCTCGTCGTGGCCCGGGACGCCCGGGCGGCGGCGGAGCTCGACGCCGTGCGCGGCGCCGTGGGCGTCGGGCGGGTCATCGCGTGGAGCGACGAGGCGGAGCTCGGCCAGCTGCTCGCCTGCGCCGCGCAGGAGCGCGAGGGCGTCGGCGTGCTCGCGCTCGAGAGCCCGTCCCTTGCGGTGGCGCTCGCCGCGGCCGTCGCGGTGGAGCAGGGCCTCGCCGCCGAAGCGTCGGGGGCGGAGCGCCCCGACGGTGCCCGGCGGAGCCGAGCGCGCGCGGCAACCGCCGACGTGCGCTCGCGGACAACAGCACGGAGCGACGCCTCTGGCGGAGCGACGGATGCCAATGACCACAATCTCTCTGGGCCGCGCGACGCGCGCTCCGGGGACACCTTCGCTCGCAGCCGCGACGAGGGCCCGCGGGGCGGGAATGCGCCTGCCCCAAGTGCCGCAAGGCCAGGGCCCGAGGGACGGCGCGGGGTCACGAGGGTCGACGTGGTGCGGAGATGAACAAGGTGCGAGTTTACGAGGTTGCCCGTCAGCTCGGGATGAGTAACCGCGACCTGGTCGCGCTGTTCCAGTCGCTCGGCGTCGCCGAGGTTCGCAACCACATGAGCTCCGTCGAGGCCGAGGCCGTCGAGCGCGTGAAGCGTAAGCTGGAACGGCAGAAGTCGCCCCAGTCCGTCGAGGAGCACATCCGCCCCACGGTCGTGAAGCGCCGCTCGCGCCAGGCGGACGTGCCCGCGGCACGCCCGTCCGAGGCCGGCGAGGTGGCGGTGCCGGCACCGAGCGCACCGGGCGATCGCCTCAGCCAGCCCGGCGCCGTGGCGCGGGCGCCGCGCGAGAGCGAGCCCGCCGCGGAGCGCGCGGCTCTCGAGCACGTGGAGCTCGCGCCGGTGTCCCACTTCGAGGCCCCGCCGACGCAGCGCGTGGCGCCGACGGTCGTCGCCGAGCCAGCCCCCGCGGTCGAGCCCGTCGCCGTCGTGGCCGCACGGCCCGCCTCGGAGCCACCCATCCACGACGCCCCGGTCGAGGCCGCGCCGCAGGCGTCGCCCCCCGAGAGCGCGCCGGCACCGGAGCTCGCCGCGGCGAGCGAGCCGAGCGCCCCCGCGCCCGAGGCACCTGGCGCCCAGGCCGAGCCCGCGGCCGCGCGCGTCGCCGAGGACACCGCGAGCGTCGCACGGCGCCCGTCGCAGCCCCCGAAGACCGGCATCGAGGTGTGGGCAGGGCGTGCGGGTGTGCCGATGCCGCAGCGCCCGCGGCCGGCCGCCGCGCCGCCCTCGGCGCGACGCACCACCTACGATCCGCGGGCCAACGCAGCGGCGGGCGCACGGCAGCCCTACGCCGGTGGCTACGGGCAGCGCCCGGGCATGCCCGGACGGCCGGGGATGCGCCCGGGCTTCGCGCGCCCGCGCCCGGGCATGCCCCAGCGCAGGGGACCAGTCAGCGTCTCCACGAAGGCGATGTCCGCCGACAAGATGGTCATCAAGATCGAGGGCGAGACGTCGCTGCACGGTCTGGCGGCCAAGATGAGCCTCAAGGCCACCGAGGTCCTCATGCGCCTCTTGCAGATGGGCATGACGGGCGTGAACATCAACTCCACCCTCGACGTCGACACGGCGAAGCTTCTCGCCGGCGAGTTCGGCTGGACGGTCGAGGACGTGTCGATCGACGAGGAGACCTCGCTCGAGGCGGGCGCCGAGGGCGAGGGCGAGGAAGGCGAGGGCGCGCCGCGCGCGCCGGTCGTGACCGTCATGGGTCACGTCGACCACGGCAAGACCACCCTGCTCGACACGATCCGCAAGACCCACGTGGCGGCTTCCGAGGCGGGCGGCATCACCCAGCACATCGGTGCCTATCGCGTCGAGACGCAGCGCGGACCGGTGTGCTTTCTCGACACGCCGGGCCACGAGGCCTTCACGGCGATGCGGGCGCGCGGCGCCCAGGTCACCGACCTCGTGGTGCTGGTGGTCGCGGCCGACGACGGCGTCATGCCGCAGACGCGCGAGGCGATCTCGCACGCGCGCAGCGCCAAGGTGCCGATCATCGTCGCGGTCAACAAGTGCGACAAGCCGGGCGTCGACCCGGAGCGCATCATGCGCGACCTGGCGAGCGAGGGGCTGCAGCCCGAGGAGTGGGGCGGCGACACCATCTTCTGCCGCGTCTCGGCGCTCAACGGCATGGGCGTGCAGCAACTGCTCGAGATGATCGCGATCCAGAGCGAGATGCTCGAGCTCCTGGCGAACCCCGGCAAGCGCGCCAAGGGCGTCGTCGTCGAGGCGCTGCTCGACCGCGGTCGCGGTCCGGTGGCGCGCGTGCTCGTCGAGGACGGCACGCTGCGCACCGGCGACGTCCTGCTCGCCGGCCGAGCCTACGGCAAGGTCCGCGCCATGACCGACGAGCTCGGCCGTCCGGTGGCCGAGGCGGGACCCTCGACGCCGGTCGAGGTGCTCGGCCTCAACGAGGTGCCGCAGGCCGGCGACCCGGTGCACGCCCTGAAGGACCTCCGCACCGCGGAGACCATCGCCGGCGACCGCAAGAAGAAGGTCACGGGCACGACGCAGCGCGCCGACGCGCGCGTGTCGCTCGAGGCCCTCACCAAGATCATCTCCGAGGGCGAGCAGCTCGAGCTCAAGGTGATCATCAAGGCGGACGTGCACGGGTCCGTCGAGGCGCTGGTCCACGCGTTGACCAAGCTCTCGACCCCCAAGGTCAAGCTCAGCGTGGTGCACACCGGTGTCGGCGCCATCACCGAGACCGACGTGAACCTCGCGGTCGCCTCCAAGGCGATCATCATCGGGTTCAACGTGCGGCCGGCGGGCAAGGCGAAGAAGATCGCCGAGACCGAAGGCATCGAGATCCGGCACTACGGCATCATCTACGAGGCGATCGACGACGTGCGCGCCGCGATGGAGGGCCTCCTGCCCGCGGCCAAGATCGAGAAGGAGCTGGGCAAGGCCGAGGTGCGGCAGGTGTTCCGCATCAGCAAGGTCGGCCAGGTGGCGGGCTGCATGGTGGTGCAAGGGCTCATCAAGCGCAGCGCCGACATCCGTGTCATCCGCGACAGCGTGGTCGTGTGGACCGGCAAGCTGTCGGGCCTGCGCCGCTTCAAGGAAGACACGCGCGAGGTCCGCGAGGGCTTCGAGTGCGGCATCTCGCTCGACAACTTCGCCGACGTGAAGGAAGGCGACGTGATCGAGTGCTTCGAGATCGAGGAAGTGAAGGCCAAGCTGTGACGGACGCGCCGTCGCGGCGGCCGTCCCCTCCCTCACCATGTTCGTCGGCGTGCTCAGGCTGTCCTTGCGCGTCCCGGGCGCGCGCTCGCTCAAGGACAAGCGGCGCGTGGTGCGTTCCTACAAGGACCGGCTCACGAGCCGCCTCTGCGTGAGCGTCGCCGAGGTGGGCGCGCTCGACGACTGGCAGCGAGCCGTGCTCGGTGTGGCGGTGTGCGCCAGGGAGGCCGTTCGCTGCGACCAGCTGCTCGCGGCCGCGGCGCGCCTGGCGGACGACGTGCGCGACGCCGTGCTCGAGGACCGGGCGACCGAGATTCTGAGCTTTGGCGACGCGGGCCAGGGGGTGCGCGGCGAGTTCGGCCTCGAGGGGGCGCTCGACCCCGGCGGGGCCGGCCTCGGCGACGAGGAGGAGCCGTGAGCCGTCGCGTGCGCGAGATCCTGCCGGCGGCGGCGCGTCCCGGGCGCCGCGTGCCGCGCAAGGCGCGGGTGGCGGGCGAGGTGCAACAGCACCTGCAGCGCGCCGTCGGCGCTCTGCGCGATCCGCGCCTGGCCGCGGTGAGCGTGACGCGCGTCGTCCTCTCCGACGACCTGTCGTCGGCACGCGTCTTCGTGCGCATCGCCTTCGGGCCGTCCGGCGACCCGGAGCGGCGCGGCCTCATGCGCGCCCTCGGCGCCGCGACCGGTCGGCTGCGACACGGGCTCGGGACCGAGCTCGGCCTGCGCTACGTGCCGGCGCTCTACTTCGCCTACGACGAGGGGCTGGACGACGCGCGCCGCGTGGCCGAGTTGCTCGAGGAGATCGCGCGCGAGACCCCGAAGGACCCCGAGCAGGGCTGAGCCGCGGCGGACGGCGCGCGCCCTACGGTTGCGCGGCGCCGCTCCACCGGTAGCGTCCGAGGTCCGCGAGCGCGGGGCGATCGATGCCGGTGAGCCGGCTCGTGACGAGCTGCTCCTCGTCGTCGGCGGCCCCCTCGCGCACCACGAAGTACATGGCGGCGCCGAGCGTGGGCCGGTCGGAGGTGGCGATGAGCGCGCCGTTCGAGAACTGCTGCACGCCGCCCGCGACGGGCTTGCCGTGCGCGGGGTGCTCGCTCTGCCAGCGTCCGGTCGAGCGGTCGCGCACCGCCACGCAGACGCCGTCGAGCGTGTGGTACTCGGTGTTCTTCGTGATGTAGACCCAGCGGCGCCGCCGCTCGTTCGCCGACTTGCCCATGGCGCGCTCCTGCCACGGCGCGCGCGCGCGGGCCAAGATCCGGCGCGCCGCGGGCGCGGGCGCGGGTGTCGGCGGTCGGCGCGCGGCCGCGCTCCGGGGTGGCACGGCGCCCGGCGCGCTGCCAACTAAGCCGGAGAAGCCGCGAGCTTGTTGGATGCGCGAGCGCGCGAGTGGAACGATCGCGCCATGTACGATGCGGTGCGAGGCCGGCCCGTGGCGCCGACGCGGTCGGCGCGCGGCACGAGCTCCGGGCCCGTGGCGCCGGGTCCCGGCAAGGGTGCGGGCGCCGACGCCGCGGTCGGCGGCGTGGCGCGGAGCGCCGGGCCCGGGCTCCAGAAGGCGCGCCCCCGCGCCGTCACCTGGCGCTCGCTCACGTGCGCGGCGCTGCCGCCCGACTACTGGCAGCGACTGATCGAGACCGCCGACGTCGTGAGCGAAGGGGGCGTGTCGGTCGAGGGTGACCAGTCGGTCTACTACGGCACGACCAGCGTCCTGTGCGAGCTCGGCGCGGCCCGGCGCGACGGTTGCGGCGCAGCGGCGCTGGGGCTCGAGGTCGAGTCGGCGCTCGCCGCGCTTGCCGCGGCCGACCCGCACGTGCGTCTGCGCCTGCTGCGCATCGCGCGCCGCGAGGCGCAGGCGCGCGCTCCGGCGCCGCTCGGTGTGCTGCACGCGGAGCTCGCGGCGCACGTACGGGGCTCGTGCCTGTGCATCGAGGCGACCGTGAGCGCGCCCGTGCTCGCCGTGACGCGCGGTGCCCGCCGGCGTCACTGACGCGGCGCGCACGCAGCCCGCGACGTTGCCGCGCTTGACGGTGCTGGCGAGTTGTGCGGCGCGTCGCACGCGCTCGGGCGCGACCATGCGTCGAGCGCCTTGACGCCCGCGACGAGGTGCAGGACGCAAGGGGCTGCGTTCCGATGGCGAAGAAGAAGCGCACGAGCCGCGACTCGGAGGTGCCGAGCACGGTGATTCACGTGGCGTTCGGACCGGGCGGTGGTCGCATCGCGCCGGAGGCCACGCGCGAGCTCGCCCGGCGCGCCGAGGAGCCGGAGCGGGGCCCCTCACCGAGCGGGCGCGAGCCGGTGAGCGATCTCTACACGCAGAGCGAGGTCGAGCGGCTGCTCAAGATCACCCGCGGGCGGCTGCGCTCGCTGGCGCGCGCCGGCATCGTGGCGCCGAGCGGCCGGCGCCGCGGCCGGCGCGCCTACACCTTCAGCGACGTCATCGCGCTTCGCGCGGCGCGCGATCTGCTGGAGCGCAAGGTGCGCCTGCGCGAAGTGGCGCGCGCCATCGAGCGCATCCGCAAGATGCTGCCCGCGGTGACGCGGCCCCTGTCCGAGCTGCGCATCGCCTCCGACGGCAAGCAGGTGGTGGTCCGCACCCAGCAGGGTGCCTTCGAGCCGCTCACCGGGCAGATGCTCATCGACTTCGAGGTGCGGCAGCTGCGCGACGATGTCGTGCGCGTGCTTCGTCCGCAGGTGGGTCACGAGCGCAAGCGCCTGGCCTACGACCTCTACCTGCGGGCCAGCCAGTGCGACGAGCACCCCGACACCATGGACGAGGCGGAGGGCCTGTACCGCAAGGCGGTCGAGGTCGATCCATGGCTCGCGATCGCCTACACGAACCTCGGCAACATCCGCTTCCGGCGCGGGGACGAGGCGCAGGCCGAGGCGCTCTACCGCTCCGCGCTGCAGATCGAGGCGACGCAGCCCGAGGCCCAGTACAACCTCGGCTACATGATGCTGCAGCGGGGCAAGTGCGCCGAGGCGGTGAGCTACTTCGAGGGCGCGATCGACAACGATCCGTGCTTCGCCGACGCCTACTTCAACCTCGCGATGGCGTACGAGCAGCTCGGTCGCACGGCGCGCGCACGGGTGTGCTGGCTGCGCTACCTCGAGCTCGAGCCGAGCGGCACCTGGTCCGAGATCGCTCGCAAGCACCTCGGCGAGTGACAGGGCGCGCACCGGGCCCTCGGGCGCGGTGGCGGCGTCAGCGGCGGATCGCGTTCGAGGGGCAGATCTGCTCGACGTGCTGCCCTTCGCCGAGCGTGACGCCGCTCGTCGCGGGCCCCCCGTCGGGGTCGACGCACGTGACGTCGTGGTCGCCCGGCGGGACGTCGTTGAGCTCGCAGGGCGTCGTGTCACAGGCCGGCTTGCCGTCGAGCAAGACCTTGACCGGTGTGGGGGACGTCACGTGGATGCTGCTCTTCAGCGCGGCCGCGGTCGGCTCGGGCGGCATCGTGACCTTCGGCTCGGTGGGCGGCGGCGGGACCGGCTTCTTCGAGCAAGCGGCGAGCGCCAGGGCGAGCCCTAGACTGTAGGCGATGGAGCGATGCATGCCCTTCATTAGCAGACGGCTGCGACGCGGCGTCAAATCCGGCACGGTCGCGCCGTCGCGGGCCGCGCGCGCCGCGCCGCGGAGCCTGGCTTGACCGAGCGGCTCGGGCGCTCTACGCCGCTGCCATGCCCAGAGACGACACGCGCGCAGAGAGAGGGCCCGAGGCGCCTCCGGCCGGCTCCGGCGCGGCCGGCTATCGCGAGCCCCGGCTCGCCATCAACCGCGTCTACACGCGCAGCGGCGACGACGGCACGACCGCGCTCGTCGGCGGCAGCCGCGTCGCCAAGACCGACCCGCGCATCGAGGCGTACGGCACGGTCGACGAGCTCAACGCGCTGATCGGGGCGGCGCGCGTCTCGCTCGGCGAGGCGACGGAGCGCGCTCCGGAGCTCGCGAGCCTCGACGTGGTGCTCCTGCGCGTGCAGCACGAGCTCTTCAACCTCGGCAGTCTGCTCGCGACGCCGCCGGACGAGGTCCACCCGGCGCAGCCCCGCGTCACGGCGCGCGACGTGGCGGCGCTCGAGCAGGACATGGATGCCCGCCTCGCCGAGCTCGCACCGCTGCGCTCGTTCGTGCTGCCGGGCGGCTGCCGGCTGAACGCCGATCTGCACCTCGGACGCACCGTGTGCCGCCGCGCGGAGCGCCGCTGCGCGCCGCTCGGACCCGGAAGCGAGGATGCGCTCGTGTACCTGAACAGGCTGAGCGACGCGCTCTTCGTGTGGAGCCGCTGGGCGAGCGCCAAGCTCGGTGTCCCCGAGTGCCTCTGGGAACCGAACCGTGCGAGCTCGGGGGGCTGAGCCGCGCACCATGCACCCGTCGACGCTGCGGCGGGGCATGGCGCGCGCAGCCCGCGCGCTCGTCGTCTGCGCGCGCGTCGCGCTCGCGCTCGTCGTCTGCGCGCTCGGGTGTCGTGCGGCAGGTGGGGGTCCCGCCGGCGACGGCGGGGCGCCGGACGTCGAGCCGGCCGCCGCGGCCGGTCTGCGCGTCCTCTTGCGCCCGCTGCCCGGGCCCCGGGCGGGCGTCGAGGTGCGCATCGAGCTCGACGGACCCGAGGCCGCCCGCGTCGAGGCGCTCGCCATGCAGCCCCGTTTCGGGGACATCGCCGGGCCGCCCCTGGTCGAGTCGCTGCAGGTCGCGGACGCAGAGGGGCCCGTTCCCTTCGGCGAGGAACGCTCGCGCGGTCGCTTCAGGCTGGGCCGCGCCGTCGCGGGCCCACGGCTCACCCTGCGCTACTTCGCGCGCGCCGACCCCAGCCCCTCACCGCTCGGCTTGCACGTGGACGGAGCGGGGCTGTCGGGCATCGGCCACGGTTTCCTCTTGCTGCCCGAGCTCGACGCGCGGCTGCCGGTGCGGCTGCGCTTCGATCTCGGTGCCTTCGGCGGCGGCGCCGGCGGGCGAGCGGCGGGGGTCGAGGCGGCGAGCTCCTTCGGCGTCGGCTCCGAGATCATGACGCGCGCCAGCGCGCGCGAGCTCGGGCACGCGGTGTACGTCGTCGGCCCGCTCGCCGTCGAGGACGGCGGCTACGGCGAGCGACTGGTCGCGGTGGCAGCGGACGGCCTGCCGCTTCGCACCGTGCTTTCCGACAGCGCCGAGCTCGGCCGCACCGTGCGTCGCGCCTTCGCCCTCGGCGAGCCCGGTCCGGTGACGCTCCTCGCCGTGGGTGCGCCGGGCATCGGCGACGGGCACGACGGGGTGTGGCTCGAGCGCTCGTTCGCGGTGTGGCTCGACATGCAGCGCGGTTACGACGCGCGCGTGCGCATCCTGCTGGCCCACGAGTGGTCGCACGCCTTCGTCGGCTCGGCGCTGCGGGTCGTGAGCGACCCGGCAGCGGACGGCGCTGCGCCGAGCGCTGCGCCCTGGTTCACCGAGGGTTTCGCGATCCACTTCGCGCGCGAGCTCGCGCTTCGGGCGGGGCTCATCACGCCCGGCGACTACGTGGACGACCTCAACCGCAGCCTCGAGGCCGTGGAGCGGGCCTCGGGCGACTGGCCGGGTCGCCCGGAGCCCGGCGACGTGAACCACCGCGGCGCGCTCTACGCTGCCCGGCTCGGCGCCCTCGCGGCGCGCGACCGCGGCACGCTCGAGCGCTTCCTGCTCGAGCTCGCCGAGAGCGCCGGCGTGGCGACCGAGCCCGTGCCGTGGGCCGCGAGCGTGCGTCGCGACGTGGCGCGCGCGCGCTTCGTGGCGGCGGTCGTCGCGCGCTTCGGGGCCGAGGAGGCCGAGATCCACGCGCGAGCGGTCGAGGGCGGCGAGCGGTCGGTCCCGCTGCCCAAGGAGGCCTTCGGCCCGTGTGTCCGCCCGACGCGCGCGCTGGTCGCGGTGCGCGAGCTCGGCTTCGACCGCGCGTCGCTCGCGGCCGACGGCACGGGCGCGGCGCGCCGCGTGGTGCCGCGCTCGCGGGCGGCCCTCGCGGGGCTGCGCGACGGCGACCGCGTGCTCGAGGCACGCGGCCTCGACGGCTCCGATCCCGACGCGGAGGTGACGCTCGTCGTCGCGGCGGCGGGCGGCGAGCGTGCCCTGCGCTACCGGCCGCGCGCCGAGGTGACGCGCAACCGCTACGCCCTCGCGCCGGTCCCGTCGTGTCGCGGGTCGGCGGTGCCGTGAGCGCCGGGCCGAGGCCCGCGGAGCGGCGTCCGGGCTCGGGGCGCGCTCTCAGTCCTTCGAGGGCGGCGCGTCGCCCGGGGTGGCGGCCTTCGGCGGGGCGATGGCCACGGCGAAGCGCCGGAGCGGCGCGAGCTGCTTCCGGAACGCGTCACGCACCGCTGCAGGCCCGGCCTTTTCGCAGGCCGCGAGCTCGCGCTCGAGCACGCCGGGCGCGAGGGTCCGCCACAGGCGACCGTCGAGGTTCGCGTCGCTCGGCTCGGCCGCCGGGTCGGCGCGCTTGGCGAGCTCGTTGAGCCGGTACTTCAGCATCGCCTTGGCGATCGCGAGCTCGAGGGTGCTCGGTCCGCGCTCGGCGAGCGGTGCGATGGCGTGCTCGAGCTCGGCGTCGATGGCGCCCACGTCCACGTCCGCGGGCCCGACGACCTCGATCACGAGGGCGTTCGCGTCGGGCGCGAGGTCGACGTGGGCGTGCACGGCGGTGGCCAGGCCGCGCGCGAGGAGCGTGCGGCCGAGCACCGGGTCCTTCTTGCCCGCGAGGATCTCGAGCGCGAGCCGCGCCGCGATCTCGCCCTCGACGCCCACGCCCGGGCCCACCCAGCCGAAGAGCGCGCGTGTGTCGCGAGCCTTCTCGTCGCCGACGACCACGACCGGGCGCTTGCCGACGCGCGCCTCGATCTGGTCGAGCCCGCGGCTCGCGCCCGCGCCGAGCTCTGCCAGCGCCTTCTGCACGAGCACGGCGGCCGTCGCCGGATCGAAGTCGCCGATGAGCGTGAGCGACGCGGCGCTCGCGGCGTGCCGCGCCCCGAGCTCGGCGAGCAAGTAGCCGCCCACGAAGGTGGTGCGATCGAGCGTATCGGGGCCGAGCGCGCGGCCGCCGCCGGCCCCCTCGACGGGGAACATCGCCGCGCCGAGGGCGCGCCACGCGGCGCCGCCAGGCAGACTCTCGAGCCGCCGCCGGTCCGCGCCGAGCTCGTGGCGCAGCGCCGCCACCGGGCCGCTGCGTCCTGCCGCGAGCGCGAGACCGAGCCGACCGACGGCGAGCGTGACGCCGAGATCGAGATCGCTGCTCTTGACGGTGTCGGTGTAGCGCACGTCGGCCGCGTGACCCTCGAGCGTCTGCGGATCGAGGCTCCGCGGCTCGCCGCCCGCGCGCACGGTGATGGCGACCCGCGGCGCCGAGGCGTCGCGCCGCATGCGCAGCTCGATGCCGCCCGCGAGCTGCTGCGTGATGAACGGCAGCTCGGCGAGCCGCACGGGGGCGTCGCTCTTCAGGAAGGCGAGCTCGCCGGCGAGCGCGCGCGCGTCGGCGTGCGTCTTGGCCTGGCGCGCATTGCGGGCAAACAGCGCGAAGGGGTCGTCGGGCTCCGCGCGCCAGCCCACGTCGAGATCCCCGAGGCCGGTCGGCAGGATGTGCTCGATGGGCCCGCGCGGGCGGAGCGCGGCAGACGCCCCGGCTGCCGGTGTGCCTGGCACCGGGAACGCGGGCAGCCGGTTGAGCCCGAGGTGTCCGGGTCGGCGGCCGCCGTACACCGTGATGAAGTCGCCGTTCGTCCCGAGCCGCGTCTCGCCCGGCGTCGGCTCGGAGTCGTCCACCGACAGGACGAGGTTGTCGAGGTACGCGGGCAGCGCGGCGCGGATCTGCTCGTAGCGCTCGGCCGGGACCAGGATGGTGTAGCCGCCGCCTTCCGGGGGCGTGCGATCGCGCAGCAGCTCCGGGTTCAGGTCGCGCAGGCTCGCGAGCGACACCCCGCCGGCGCGGGCCACGGCGCGGAGAGGCGTCCCCTCGGGCACCGTGAGCTCGCTCAGGTCGAGTGGGTCCGCGGCGGCCGTCTCGTCGAGGTCGAAGCGCGCCAGGTTCGCGGCCACGAGCGCGAAGCCGACGATCTTGGGCACGTAGTCGGTCGTCTCGTCGGGGAGCAGGCCCGCCTGCGCGAGGTCGCTGAAGCGTCCAGGGCCGCTGGGGGCGTCCTCCTTGGGCGCGCGCTTGCGCAACTCCTCGTACTCGTCGAGCGCGCGCAGCACGGCCGAGTAGCCGGCGTTGTACGCCGCCAGCACCAGGTCCCAGCGCCCGAGCCGTTCGTGGAGATCGCGCAGGTGCGCCACGGCCGCGGCCGTGGCGCGCCGCAGGCTGCGCCGCTCGTCGAGCCACTTCGACTGCTCGAGACCGTAGAGGGCGCCCGTCTCCGGCATGAACTGCCAGATGCCGGAGGCGCCCGCCGTCGAGCCGGCCCGCGGGTCGAAGCCGCTCTCGATGGCCGCCACCCACACGAGATCGTCCGGCAGCCCGGCCTCGCGCAGCTCGCGCTCCATCTCGCGCCGGTACTTGCCGGCCCGGCGGTAGCGGGTGAGGAAGGTCTCGCGGCCGACCGTGTTCTTACCGAAGAACTTCGCGAAGCGGAGCGCGCGGCGCGTGACCTCGACCGGAAGATCGGCCGGTCGGAGGTCGCTCATGCCGGTGATGTCGGGGCTCTCGGTGTCGTCGGACGGGTCGACCGGGCTGTGCTCGCGCGCCAGCGTGCGGTCGATGACGAGCGGGTTCTCCTCGGCGGGACCGCAGCTCGTCGCGAGCGACGGCGGGTACACGAGCCCCGGATCGCCGAAGGCGCGCGCGGCCGCGGCGAGCTTGCGCCGCAGGCCCGGGGAGGCGGCGACGACCGTGCCGAGGGCCACGAGGCCCACGGCGACGATGCCGAGGACGCGCTTGCGCTTCATGCGACCCCGAGCATCCACAAATCGCGAGCCGGCCGCCACAGGGACCTGCACGTTTGCGCACGTCGTAGCCAGCCGTGCGTTTCCCCCATTGACAGGCGCCCGCCGGCGGTCGACCGGGCAGGCGTCACGGGCAGCCTGCCGGGGCGCTCTGGGTGTAGGCGACCACCGCGCAAGCGAGCGGGCTGCCGAAGTCGCCGCAGCTCGTGGTGGCGTCGTAGAACGCGACGCACGCCTGCACGGTGCCCTCGTCGTATTGCAGGCACTCGGCGCCGAACTCGCTCCGCACGAGGTCGGGGCAGGGACGGATCGTGCTCGTGCAGCCGAGCGCGAGGGCGTTGTCCTGCAGCGCGGCGTGGAGCGCGGCGCAGGCCGTGGCCTCCGCCACCTTCACGCCGTTCGGTGGGGGGTGGAAGCGGTCGTCGCTCCCGCCAGCGCCATCGGTGGAGAGCTGCGAGCTCGCCGTCTCGGAGTCGCAGCCCGCGAGGGCCGGGGGTTGCGCCGCGAAGCACAAGGCGATGGCGATGCGGAGGGAACGGGACATGGCATCGAGACGGGCGTCGCGGGCGACGCCGCAAGCTCCCACGCCTACGCGCGCCCCGCCCCTGCATCAAGCACATCCGGTCGGCGGCCGATCGCCCCCACGCCGCACCGCTACGCCTCGCCGGTCGGCGCCGCCGCCGCGTCGTCCCGGTAGTCGAGGTCGAGCCCCACGGCGCGCATCAACCGCAAGGCGTTCGAGGTGGCGACCGGGCCCGGGCGCATGCGGTAGTCGAACACCATCTTGCCCGCCTCGATGTGGTCCTCGAAGTGGGTGTTGCGCACGCGCCCGCCGGTCTCGCTCTCGAGGCGCACGAGCCCGAGGTCGTGGGACGAGGCGGCGCCGATCGCCCCGCGCCGCACGAGCTCGCGCACGACGGCGCTGGCCCCGAGGATGCGCTCGCGCGAGTTCGTGCCGTGGAGGACCTCGTCGAGCAGGAACAGCACGGGCGTTGCGTCCTCGGCTCCTTCGGGCCCGAGGCTGTCCACCACGCGCTTGAGCTTCTCCACCTCGCGGAAGAAGCGGCTCGCCCCCTCGTCGAGCGAGTCGGCGACCCGGATGCTCGGCCGGACCGCGAGCGGCCCCATGGCGAGCGAGCGCGCGAAGACCGGCAGGCCCGCCTGGGCCATGACCGCCGCGACGCCGACGCTCCGGAGCAGGGTGCTCTTGCCGGACATGTTCGACCCGGTGATCATGAGCGCCGGCTCGCTCGTCGTGAGCGCGACGTCGTTCGCGACCGCACCGCGCGCCGCGAGCAGCGGGTGGGCGAGGTCGCGCGCCTCGAAGTGCCCCACCGCGCGGCCGCGGTCGTCCCGCTCCGGCTCGACGCGCGGCCAGGCGAAGTGGGGGTGGTCGTGGGCGTAGGTGCCGAGGCAGGCGAGCGCCTCGAGGTCCGCGAGGGCCACGAGCCAGCTCCCGACGCGCGGCCCGTGCTCGCGTCGCCAGGCGTCGAGGCCGTGGGCGCACCACGCGTCCCAGCCGCACAAGACGTTGAGGAGGAAGTGCCCGATGGCGTTGTGACGCGCCGCGGCGAGGCCCACGAGGGTCTCGAGGCGCGCCATGTGCTGCGACGCGCGCCGCGACCCGCGGCGGGCGGCCAGCGGCGCCACGAGTGCCGTCAGCGTCTCGTCCTCGAAGCGCGCGCGCTCCGCGACGGCCACGAGCCGTGCGTAGCGCCCGAGCGGGTTGTCGCGGTCGCACACGGGTGAGATGGCGGCCTCGAGGCGGGATCGCCGCGCGTACACCAGCACAAGCTGCGCCGCCGCCGTGAGCCCGGCGTACCTGGCGAGCCCGGTCGTGTACGCCTGCGCTACGAGGAGGCCCACCGTGAGGCAGCCGAGCACGGCCGAGAGCCCGAGGGCGAGCCTGTCGCTCGTGCGAGCGGGCGTCGCTCCCGCGAGCCACCCGTCGAAGGCAGGAGTCGGGCCGGCGACGCGCCCGACGCGCCGCGCCTCGAGCGCGAGCTCTTCGCGGAGCGGTGCGGCGGCCGCGAGCTCGCGCACGGCGCGCTGTCGGGCGTGCACGGTCTCCGGGGACGCCGGGGCGAGGAGGAAGCCCGCGCAACGCTCCTCGGCGGCGCGGGTCTCGGTGGTGTTCAGCTGCTCGAACAGCGACCCCGCCCCGAACAGGTCGAGGTCGTCCGCGTAGGGATGCGCCGCGGCGACGAAGCGGTCGCCCCGCTGCTCGGCACTGCGGAAGCGCCCCTCGAGGCGGGCCTCTGCCCGGTCGCAGAGCTCGAGCCGCCAGCGCAGATCGAACTGGCGTGTGGCGACGCGCGCGTGCTGCACGACGAAGGCGACGAAGGCAGCGCCGACGGCCGCCACGCCGAGCCACCCGAGCGGCTCCTTCAGCACCGCGACGCCGATCGCCCCGCCCACCGTGGCGAGCAGCCCGACGCCCCGGAGCCAGCTCAGGCGCACGTCGCGCCGGTCGAGCTCCGCCCCTTCGCGCAGCAGCGCCTCGCGGCGCGCGCCGTAATGGGCCTGTGGGTCGTCTTCTCTGGAGCTCACCGGGGTCGGTGGCGCGGCGTGGGCGCGCGCCGACCGCCTGTCTACTACGAACCCGGGCTCCCCGGGGGGCGGCGCGCGCCGACCGGTCTGCGCGGGCGCTTGCGGCGCGCGCCGACCCGCCCGAGATTGCGCGCTGCCATGGTCGACCGTGCCGCCGACGCCGCCCTCTTCGATGCCTACGCCCCGCCGCCGGGGCGCGGCGTGTACTGCAACCGCACGCTCAACCTCCGGGCCATCAAGGTCGTCGGCTACGATATGGACTACACGCTGGTCCACTACCGCGTGGTCGACTGGGAGCGGCGCGCCTACGAGCACCTGCGGGCGCGCCTCGCCGAGACGGGCTGTCCCGTGGACGATCTCGAGTTCGACCCGGAGCTCGTGATGCGCGGGCTCGTCATCGACACCGAGCACGGCAACGTGCTCAAGGTGAATCGCTTCGGCTACGTCAAGGCCGCCTACCACGGCAGCCGGCCCATGCCGTTCGAGGAGCTCCGCGCGCGCTATGCCCGCACGATGGTCGATCTCGCGCAGGACCGCTGGACCTTCCTCAACACGCTCTTCTCGCTCTCCGAGGGCTGCATGTACGCCCAGCTCGTCGACCGTCTCGACGCGGGCGCGCTCGGGGCGGTGCGCTCGCCGACCGGGCCCCTCGGCTACCGCGAGCTGCATCAGCTCGTGCGCGATCACATCGACCGGACCCACCTCGAGGGCGCGCTCAAGGCCGAGATCGTCGGGGACCCCGGGCGCTTCGTCGACGCCGACGCCGACACGGTGCTGGCGCTCCTCGACCAGCGCCACTCGGGCAAGAAGCTCCTGCTCGTGACGAACAGCGAGTGGGCGTACACCGACGCGATGATGCGCTACGCGGTCGAGCGCTTCCTGCCCGAGGGCATGCGCTGGCCGGAGCTGTTCGAGCTCACGGTGGTCGCGGCGCGCAAGCCCGAGTTCTTCGCTCTGCGGGCGCCGCTGCTCGAGGTGGTGAGCCCGGACGGGCTCCTGCGCCCGGTGGTCGGCCCCCTGAAGAGCGGGGGCTGCTACTTCGGCGGCCACGCTGCCCGGCTCGAGTCGCACCTCGGCGTGTCCGGCGACGAGATCCTCTACCTCGGCGATCACATGTACGGGGACGTGCACGTGACGAAGAGCGTTCTGCGCTGGCGCACCGGTCTCATCGTGCGCGAGCTCGAGGACGAGCTCGCGGCGGTGGAGGCCTCGCGCGCCGGGCAGGCGGAGCTCGCGGCCCTGATGCGCGACAAGGAGGGACTCGAGGCGCGCTACTACCGCGTGCGCCTGCTCCTGCAGCGCAAGCGCGAGCGCTACGGGCCGCCCGTCGACGCCTCGGTCGAGGCCCTCACGCGCGAGGTGGGGCGGCTGCGCGCCGCGATCACCGCGCAGGACGATCGCATCGCACCCCTCGCCGGGGCCGCCGCGGGCGTCTTGAACCACCGCTGGGGCCTGCTCATGCGCGCCGGCAACGACAAGAGCCAGCTCGCCCGCCAGATCGAGCGCTACGCCGACGTCTACACGTCGCGCGTGTCGAACCTGCTCTGGGCGACGCCCTTCGCCTTCGTGCGGTCACCGCGCCAGAGCCTGCCGCACGACCCGGTGCTCGACGCCGCGCCACGCGACAAGTAGCCGAGCTTCCTGTCAGAACCGCGCGACGGCGCCCGCCCACGTGTAGCCGCTGCCGAACGCGGCCATGAGGACGCGCGCGCCGCCCTTCAGGCGCCCCTCGGCGTAGGCCTCCGAGAGGCCGATCGGGATCGTCGCGGCCGTCGTGTTGCCGTAGCGCTCGATGTTGTGCACCGTCTTGTCGGCCGGGATGCCGAGGTTCATCGCCACCATCTGGTTGATGCGCATGTTGGCCTGGTGCGGCACGAAGAGGTCCACGTCGTCGGTCGTCCACCCGGCCGCGTCGAGCACCTCGCGCGCCACCTCGGGCATCTTCTCGACGGCCCAGCGGAAGACCTGCTTGCCCTTCATGTGCGGCCACTGCAGGCCCTGGTCGAGCATCTCGTGGGTGATGCGCGGCATGTGGCGGCTCGCCGGCGCCGGGATCCAGAGGTCCTCGGCGCCCTTGCCGTCCGCGTGCAGGCGAATCGAGAAGATGCCCCGGTCGTCGCGGTCGCTCGGCCCCACGACCGCCGCCCCGGCGCCGTCGCCGAAGATGACGGCCACGTCGCGGCCGCGCTCGGTGAACTCCACGCCGGTCGAGTGCACCTCCGCGCCCACCACGAGCACGTGCCGGAACTGCCCCACCCGCACCCAGGCGTCGGCCACGCTCAGGCCATAGAGGAAGCCCGAGCACTGGTTGCGGACGTCCATGGCCGGCACGCCCGGCAGGCCGAGCTTGCGCTGCAGGAAGCAGCCGCTGCCGGGGAACTGCACGTCCGGGCTCAGGGTCGCGAACACGATGGCGTCGACGTCCTTCACCTCGAGCCCGGCGCGCTCGAGCGCCATGTGACAGGCCGGCACGGCCAGGTCGCTCGCGCCGACACCGTCCTCGGCGTAGCGCCGCTCCTTGATGCCGGTTCGCTGGACGATCCACTCGTCCGTGGTGGGCATGAGCTTGGCGAGGTCGTGGTTCGTCACGACCTTGTCGGGCACGTGGTGGCCGACGCCGAGGATGGCAGACCTTCGCATCGCGGCTTCATGCCCCGCCCGACACGCGCTTTCAAGCTCGGTGACCGGGCGCCGAGGCGCAGCGCTTCGAGGGCAGGATTCTTGGACGGGCCCCGGCGGCGCTTCATTCAAAGCCGGACAGTCGGAACTTTGTTGAAGGAATATGCGATCTTTCCGTAGTACGCTTCACACCGAATCCGGCCCGTCGCACGTCGAACCAGCGTGCCTGCCGCTGCGTCACTCCGCGCCTCCTCTCGCCCGACTCCGATGGATCCGTTCGTAGGCCAGCTCATCAACAACAAGTACCGGCTGGTGCGTCTCATCGGCGACGGCGGCATGGGCAGCGTCTTCGAGGCACGCCACGAGCTGCTCGGGACGACGGTGGCCCTCAAGTTCCTCCACGCCGCCCTCGCGCGGCGCAAGGGCCTCGTCGAGCGCTTCCTGCAGGAGGCTCAGGTCTCGGCGCGCATCAAGAGCCGCCACGTCGTGCGGGTCACGGACGTCGACCGCACGCCCGAGGGGCTGGCGTTCATGGTCATGGAGTACGTCGAGGGCACGACGCTCCAGACCCTGTACGAGCAGCTCTACCAGCAGGGGCAGCGCCTGACCTACGTCGAGGCCTTCCGGTACATGCTCCAGATCATGGAGGGTGTCGGCGCCGCTCACCGGATGGGCATCGTCCACCGCGACCTCAAGCCCGACAACGTCATGTTGACCCAGGAGTCGGACGGGTCGTACGTGATGAAGATCCTGGACTTCGGCATCGCCAAGCTGAAGGCGAGCGGCGAGGTCGACCGCGGGCTCACCCGTCCGGGCGTCGTGATGGGGACGCCGGAGTACATGGCCCCGGAGCAGGCGTTCAGCGCCGATGCGGTCGACGCGCGGGCCGACATCTTCTCGCTCGGCGTGATGTTCTTCGAGATGCTCGCGGGGCGGCGCCCGGTTGGCGGCGACAACGCCCACGCGATCGCCGCCCAGTACCTCGAGGGCAACGTGGCAGAGCTCGGGGTCCTGAACCCGAACGTGGACCCGGCGCTCGCGGCGGCGGTGCACACGGCCATGGCCGCCAAGCCCGAGCGGCGCTTCTCCAATGTCGACGCGTTCCGCAACGCGATCGTGCCCTTCTGCCCGGAAGAGGCGCTGCCGATGAAGGCCGACATGACGCCACCCTCCATCGTGGGGGCGCTCGCGCTCGTGGCGCCGAGCCTCACCGCCATGCGCCGCGTCCCGAAGACCCAGCCGGAGGAGGAAGCCCCCGCGAGGCCGGCGTCGAAGGCGCTCGGCGCGGAGGCGAGCCGCGCGGTGCGGCCCAGGGATGCCGAGCGGGCGCCCGCCGCGGTGGCAGCGTCGAACGGCGACTCGCCCACCACGATGCGTGGGCCAGGTCCGACCCTCGCGCGACCCGCCGTCGGCAAGGTTGCGGTCGAAGAGGCCGCCCGCAACGCCCAGGTGCAGGTCGAGGAGGCGGCCGTCTCGTCCGGTGACCGCAAGTCGGGCACCGAGGTCGTGATCGAGGTGGAGGAGCCTGCGGGAGCGGCGCCCGGCCCGTCCGACATCGAGGGCGGTGAGCGTCCGACTGCCGACGCCGAGGCCCCGCGCGGGGAATCCGCGTCGGTCGAGGTCGTGTTCTCGTCGGGCGTGGCGCGCGCGCTGATGCCGCCCGAGACGCCGGCGGCCGCGCCCGTGGAGGGCAAGGCGACGGCCGACATGGTCCCGCCGGCCTTCGGGGCCGCGCCCGCGTTCGGGCCCGCGGCCGAGCGCGGCGCACCCGCGCTCGGGGCCTCGACGGCGGAGGCCGTTCCCTATCGCCCGGCTTCGGACGCGCCGCCGCCGCACGCGGGCATTCCGGGCACCGTCGCCGACGGCACGGCGTTCGGCTCGGAGCGAGGCGGCGCGGGTGGCACGCAGGTCGGCGCTCCCCTCGAGGGCGGCTACGGCGTCCCCGACAACCGGCCCTCGGCGTTCGCCCCGCTCGGGGTGGGGGCGGGCATCACACCCCTCGCGACCCCGGTGCGTCGCGGGCGGCGCCGCTCGGGGCCCTCGTTCTTCACGGTGCTCGGGCTCGCCGCCGTCGTCTCGGGCGCGGTGGTGGGCGGGGTCTACCTCGCGCACCGCTACGGCTCGCGCGACGACCAGCGCGACGATCCCCCGGTCAAGCTCACCTCGACCGTGCGGCCCGCCACTTCGCAGCCACCGCCGCCGCCCGCGACGACCAGCCCCTGGCCGACACCGACGCCGCCGCCGCCGCCGCCGGCCACCACCACCACCACGCGGCCGCCGCCGCCGGCGACCACGCCGCCGCCGGCGACCACGCCGCCGCCGACGACCACGCAGCCGCCGGTCCTCATTCTGCCTTCCTCGCTGCCCTTCCCGACGATCCCGTTCCCGGGGTTTCCGCCGGTCGGGCCGCAGCCGACGAGTCCCGATCCGCCGCCGACGACCACGCGCCCGCGCATCCCGCGCAAGTGAGCCGCGAGGCGCCGCGCGGGCCCTCGCAGCGCGCGCCGGCACGCCGACCGGGCAGCGAGCCGACCCCCATCGGTTGACTTCGCGCCCCGGGTGCGCACCTCCGCAGGCGCGGGGGCCTGCGCGCCCGCGCTTCGCGCGAAGTGCCCGGCGCGCACGGCGCATCCGCAAGGAGCTCGGCGCACCATGAAGACCTTCTCGTTCAAGCTCGATCCGTTGACCGGCGAGGAGTACCTCGAGGTCTACCTGCGCGGTCGCCAGCTCATCACCGATCCCTTGCTCAACAAGACGTCGGGCTTCTCCCAGGAAGAGCGGCTGACGCTCGGCCTCGAGGGCTACCTCCGCGCGCAGGTCTCGACCATCGAGGAGCAGCTCGCGCGCAGCCTCGAGATGTACCGGCGCAAGCAGGACGACCTCGAGCGCTACATCTTCCTGATGTCGCTGCTCGATCGCAGCGAGGTGCTCTTCTACCGTCTGCTGACCGAGCACCTCGAGGAGATGGTGCCGATCGTCTACACGCCCGTGGTCGGCCAGGCGTGCCTGCAGATGAGCCACATCATGCGGCGCTTCCGCGGCATCTACGTGACGCCCGAGACCATCGCCAACATCGACAGCATCTTCCAGAACATCTCGCGCCCCCAGATCCACCTCATCGTCGTCACCGACGGCGAGCGCATCCTCGGCCTCGGCGATCTCGGCTCCGACGGCATGGGGATCCCGGTCGGCAAGGTGAACCTGTACGTCGCCGCCGGCGGCCTGCACCCGGCGGTCTGCCTGCCGGTGTGCCTCGACGTCGGCACGAACAACGCGCGCCTGCGCGAGGACCCGCTCTACCTCGGCCGCCGGGCGCCGCGCCTCGACGGTCGCGACTACGAGGTGTTCGTCGAGAAGTTCGTCCAGGCGGTGAAGCGCAACTTCCCGGAGGCGCTGCTGCAGTGGGAGGACTTCGCCAAGAACAAGGCCTTCGTCCTGCTCGAGCGCTACCGCGAGCGCATCCTGTCGTTCAACGACGACATCCAGGGCACGGGCGCGACGGCGCTCGCGGCGCTCTACACGGCGATGCGCATCCAGTCGAGCCGCTTCCAGGACCAGCGCTTCGTCATCGTCGGGATGGGCCAGGCCGGCGTCGGCATCGCGTCGAACATCCGCACGGCGCTCTGCGAGGAGGGGCTCGACGCCGAGGCAGTGCGGGCGCGCATCTTCGCCCTCGACCAGCCGGGGCTGCTGTTCGAGGACACGCCCGGGCTCGAGGCGCCGCAGCGCGCCTTCGCGCAACCGCGCGCCGCCGTCGCGGGGTGGCGCCTCGCGCGGCCGGGCGAGGTCTCGCTCGCCGACGTCGTCACGAACGCCGAGGCCACCGTGCTCGTCGGCGTGACGGCGCGGCCGGGACTCTTCGACGCGTCGATCCTCGGCGCGCTGGCCCGCAACACCGCGCGCCCGGTCGTCATGGCGCTGTCGAACCCGACCGCGAAGTGCGAGTGCACGCTCGAGGATGTGGTGCGGGCCACGGACGGCCGCGGGCTCGCGGCGTTCGGCAGTCCCTTCGCGCCCGTGGACGCCTTCGGGCGCCGGCACGTCGGCGCCCAGTGCAACAACCTCTACATGTTCCCGGGGGTGGGGCTCGGCGCGCTCATCGCGCGCGCGCCCAAGGTCACGGACGCCATGTTCCTCGCGGCGAGCAAGACGCTCTCCGGCCTCGTGAGCGAGGCGGAGCGGGCCGAGGGGCGTCTCTTGCCCGACATGCGGCAGATCCGCGAGGTCTCCTGCCGCGTGGCGCTCGCCGTGGCCACCGAGGCGCGCGACTCGCGGCTCGGCCGGCTCATCGACGACGCCAAGCTCGAGAGCCTCATCCGCAAGGCGCAGTGGGAGCCGCACTACGCGCCCTACCGGCCCGGCGCGCCACGCTGAACGAAGTCGTCAGTCGTCAGTGGTCCGTTTGCCGCGCCGCGCGCGCGGCCTGGCGGCGCTCGATGTCCGCTTCGACCTCGGGCGGGAGCGCCGTCCACTGCTCGCGGCGCAGCCAGCGCATCACCTGCTCGTCGATACCCGGCTGGGCATCGGGGTCCGCGAGGTCCCAGGACCTCGTGAGCTCGTGCTCCGCCTGGGTCGCCGTGGTGCCGCAGGACAGCGGGTAGCTGCGCGGCAGGTACTCGTACGGCGCGTAGTCCGGCGTGGCGGTGAACATGTCGAGCGGCAGCGCGGCGTTCGCGACCTGGAGGTTCGGGTAGGGCAGGCCGAACAGGTGGGCCACGAGCTTGTGCACCGAGGCGATGTCGATGTGCTGGTGCGACACGTAGCCGCGCTTCAGCCACGGCGAGGCCATGACGAGGATCGTGCGGTGGTAGTCGACGGACTCGCCGCCCATGCCCGGATCGTCCTCGATGACCATCACGAGCGTGCGCGCCCACGCGGGGTCGTGCGACAGGGCGTCGACGACCATGCCGGTCGCCTCGTCGTTGACCGCGAACATCGACTCCGGCGTCGGCGTCGTCGGCGACACGCCGATGGTGTGGTCGTTCGGCAGGGTCATGAAGACGAACTTGCCGAGGTCGCACGCGATGCGCGCGCGACCCGCGACGTAGCACGCCTTCTCGACGTCGGGGTACCCCATGCTCTGGATGAACCCGCCCGGGTAGCGCACGTCGAAGTGCGCGTCGACCGGCGAGCCGACGATCTCGCCGAGGATGTCGTAGGGCACGCCGTTCTGGCCGAGCCAGTCGAACATCGAGCCCTCCGCCGGGCGCGCCACGTCGGCGACCCCGCCCGAGTCGCCGTCGCCGCGCAGGCCGCGTCCGTAGCCGGTCACCGGCCACTCGCGCTCGTTGAAGTCGTCGGTGCGCCCGTAGGTCGCCCACAGGTGGCCCTGCGTGCTCAGGAACGCCGAGGTGTAGAAGTTGTCGCTGTGCGCGAAGGTCCGCGCGAGCTCGCGGACGTTGCCCCAGATGCCGTCCATCTCGGCCGCGGGCACGTTGGTGAGGCTCGGGTCGCCCCGCACGCCGGGCAGATCGCCGAACAGGCCGTCGAAGGTCTTGTTCTCGCGCAGCACGACGACGACCCGGTCGATGCGCTGCGAGGGGCCGGCGGTGTTGGTGGCCGGCACCGGGAAGTCGTCGACGCCGGGCGGGCACACGACGACCGAGCTGCCGGGCTGCGCGGCGACCGCGACGTCGGCCTCGGCCTGGGCCTCGCCGGCCACGAGGTCGGCGGGGGAGGGCGCCGGGATGTGCTGGATGCTGCCGCGCAAGAGGTCGTACGAGGCGGACGGATCGCGCGGGCCGATGCCCTGACCGCGGATGGTCGTCACGACGAGCGAGCCGTCGCCGAGCACGGCGACGCCCGAGGGCCACCACGCCGTCGGCAGGCGTCCGGCCGGCGTGAGCGTGGGCGGTGTCTGCGCGAGGTCCACGTCGTAGGCCGCGAGCGCGTTGTAGCCCGCCTCCGTCACCCACAGCCGGTGGCTCGTCTCGTCCCAGGCGAGGCTCGAGGGCTCGCGCCCGAGCAGGCCCGCGCTCGCGTCGACGGCGATGGTCGTCACCGCGCCCGAGGTGCGGTCGAGCAGCGACAGCGAGTCGCCGAGGTCGTTGCCCACGACGGCCCAGCGCGCGTCGAGGAACGCCATGCCCTGCGGGTTCTTCTCGACTTGGAAGGTGCGGGTCACCACCGGCGCCGCCGGGTCGCTCACGTCGATCTCGCGCACGGCGTGGGACGCCCACATCGTGGCGTACACGCGGCTCGTCGCCGGGTCGTGCGGGTCGACGTACACGTTGAACGACTCGATGGCGCCGAGGCTCACCTGGCCGAGCACGGCGCCGTAGGTCGGGCTGGCCGCCGCGGCGTCGACGACCACGAACAGGGGGTCCTTCACCCCCGATGCGAACAGGCGGGCGCCGTCGGCGCTGACGGCGACGCCGGAGCCGTAGTACACGCCACCCGGGCTGTCGGGCGAGGCCGGCAGGGTGATGTTGTGGGCGTCGTCGCGCGCGAGGCTGCCGCTCGCCGTGTCGATCGTGAGCGCCTGAACCACGCCCTGCGCCGTCGCGACGAACACTCGGTCGGGCGCCGAGAACGCGATGCCTTGGTTGAGCGCCTCGGGGCGGGGGAAGCTCACCTGACCGAGCGTCGGATCGCCCGACCCGACGAGCGCGGGATCGACCACCCGGACGATGTGGTCCCAGTTGCCGAGGTCGAGCACGAGCACGAGACCGGTGCCGGGCACGCCGACGACGTTGTTCGTCTGGGACGCGAGGTCGGGGAACACGTGCTCGGTGCCCACCGGCGTGAGGCGGCGCCCGTCCGGCATGATGCGCACGTCGGGGTCGTCCGGATCGACGCCCGTGAGCTTGATGGCCTCGCCCGTGGGCTCGCTCGCGCTGCACTGTCCCGCGACGGGCGCCGGGAACGTGCCGTCCCAGGCCTGGCACGCGGCGGCGTGCGGGACGGCGCTCCAGGCGCCGAGGTTCTGGCACTGGTAGGGGACGGTGTGCTCGGAGCAGGTCGGGTCGGGTGGGCAGAGGTACCCGCACGATCGCTCCACCAGGGCGAACTCGGCAGGATCGATCGCCCCACCGCCGCCGCCGGGCCCCGTGGACTCGTCCCCTCCGCACGCGCCACCGAGCGCGGCGAGGGAGGCGAGCGCGACGAGCGGTAGGGCGAGGCGACGGGGGATCACCCGCCGAGGATACCGGACCCTCGCGGCGCGGCGCGGGCAATCTGCGCGTCCCCGGGCGCCGCGTCGCCGGTGCCGCCGCCGCTCTCGCGCTCGGCGGCGCGCGCCCGCTCCTCGGCCACCGCGACGAGGCGCCGCAGGTGGTCCCGCACCTCGATCGGCCAGGGCGCGAGCCGCGCCGACGCCGCGGCGAAGCGTCCGGCGTAGAGATCGCGCGACGCCTCCTCGAAGCCGGGTCGATGGCCTCCGACGGCGGACATGAAATGGTAGGCGGCGTCGAGCGCCTGGCGCGCCCGGTCGCGTGCGGCGCGCCCCTTGCGCGCCTCGTCGACGAGGCGCCGGAGAGCCGCCGACGCGCCCTCGGGCTGGGCTGCCAGCCAGTCCCAGTGCCGCGGCAGGAGCGACACCTCGCGCGACACGACGCCGAGCTTCGGACGACCCCGTCCGACGTGCTGCTGGGGCGACGCCTCGCGCGCGAGCCACGCGTGCGGCGCCGCCTCCGGCTCGGGGCGCGCATCGACCTCGCTCCGCTCGCCGGTCGTGTCGTCGAAGACGACGACCGTCTGCACGTCGCCGGCGGCGTACGCGGCGCGCGCGCGGGCGAGGGCCTCGCGGAGATCGGGGCCGGCGTAGACGAGGCGCTCGAGATCGGCGAACACGGAGTAGGCGTGGTTCACGGGCTGCATGGATGAATTATACCCGGGTAATATTCATCGGCCACCCGTCACCCGCGCGGCCTCTCCGCGGCTCGGCCAACGACGGGGACAAGCGAAGAGCGCGATGGGCGCGACCGAGGCGCTTCCCCCCGCCGGGGCGCTTGGCTATGGTCCGCCCCTCGCATGTCGCGGCCGCAGCCACCCGTGCCGACCGATCGCAGGGGCGCCCCTCACCGGGTTTGCGACCGCGGCCGCGTCGCCTCGGTCGCGGACCGGGGTCGTCCCTGCGGGTGGTCGCGATGACCGCGAGCTCGGCCGGAGCGCCCGGACGCGTGGTCGTGGCGAGTGACCACGGGGGCTTCGCGCTCAAGGGCGCGCTCGTGCGCCACCTGCGCGGTCGCGGCGTCGACGCCCTCGACGTGGGCACGCATTCGGCGGACGCCTGCGACTACCCGCTCTTCGCGCGCGCCGCGGCGGAGGCCGTCGCGACCGGTCAGGCGAGCCGCGGCATCGTCATCGACGGGGCCGGCATCGGCTCGTGCATGGTCGCCAACAAGGTCCCCGGCGTGCGTGCGGGCATGGCCTTCGACGTCGCGACCGCCAAGAACGCGCGCGAGCACAACGACGCCAACCTGCTCACGCTCGGCGCCGGCTACCTCGACGAGAAGACGGTGCTCGCCATCGTCGACACCTTCCTCGCGACCGACTGCACGGTCGATCGCCACAAGCGCCGCGTCGCGATGATCGACGCGCTCGACCGCGACCGCCCCAGACTCCCCATGAAGACCAGCTTGCCCATGGCCTCGAACGCAGGCGACGGCGAAGCGCTCGTCCGCGCCATCACCCAGGTGCTCACCCAGAACCCGGGCCTCGTCGCCGCCGTGCTCGGCAGCGGCGCCGCGGCCGGCTGCGGCTCCGCGGGGGGCGCCGCGTGCTCGACGTGCACGGGCTGCGGGCACTGCGTGTCGAAGCGCACGGACGAGGTGCGCGCCGTCGTCGGCAGCGCGGCCGCGTCGGGCGCCCGCGTCTCGAGCCAGCTCGGCGTCGGCGCCGTGCCGGCCGACGTGGCCAAGCTCATCGATCACACGCTGCTCCGGCCCGACGCGACCTACGCGGAGATCGACAAGCTCTGCGACGAGGCGGCGAAGTTCGGCTTCGCCTCGGTGTGCGTGAACCCGGTGCACGTCAGGCGCTGCGCCCAGAAGCTCGCCGGCGCGGCGCCGGTCGTGTGCACCGTCGTCGGCTTCCCGCTCGGCGCGACGCCGCGCGAGAACAAGGCGCTCGAGGCACGGCGCGCGATGCGCGACGGGGCGCGCGAGATCGACATGGTGCTCGCCATCGGCGCTTTGAAGAGCGGTGATCTCGAGTACGTGTACGAGGACATCCGGGCCGTCGTCGAGGTGTGCCGCGAGGGGCGCGCCCTCTGCAAGGTCATCATCGAGACGGCTCTCCTCACGGACGAGGAGAAGGTCGCGGCCTGCGTGCTCGCGAAGCGCGCGCGCGCCGACTTCGTCAAGACCTCGACCGGCTTCGCCAAGGGCGGCGCGACGGCGCACGACGTGGCGCTCATGGCGCGCGCCGTGGACTTCAAGCTCCGGGTGAAGGCCTCGGGCGGGGTCGGGTCGGCGGCCGACGCGCAGAAGATGATCGAGGCGGGAGCGAGCCGCATCGGTGCCTCGGTGGGCGTCAAGATCGCCCAGGAGGCGCGCGGCGAGAAGAGCGCAGGCGGCAAGGCGGCCGCCGCGTACTGACGCGCCGCGCACGCGGGACGAGCGGGTAGAAGGGACAGCCGGGCATGGCCGACATCAGAAGCTTCGTTTTCCTCGACTCCCTGCAGCCGCAGCTGGCGGCTTACCTCGGCACCATCGCCAAGGGCTTCTTGCCGATCGCGGGCGAGGCCTCGCTCATCGTCGAGATCTCGCCCGGCATCGAGATCAACCGCGTCACCGACATCGCGGTCAAGGCGACGGACGTGCGGCCCGGCATGCAGGTGGTCGAGCGCCTGTACGGCATGCTCGAGGTGCACAGCCCCTCGCAGGCCGACGTGCGGCAGGCGGGCACGGCGATCCTCGACGCCTTGCAGCTCCGCGAGGAGGACCGCATCAAACCGCGCGTGTTGTCCTCGCAGGTCATCCGCAACGTGGACGACCTCCAGGTGCAGCTCATCAACCGCAACCGCATGGGCATGATGCTCGTCGCCGGCGAATCGCTCTACATCCTCGAGGTCGAGCCGGCCGGCTACGCGGCCTTCGCCGCCAACGAGGCCGAGAAGGCGGCGGAGATCAACGTCGTGGACGTGCGCATGACCGGTGCCTTCGGGCGCGTGTACCTCGGCGGCGAGCAGCGCGACATCGACGTCGCCTCCGTCGCCGCCACGAAGGCGATCGAATCGCTCACCGGACGTGAGCAGAAGTCGTCGCGCAAGGACTGAAGAGGAGAGGCCCGCCGTGAGCATCGAGCTTCGCAGCTACGTGTTTCTGGACTCGCTGCAGCCGCAGCACGCCGCCTTCCTCGGCACGGTGGCCAAGGGCTTCCTGCCGGTCCGCCACCAGGCATCGCTCTTCATCGAGATCTCCCCGGGCATCGCCATCAACCGCCTGACCGACATCGCGGTCAAGGCGACCTCGGTCAAGCCCGGCATGCAGATCGTCGAGCGGCTCTACGGCCTGCTCGAGCTGCACCACGACGAGCAGGGCGAGGTGCGGCGCGCGGGCGACACCATCCTGAAGGAGATCGGCCTCGAGGAGCACAACCGGATCAAGCCGGAGATTTTGTCGTCGACCGTGATCCGTCACCTCGACGATCGGCAGACGCAGCTCATCAACCGCACCCGTCACGGCAACATGATCGTGGCGGGGCAGTCGCTCTACACCCTCGAGGTGCAGCCCGCCGCCAACGCGGCGCTGGCGGCCAACGAGGCGGAGAAGGCGGCGCGCATCAAGGTGCTCGAGATCGTGAGCTTCGGCTCGCTCGGGCGCGTGTATCTCGCGGGCGAAGACCGCGACATCGACGTGGCCTGGCCGGCCGCGGAGAACGCGATCAAGAGCCTGGGCTCGACGAGGGTCCCCCCCGCCTAGGCGGGTCGCCCTCGAAAAGGACGGACCGGTAGGTAGCAAGCGGCCGCACGGAAAGCGGTATCACGGAGGAATCGATGGCCGAAGCATTGGGCATGATCGAGTGCCGCTCGTTCGCGGCGATGGTGGAGGCGGCCGACGCGATGGTGAAGGCGGCGAAGGTAGAGCTCGTCGGGTACGAGAAGACCGGCGGCGGCTACGTCACCGCGGTCATCCGGGGCGACGTGGCGGCCGTGAAGGCGGCCGTCGACGCGGGCCAGAACAACGCGGGGCGTGTGGGCGAGATCGTCGCCACGCACATCATCGCGCGCCCGCACGTCAACGTGGACCTCGTTCTGCCGCTCGGCCGCAAGGCCGAGGTCGAGAAGGAGCTCGCGTCGCGCGGCGGTCGCTGACGGCGCGCGCTCGCGCGCGACGCGAGGCTACAGGCTCCGGGCGTCGGGCTCCGGCGGGCGTCGGCGAGCGGCACGTGCCGCTCGGCGATTGCCGCGCGGCCCGGAGTCCGTAGCCTGGAGCCCGCACGCGCGCCGCGCGTGTCCGGCTGGGTGGCGAAGGTCTTGGAGGGTACGGACGATGCTCCTCGCAAAAGTGGTCGGCACCGTGGTGGCGACGCGCAAGGACCCGAAGATCGCGGGCCTCAAGTTCCTGCTCCTGCGCCAGGTGAACCCCGAGAGCCTGGCGGAGGGCGGCTACGTGGTGGCCAACGACGCCGTCGGCTGCGGGGTCGGCGAGTACGTGCTCTACGCGAGCGGCTCGTCGGCGCGGCAGACCGAGGTGACCAAGGATCGGCCCTGCGATGCGGTCATCATGGCCATCGTCGACACCTGGGAGATCGGGGGCGAACAGCGCTACGAGAAGCACGGCTCCGAGCACGGCTACTCGGACGCCTGAGGCAGGTGACCCATGAGCATGGTCGGAATCAGCCCGGAGCAGATCCGTCGCCTGGCCGAGGCGATCGCGCGCGAGCTCGACGGCCGTGCCGGCAAGCCCGGCGCGGCGTCGCCCGCACCCGCGTCGCCCGCGTCCGCGGCGCCGGCGCCCGTCGGTCGCGGCGGGAGCGTGGCGCTTGGCGACGGCGTGTTCGGAAGTCTCGACGAGGCCGTGAAGGCCGCGCGCGCGGCGTTCTTCGCGCTCGACAAGGTCGGGCTCACGCGCCGCTACGCCGTCATCGAGTCGGTGCGTCAGGCGCTGCGCCCGAAGGCCGAGTACCTGGCGCGCATGGCGGTCGACGAGACTGGGCTCGGGCGCTTCGAGGACAAGGTCCAGAAGAACCTGCTCGTCACGAACAAGACGCCGGGGCCGGAAGATCTCGCGCCCCAGGCCGCGAGCGGCGATCACGGCCTCATGCTGCTCGAGCCGGCGCCCTTCGGGGTCATCGGCGCCATCACGCCCGTCACGAACCCGCCGTCGACCATCATCTGCAACACGATCGGCATGGTGTCGGCCGGCAACACCGTGGTGTTCAACGTCCACCCCTCGGCGAAGGGCGTGTCGGCCGAGACGGTGCGCATCATCAACCGCGCCATCGTGGCGGCGGGCGGCCCACCCAACGTCGTGACCTGCCCGGCCGAGCCGACCATCGAGTCCGCCAACGAGATGATGCGCCACCCGCTCGTGCGCATCGTGGTCGTCACGGGCGGCCCGGCGGTCGTGAAGGCGGCCATGGGCTCGGGCAAGCGCGCCATCTGCGCCGGTCCGGGCAACCCGCCGGCCGTGGTCGACGCCAGCGCCAACATCGACAAGGCGGGGCGCGACATCGTGCGCGGCCACTCCTTCGACAACAACGTCATCTGCGTCGACGAGAAGGAAGTCATCGTCGTCGACGCGGTGGCCGACGCGCTCAAGGCCTCGATGAGGAAGAACGGCGCGGTCGAGCTCAAGCCGAGCGACCTTTCGCGCCTCGAGAAGGTCATCTTCGAGAAGGGCGCCGGGCCGCGCGGCCACGCGGTCGTGGAGCGGAAGTTCGTCGGCAAGAACGCCTCGCTCATCCTGCAGGAGCTCGGCATCTCGGCGGGCCCCGAGGTGCGCACGGTGCTCGTCGAGGTGCCGAACGATCACCCGCTCATCTGGACCGAGCAGATGATGCCCGTCCTGCCGCTCACGCGCGTGCGCTCGGTCGACGAGGCCATCGACCTCGCGGTCGAGGCCGAGGGCGGCTGCTTCCACACGGCGACCATGCACTCCCACGATCTCGATGCGCTCTCCAAGATGGCCCGCAAGTGCAACTGCTCCATCTTCGTCAAGAACGGCATGGCGGTGTCGGGCCTCGGACACGAGGCGGAGGGCTACACCTCCTTCACGATCGCCTCCCCGACCGGCGAGGGCCTCACGACGGCGCGCTCGTTCTCGCGCTGGCGCCGCTGCACCCTGGTCGATCACTTCCGCATCGTGTGAGCGCGCGCTCGCACCCGAGGAGAACGAGGTAGGTGTCCGCCGCCGACTCGAGCGTGGGGCCAGCCCTGGCGATGCTCGCCATCGGCGCGGTTCCGCTCGGCCTCGTCGCGCTCGACGCGCTCGCCAAGGAGGCGCCCGTCGACGTGCTCGCGGCGGGGACGGTCGAGAGCGGTCTCTACCTCATCGCCTTTGCGGGCGAGGTCGAGCCCTGCCTGCGCGCCTACGCGGCGGCACGGCGCGTCGCGGCAGCGGCGCTCGAGGACCAGATCCTGCTGCCGTACGCCGAGGAGCGTATCGTCCCGGCGTTCGTCGGGGGTGTGCGGCGCTCGGGGCCCGGCGACACCGTCGGCGTCGTCGAGACGCTCTATCCGCCGACCCTGCTCGCGGCGCTCGACGCCGCCCTCAAGGGCGCAGAGGTGGAGCTCGTGGAGCTGCGCGTCGGCGACGGGCTCGGCGGCAAGGCGGTCGCGACCCTGGGGGGCGCGACCCACGACGTCGAGGCCGCGCTCGCGCTCGCCGCGCGCGCGCTCGTGCGCGGCCGCTCCGAGGGTAGCTCGACGACGATCGTCCCCAACGCCGACGGCGTGGTGGGGCAGGCGCTCCGCTCGGGGTCGCGGTTCTGCAAGGAGTGGCGCGGATGAAGCTCGGACGCGTGATCGGCACGATGGTCGCGACGGTGAAGGCCGAGCCGGCGGCGATGAAGGGCCTGAAGCTCCTCATCGTGCGGCCGCTCACGGCGGAGCTTGCCGTCGAGGGCGAGCCCTTCGTCGCGACCGACGCCTCGGCTCAGGCAGGGCAGGGCGACCTCGTGACCTACGAGGCCTCGCGCGAGGCGGCGCTCCTGCACGACCCCTGGTTCGTGCCGGTCGATCACGCGATCGTCGGCATCGTCGATCAGCACGCCTACTCGGACGAAGGTGGCGCCGCTCCGGGCGGCGAGGTGAAGCCATGATGCTCGGGCGCGTGACAGGGACCGTCGTCAGCACCGTGCAGCACCCGTTCTACGCCGGGCGCAAGCAGCTCATGGTGCGCGCGGTGACGCCGGACGGGGCCTTCGACGGCGACAAATACGTCGTGGCGGTCGACCTCGTGGGCGCGGGCGTCGGCGAGACCGTGCTCGTGGAGGACGAGGGCAACTCCGCG
Organism: Myxococcales bacterium; assembly: GCA_016212965.1. Lineage (GTDB taxonomy): Bacteria > Myxococcota_A > Polyangia > Polyangiales > Polyangiaceae > JACRDA01. Next base: position 38,921 of record JACRDA010000351.1, read on the forward strand.
CGCCAGCTGCTCGGCAGCGCCAACGGGCCGGTGCGCTCGGTCATCGTCGGCATCGTCGACGAGGTGAGCGTCCCGCAGGCCGACTGAAGGCCGCTGCGGGTCGCGGGCTTCGGGACGACTAGGTCGCCCGCTCTCGGCCGAGCCCCCCCGTCCCGCCGTCCACGAGCGCGTAGACCACGCGGGCGAGGGCCGCGACCTCGCGCGCGAGCGCGCCGGCACCGGGCACGGACGCGCGGTTGTGCGCGTAGATGCCCGTGAGCAGGACCTGCTTGTCGACGTCGTGGGGCAGCGCCGCGTGGAGCTTCTCGGCCTCGGGCCACGGGATGACGTCGTCGTCGCGACCGTGCACGATGGCGACCGGTGCGCGCACGCGCGCGGCGTAGCGCGGGGCCTCCGCGAACGCGAACGCGTCGGGCCTCCGTGCGAGCGCCGCCTCGAGGAGCGCCTCGCCGCCGGCCTCGAGGCCGGTGCCGATCCAGAAGAGCCCGCGCAGGGCAGCCGGCAGGCGCGCGGCCAGGGGCTCGGCGAGGGCCAGGCGACGGGCGCGCGGCCAGGTCTCGCGCCGGCCCCAGGTGCGCTGGCAGAGCTCGACCCACGCGCGGGCGAGCAGGGCGCGGTCGCCCGGGACGTCGAGCAGGGTCGCGAGGTTCACGAACACGGCCGGCGCATTCGACGGATCGTGGGGCACGCTCACGCGCGCGCCGTCGCTCGCGTACGCGCGCCCCGAGAGCGCGAAGCGGATGGCCGCCCGGAACTCCGCGTAGCCTCCGAACAGGACGAGCGCGCCGACCTCGGGCCCGTGCTCCGGGTGGGCGCCGAGCGCGAGGGCCGGCAGCGAGCCGAAGGAGATGCTGAACACGCCCGGCCGCGGCAGGCGCCGCTGCGCGGCGAGGTCGCAGAGCGCGCGCCAACCGAGGGCGAGCTCGTCGATCGCGGCCGGAGCCACGCGCAGGCCGAGGAAGTCGTCGAGGAACGGGGAGAGGACCGAAAAGCCGGCCGCCGCGAGCACCCGGCAGAACCGGTCGTGGCGCGGATCATCGGGACCCGCGTAGTGCAGGCCCGGGCTCACGAGGTAGGCGCCGAGCGAGCGCCCGCTCGCGGGCTCGTAGAGCGACGCGCGCACGGGCGGCGCCCCGGGCGCCGTGCGCCCGAGCACGAGCGCGGTGCGGCGCACGCCCGGCGGCACCGCGAGCCCGGCCCAGGGACCGAGCCAGCGCACGAGCGTCGCCGCGGCGCGCTGCCGGGCGAGCGGCGAGGGGGTCACGTCCGTGCGCACGAGCTCCTGCGCGCGAGCACAGCGACAAACGCTGGCCGCGTCAAGGTGGCGACGCGAGGCGGCCGGCGCGGACGAGGCGCACCGCAAAGCGGCGCGCGCCCCGCTCCTTGCGGTAGGATGCCCTGCCTGGGGCGGCCGAAGGAGGTCTCGTCTCGCCATGCCCGTCTCCGATCGCCACCGCGAAGTCCTCACCGCGGGGCTCGCCGAGCTCCTGCGCCGCGCCGCCCTCGACGGCTGGGTCGTGTTCACGCGCGAGGCGTCCGTCGACCCCGTGGCCCCGTACGTCGGCGCGGAGCGGGCCGTGGCGCGCCTCGCGTGCCTCTTCGGCCGCATCGACGGGGCACTCGGGCGCGTCGCGATCGCGGCCTCCTACGACACGACACCGCTCGAGGAGAGCGGCCTCTACCAGAAAATCGTCCCGTACGGCTCCGAGGGCGCCAAGCCGCATCTACGCGAGTGGCTCGGACGCATGCAGGGCAGTCGCATCGGCATCGACGCCTCGCGCGACATCCCGATGGCCGACGGTCTCGCGGCCGGCATGCGCGGCTACCTCGAGGAGTCGGTCGGGAGCGAGCAAGCGCGCCGCTTCGTCTCGGCCGAGCGGCTCGTCGTGGATCTCGTCGGCAGTCGCTCGCCCGAGGAGGTGGCGGTCCTGTCGGAGGCGGTGCTGCGCACGCAGAGAATCGCGCGGGCGGCGCTCGTTTCCGAGCACGTGCGCGCGGGGCGCTCGACCGAGCGCGATCTCGGCGCCGTGATGACGCGCATGACCGAGGCGGGCGGCGACGTCGTCGAGTTCCTGTCCATCAACGTCGGGCCGACGCGTGGTCACTCGGACCCGACCGATCGGATCGTCGCGCCGGGCGACGTGCTGCGCATCGATTTCGGCATCCGCCATCGCGGCTTCTGCTCCGACATCCAGCGGACGGCCTACGTGCTCGCGCCGGGCGAGACGGCCCCGCCCGAGGCCATCACCCGCATGTGGCGCGTGAACCGCGAGGCGTACCGCGCGGCGCTCGCCGCTCTCCGCCCCGGCGCGACCGGGCTCGACGTCGACCGCGCCGCGCGCGCCGTCGTCGAGGGCGCGGGCTACGCGGGCTACCAGCACGCCGCCGGTCACGCGCTCGGCACGCGCGTCCACGAGATCGGCCCCATC